>CAZREP010000033.1:1510-35317 GCA_964599035.1 uncultured Terrimonas sp. | reverse complement strand
GCTGGATCCTACATTAAGCCATACCCGGGTGCCATCAGAGAGGGTAAGACCTAATGGCTTACTTCCCCTGGGAACGCTGAATGTATTATACCCCACAGCTTTGGCATCGTTGCCCGCATAAGCTATTTCCCCGCTGGATCGTTTGACTATGCTAACATTGCCCTGCATCGCAATCGTCCCATCAGCAGTGCCCTCTACTTCAATGCTACTGCCATCAGCTAAGGTGAGTGTTGCTTTGCTTGCTGAAGGCGGGGCGATGTCTTTTGATGCTGATTGTACGACGGCGTTGTTAGGTTGTTTTGCTGAAGAAAAATAAAAATAAGAGCCTGTAAATAACGCGATCAGCACAACTGCTGCTGCCGTTATTCTGAGTATGCTCATTCTTCTTATTTTGGCAGGCGGCAGCGCATCTCCCGATGCTTCCATAACACGGGCATAGATCATGTTCCAGTCTGCATCAGAAAGCTGCTTTGCAGGATGTTGCTGATTCCAGATGTCCCATACAAAATCTTTCAGCTCAGCATCTTCACCTGCTTCAAGGATCCATGCCATCAGCTCATTTTCTTCGGCAGCAGTGGAGTGTTTGGAAATATAAGCCTCCAATAAGTAAAAAACCCGTTCTTTGGGTAGTGCCATACCGGTTTAATTTTAAATCCTGTATCAGGCAGATACACAAGGAAGGCATTTGTACTACTGCTGTCCGAAAATTATTTTTGGGAGACGGGTAAAGGTTTCAGGTCTCAGGTTGCAGGAGTTTATAGTTTTGGGATTCATCGTTTGTGGTATATGATTTGAGGTAAGGTGTAAGGGAAGCACCTTGCTGAGAGCTCCTGGTCGACAGCCCTTTCGGATTTCGGATTTTATGCTTCGAACTTGCCTGCAGGCAGGTTTATTTGGTTCCTGCTATTTGGTTCTTGATGCTTTATGGCCATCGGGGTCAGCAATTCACCATTCACCCCGCATGAATATCATTATACTGAGAAAGATCAGCGAAGACTTACGCAGGAAAGTATGAATAAACTTAAGCGCATCGGAGAGGTGGTTTTTAACCGTATTGGGAGATATTTCCAGTTGGCGGGCAATATCTTCCCTCTTCATACCCTCTTCTTTACTCAGCCTGAACACCAGTTTTTGCTGTGGCGGCAGCCGGGTTACAGCCTGGGATATCCATTCCCTGCATTCATTGGCAGTCACCATTTCATCGGTAGTATTTTCGGCTGCTTGTATGGCTGAAGCGGATTGTAAAAATTTTCTTTCAGCAGCCAGCCTCCGGTAATGATGATACACTTTTCTGTAAACGGCAGTAAAAAAATAAGAAGAAGGATGGTCAACTTTGAGCAGGTGCTCACGGTTTTTCCAGATGTTCATAAAAACCTCCTGTACAATATCTTCTGCAGCTTGTTCCGATTGCGTCATCTTAAAGGCCACGGCATAGAAGCGGTCTTTGTAAATATCAAACAGCTTCCTGAATGCAGGCTCATTGCCGGAAGCGATCTCAGCAAGCAACGCCCTTTCATCATATTGTAAGCAGTCAGACAAGTTGGAGCACTTATGTAAAGAAAAATCTGTTGCTGTTCAAAGATAGATAAATTTATATTTTAAAATATTCAAAAATCAATAGGTAGAACGCTCCGGGTTTTCGCTCTATATATCATTCCGGAGGATCATCTGCCGCTAACAGGTAATCAAAAAATATTACGGGTGAATAGAAAAGTATTTTTAGTGATCGGCATAAGTGCGCTGCTTGTGGCATGTCATTCGAGATCTGTAAACAAGGCATCTGTTTCACCGGCTTTATTCACGGCGCCCGACTGGGGAGAAAGCAAATGGACAGACTTGCCGGAAAACCCGCTCATAGACCCGGCAGGATATGGCTTGCCGGAGTTGGTGATAGGCGACCCGCAGATCTTAACCCCAGGCGAATTTGATACGCAATGGCATGCCTTTTATCATGGATTCTCGCACGACGGGAAGGGATGGCATACCTGGTTTTTTCATTCGGTTTCGCACGACGGGCTGCGCTGGAAAGAAATTTTCCGGGAAGAAGGGGAAGTGGGCATCCAGTATCTTTTTTGGGATGGCAACCGCTGGATACAGTATTATACCGCTACTACAGCGGCTATTGGGAACAAAGAGCTGAAGAAAAAATATCACACCATCATAAGAGCACGTACTACTACCGATTTTGTACACTGGTCGGAACCCGTTGACCTGGTTATGCCGGAACTGCCGAAAGAACGGGAAGGATCAGGAATTGAAGCGCGTAATCCCTGTGTTATTCAATTGCCTGATGGTCGCTACAGGATGTATTACAGCGCAGGGATGGTTTTTCTCAAAGATGCAGGTTATGGAGAGCCCAAGTATATTTTTTGTGCAGAAGCAGACGATCCGTTGGGACCATTCATAAAAAAGGAAGAACCTGTGCTGGCTCCTGATATAGATCTCCCTTACCGAAACTATGGCTGCGGTGGTTTCAAGGTATTTGGTTACAACAACGGGTATATGGCGTTCTATAATCCTATTTATATTGATAGCGAAGAAAGATCCCGTTCAGAGATCCGTATGCTCACCAGTAAAGACGGGCTGGAATGGGAGGAAGCAGATTGTAATCCCATCGTTAAACCCGATCCGGATATTCCCTGGCGGTCGGCGATCATTTACCAATTGGATGTTGTGTCGTGGAAAGGTGCGCTGTTAATGTATTTTAATGCACGTGAAGGCTGGCGGGGTGGTGCGGAGCGGATAGGAGCTGTGCGGCTGAATCTGAATGGTGAAACACCTCTTGTGAAGCTGGGGAAGCCGTTTAACAACAACCCGGCAAAAAAGTAATTGTCGGCATGATGGGCCAGTCCTGGGTTAATTATAACACGTCGTATTGTTCGGGTGAATGGGCAATTGTCAATCAATATCGTTTCCTTAAGAATTTAATACTATTGTTGTGTTGACCCCGGTTTGCAGGGTGAACTGTCTCACAGATCACACAGACAAACACAGATGAAAACAAAACAATCTGTGCAGATCCCTGTCTGACAGGCAGGAGTGCTATCTGTGAGAGAACTTCTCACGTTTCTCATCTCACCTCTCACCATTCTCCACCAACAGCGTCCTTTGTTTTTAGATGAATGATGCACGGATTCCGATACCAAACAGGAGATTGCCTATTTTTGCATATCATTCAGGTTGAGGAATGCCTTTGCATTACCCCTGATCAAGCATATTTTAATTCTCCCGTAACAATGAACATAAACCTGCAGCCGGTATTAGAGAACAACCGTATGCTCCTCTGCCCTTTAAACGAAGATGATTTTGAAGCACTGTATGCTGTGGCCTCAGATCCTAAAATATGGGAACAGCATCCCCAAACGGATCGCTGGAAAAAAGAAGTGTTCCGAATATTCTTTGATGAAGCAATGGCAAGTAACGGCGCATTTAAAATAGTGGATAAGCAAAACGGCAATATTGCAGGAAGTACAAGATTCTATGAGTTAGACGAAGCGGACAGCAGTATTTTGATAGGATATACATTTTATGCTACGCGGTACTGGGGGAAGGGAATAAACCTTTTGGTAAAAGCGCTTATGCTGGACTATATCTTCTCTTTTGTTTCCAAAGTATATTTTCATGTGGGGAATACCAATATCCGTTCGCAGGTAGCCATGGCCCGTGTTGGAGCAGAGAAAGTTGGCGAGCAGGAAGCAGAACGTTCAGGTGAAATACCCAAACTGAATTTTGTTTATCGTATTACCAGGGAAGACTGGCTGAACAAAAAAAGCAAAGAATGATGGAGGACGTGCTTGTACATCTTGATCGCATTCTAAAACGGATAGAGCAGGCTTGTGCCGGGTGCAACAGGAGCAGCGAAGAGGTGAGGCTGCTGATGGCAACCAAAACCGTACCGCCGGATCGGATCAAAATGGCGTTGCGTGCAGGACAGCATCTCATAGGTGAGAATAAGGTGCAGGAAGTGAAAGAGAAATATGAGGATTTAAGGGATACGCCTCATGAATTGCATTTTATAGGCCACCTGCAAACCAATAAAATTAAGGATATAGTCAGGTATGATGTTTCCTGCATTCAGTCGCTCGACCGCTGGGAGCTTGCCGAAAAGCTGCACCGGCGCCTGGTTTTTGAAAAAAAGAAAATGGATGTATTCATACAGGTGAACACATCAGGAGAGGAAAGCAAGTTTGGCATTCACCCCGGGGAGGCCATCAGCCTGGTAAAACAGGCAGCTCAATTGGATACCTTACGGATAAAAGGATTAATGACCATCGGGTTGTTCAGTGCAGAGACGGAAAAGGTGCGGCAGTGTTTCCGCCTGCTGAAAGCTATTCAGCAGGAGGTCATCGCTTTACAGATCCCGAATGTTAGCGTGGAAGAGCTTTCAATGGGTATGAGCGGCGACCTGGAAACCGCTATAGAAGAAGGAGCAACCATAGTGCGGGTGGGAACGGCTATTTTCGGACAACGTATCTATCCCGATAGCTATTACTGGAATGAAAGCAGCAATTAAGGAGTGCCGGTAAAAGCTCCCATGTGTTGGCTAAAAAGGCTCTCCGTGTGTTTGCCTGATCAGCCGGTCGGTCAATGTGGGAAAAGGCCGGAGTGCCTGTATAAAGCCATTCGTTATCCATTCCCTACCGAACAATTCCTGTATCAGGCGGCCGGCTTTTAATCTTTTTTTGAAGGCAGCATTCCATTCGGTTTGGTATTCGGTTTCCATTTCATAGCGGCTTATCTTTCCCTGCAAAAAAGGATGGATCTGTTTATATGCGATCTTGCTTCCGTACATCGCCATGCTCATACCGTTGCCGCAAAGCGGGGCGATCATTCCGGCGGCATCGCCTGTCATCAGCATATGGTGCTCAGTTTGCGTTTTGCTATTGAAGCTCACCTGCGATATGGTAAGGGGCGAAGCATACAGGAAAACGGCTTCCCGGAATATTTTATCCAGGTGAGGGTTACGGCGTAGTATATGCTGCTCTAACTGAGTGATCGTATTATTGCATCGTTGCAGGTTTTGCGCGGTGGTAAGATAGCAAAGGCAATGCTTTTCATCTTCTATCCGCGATATACCGCAATACCCGTTCTCAAAGTTGTGCAATGCGATGAGATTTTCAGGGAGATCTGCCTGAACATGATATTTCACCGCGATATAGTTGCTGAGCTTACCGGGTTTCTTTTGAACAAAGTTCCTTTTCAGCTTGATATCGAGGTTGCTGCGTTTGCCGAATGTGCCGCACGCCAGCCTGGCTTTGTATATGGCCGGTCCACATTGCACATGAAAGAATGAATCGCTGAACTCAACGTTGTCCACTTTTGTTCCTTCCATTATTTCGGCTCCGGCATTGCGGGCCAGCTCTGCAAGGAATGCGTCTAACCTGTACCGGCTGATGCCAAAGCCTCCTAACGGCAGGCTGCGTTCAATGGTTTTGCCAGAGGGGGAGGATACCACCAGGTTCCTGATCTGCGGCAGGTTCCAGTTGCTCAGCGGTACACCCATCTCCTCCAGGAAATTCCAGCATTCCAGGCTGATGTATTCGCCGCATACTTTGTGGAAAGGGTATTTCTCTTTTTCAAATACAATTACCTGGTGACCCTGCCTCGCTAACTGTATGGACATGCAGAGCCCTGCCAAACCACCGCCAATGATGGCCACATCGTATGTAGGAGTGTTTGTCATGATGTTGCTGTTATCAGCCAGCGGAATGCCCATTTCCATTCAACAGCGTAGTGCTGTATACCTGCCTGCTGCATGATCGCTTCCCATTCCGTTTTTTTAAATCCGCGCAGTACAGAAAGCGGGGCATCGTTTTTTACAAGATAGCTTTTCGAGAACCACCTGGTAAGGATCCTGATCGAGTGATAAGCCAGCGTATTGCGGTGCAGATCGTTAATGAAAAATCCCATATTGCTGTTTCGTCGCATCCATTGCATCATTTGTACCAGGGCGCCGTTGCTGAAATGATGACAAAAAAGAGAAGAAAAAATGATATCCGGCTTTTGATGAGTGAAATTCACCTGGCTGTAATCAGCAGTGATCCATGTATATTTTAAGCCGGCAGTTTTCTCTTTCGCGAGGTCAATGCATGCTTTCTTTATATCAATGCCGGTTAAGTGAACAGCGATATTCTTTTTTGCACACCACTGCTCAATGGCCCGTAAATTATCGCCTCCCCCGCAACCGGCTTCACAAATACTGAGGGTGCTGTTGAGCATGCCTGATATAGACAATAATTTTTTTATACCAGCAATGGTAATAGCGTGGCCACCCAGCCAGGTATTGATGAAGTTCAGCTCTTTCATATTCTGTTTGAGGTCTTCAAACGGGATATGATCATCATCGAGTAGTTCCGTATGGGTCGAACGGGGCATAAAATGACAAACGGCAGCAGTGTTTTTTAAATTGCTGTTTGATAAAGATAGCTTATTCCGGAGGTGATTAAAAACCAGGTGATAGGTAAACGGTTTAACCACAAAGTTCGCAAAGGATGCACAAAGATGTACAAAGAAAATCTTGTTTATTTAGAGGAATACGCTATTAAGCGTTTGTGTTTTTTGTGCTCTTTGTGTTTTCTTGCCGTCCTTTGTGTTTTATATGAATAGTATCTGCAACACCTATATTCTTATACCTGCTCTCCAATAAAGGTTTCCATAGTAAGCCCAGGACCAAAAGCAGCACCTAATATTTTGAGGTGCCTGGCTGAATGCGTTTGCATCATCTTCTTCAATACAAATAAAATAGTGGGAGAAGACATGTTGCCGAACTGTTCCAGTATATGATAGCTGTCGTGCAGCAATGTTTCGGGAAGGTGCAGGCTTTTTTTAACGGCTTCAAGAATACGTTTCCCACCGGGATGTATGCACCATCCGCTAACCTGTTCTTTGCTTATGCCCGCAGCTTGTAATGCCCGTGCGATCAATGGTTCGAAGTCCTCCTCTATCAGTCCGGGTATATAGCCGCTTAATGTCATTAAAAAACCCGAAGAGGATAATTCCCATGCCATATCTTTTTTTCCTTTGGGTATGATCTCCGAATAAAAATGTTGCAGCTTCAGTCCCGGTGTAGGGTATTGATCATGCGTGACCAGTGCCGCTGCCGATCCGTCTGCAAACAACATGCTGGAAGTAATGTTGTCGGTTGTGGGTTCTTTTTGAAAATGCAGGGTGCACAGCTCGGCGCATACGATCATTACCCTGGCTGAGGTATCGTTTTGGCAGATGGCATCCGCCATTTTCAGGGCATGTATGGCGGCATAGCATCCCATGAAATTGACGGAAGTCCGGTAAAGCGTATTCGGCAGATCCATGAGGTCTGTGATCTGCAGGTCGAGGCCGGGAGCGCTCATGCCCGTACAGCTTACGGTGATCAGGTGGGTAATTTGTTTTGCAGGCAGCAGGTGTTCCGTGCAGTTTCTGATGGCATCCACCGATAGTGGTGCGGCATATTTGTGGTAGAGTGCCATGCGTTGCTCAAGCGATGGAAAAGGTTCCAGGTTTTCGCTGCGCGGATAAAATTTCCAGTCGCTGGCAGGACGGTTGTAGTCACCGATCACTGAATACCTATTTTGTATGCCGCTCTGATGATACAGGAACTTCATTTTTCTTTGTTCTGCAGCACCGGTCGCATATACCTGCTGCATGAAGTGCAGGATATCTTCCTGCCGGTGCCTGTACTGCGGTAAGGCGGTTCCTATGCTAATGATCTTACTCAAAGTGACCAGTGATAAAAATAATGATAAAAGCTATATTGGTGCAGGCAGAGGCAATGCTATTCATACGCATGGTATGGTGATAATCTGCCTGCCTGTTATTTTGCCACACTTTTCGTGCCCATAATAAAAAATACAGCATCGCCGGCAACATACAAAGGCTGAACACGTAGAATGCGCTGTTTTGCAATGTATAAAAAAAATAAAATCCCAGGGCCAGAAAGGCGATTGTATAAATAATTCCACAGAATATAAAAGTTCCCCGGTACCCCAGGCGGTAACTGATGGTTTGAACGCCGTCTTTCAGGTCTGCGTTGTGCTGGTATATCTGGGTCATCGGGTAAAATCCGCCGATCAGTAAACTGGCAGCCAGCATGGCTAAAACCGGTGGCTGTGCTGTTTTATCTGCACTGCATCCATGATAAACCAATGCAAATGTAAATGCGCCCTGGAACAGGATAACGGTCAGGTATCCCGCGATCGGGTACTTTTTTAAACGGATACCCCGGTAGCTGTATGCCTTGGACATCGCTATATACAGCAATATGCCCAGTGCAAAGTACAGGCTGATAAAACAACCTGCTATGATGGCCACGCTGTCCATCACGGCGGTAACATATAGCAGCTCAGGTGCAGGCTGCAATGGCTTTCGGATGCCGCCAATGCTTCCGGTATCCCTGTCCATATAGCTGTTGTACCCGTTACTTGCAGGATATACCAGCAGGTGGAGGATGAGAAACGAAAGCAGCGCATGAGGCCCATTGATCTCCGGTACCTGGCTCAGCGCAAACCAGTATACCGGCATCAGGAACAGCGAAAAATGAAAACGCAGCAACTGCGCGGTAGAAGGCAATAAAAACCGTGTTTTGGTCAATGGCATACATGAAGCTACAACAGTATCGTAAACGACAGAGGAAAATGCAGACAGGTGCACAAGGATTTTTTCAGGCAAGCCGGGGCTGACAGGATACCTCATAGTCTCTCACAGATAACACTGATTTTCGCAGACTGGGAGTTTTTTCTGTGATCGTCTGTGGGATCAGTGAGACAGATCACCCGGCATCACCTCATAGTCTCTCACAGATAGCACTCCTGCCTGTCGGCAGCTACCCTGTATACATATCTATATTTGATAGAATACGAATAGTATAAAATGTCATTTTATACTATGAACTTGTTTAACCTTTTTTATCTAAACCACATAGAAACATAGTTTTTTTTGCATAGCAAGTAAAAAAAGGGTCTCATAGATTTTCATCGTAGATGAAAATACTATGTTTTGCTAAGTTTTCAGCCTAAAATTGAGCACTTCATTTCAATGCTAATACATTTTCCTATGTATCTATGTGTTTAAAGAATAGTTTAAACAAGTTCTATGAAAGATGTATAAAAATACCCTTTTGAAATTGTTTTTCTTGCTTCATATTAATAAGAAAATACTTGTGTGTACAGGGTAGCTGTCGGCAGACAGGGATCTGCACAGATTGTTTTGTTTCCTTCTGTGTTTGTCTGTGTGATCTGTGAGACAGACCTTTGCTTTTATAGCTGCTTATCTTTTAAAATGCGTACGGTTACCAGGAGTTGGCCGTTATGCCGTTGAGTATGTTCTGCGGCATGCATTAATAGTCCCAGCGCAGTAGAAGGCAACTGGGCACGACCTACTCCACGGAATGCGGTGAGCGACGATTCGTCTGTAGCTGACAATTGTGCCAGCGCTTTATCTACCTGCAGGTTCAGTTGTTCTACCAGGTCGCTGGTTTTGCAGGAGGGGGAAGGAGCATGCTCTTCCTGTTTCAGGTAGCTCAATTGTTCTGCATTAAGCGCTTCACCCCTGGCATAGGTAAGCAGCCTGTCAATCACCCCTTTGATGTGCTGCAGGTGAAAGCCCGGGGAAGCTACGCCTGCCGGTTTTTCCCAGAGCAGGTTGTCCGGGAATCCTTCCATCAGCGTATTGATCTCTTCTCTTGCCTGTAAAAGTGCATGTGCTGCCGGTTGCAGCAGGGCCGGAATACCATCCACAGGCCCGCGCAGCCATACTTCGTATTTTTTGTCTGTCATGATAATTGAATATGATTTAAAGGTATTGGTAATTCATTCCGTGTATATTTTTCTCTTTTTCCCTGCAGTGAAATACAGCCATATATATCCGCTGATCATTGCCACTACAGAGGCTATAAGTACCCCGGATTTAGCCATATCCTGGGTTGTGGTATCTTCAAAAGCCAGCATCGTTATAAAGATGGACATGGTGAAGCCTATGCCTGCCAGGATACCGATGCCGGTAAGCTGCATCCAGCTTACGCCACGGGGCAACTCGCCCCATTTGAGCTTTACCAGCAGCCAGCAGGCAGTTATAATGCCCAATGGTTTTCCAATAAATAAGCCTCCCATAATGCCATGGTTTAATGAGCTGTTGAGCGCTGCTGCAAATTCAGGGGGCATGATTATGGCGGTATTGGCCAATGCAAAAACCGGGAGTATAATAAAGTATACCGGCACATGCAGGCTGTGCTCCAGCTTTTCAAGATATTGCAGCGGAATGGTTAAGGCAAACAATACACCTGCTATGGTAGCATGAATGCCTGAGTTAAAAAAGCAATACCACAGCAATATGCCCAGCGCGAAGTTCCACCATCCGAATTTAATTTTCAGCCGCGGAAGGAAAAACAATATGGCGGTAATACCAAGGCCTGATAAAAGGTAGAGCCATTGAACGGCGCTGCCGTAAAATAAAGCAATGACAAGGATGGCGCCCAGGTCGTCTATGATCGCCAGCGCCATCAGGAATGTTTTTAAGGAAGCCGGTACCTTTTTTCCCAGCATGGATGCAATGCCTAATGAAAAGGCAATGTCAGTGGCCATAGGGATGCCCCAGCCATGCTGAAAATCTGTTTCTTTGTTGAACAATAAATAAATGGCGGCAGGCGCCAGCATGCCCCCGATAGCGGCAAACAGCGGAAGCAGTGATTTTTTGAGGGAAGACAGTTCTCCAATAAGCAATTCTCTTTTGATTTCCATTCCCACTAAAAAAAAGAAAATGGCCATTAAGCCATCGTTGATCCAGTGCAGCAGTGAATGGGGCAGGTGAACGCCGGAAGGAGCGGGAACGGCAACATTCCAGAAGCTGATGTATCTTTCACCGCCAGAGGTATTGGCGATAATAACAGACAGCACACTGCAGGCAAAGAGCAGGATACCCACGGAACGGCTGTCACTTATTATGCGCTGTAACGGGTTAAGTAAAATTTTTTGCAGGAATGTTTTTGTCATAGCGCTGTTGTATGCCTGGCCGTAAAGTCTCTGTTTTATTTTTAATACTTCAAATATAGCACCATCTGCAGGAACTATTCGGCATATAGGGATTGGATCCTATATTTCTTTGTGTATTTGCTGGCATAATAGTGGCAGTAAAACATTATCTTATCGGAAACATTTGTAAGGGAAGCTGCTGATCTTATTATCATGAGCAGGTAAAATATGAAACGATTGCATAACCGTATACAAAGCGCTGCGTCTACCCCAAAGGGTAAGGTGATCGCTGCCGGCATTTTGCTTACGCTGGTGATCGCTGTTGTACTGTCTATTGTATACTGGAATGCCATAAAAGAGCGCCTGATCCGCAACCAGGTAAAGTTAAAAGTAAGGGAAAAAACAGATAGGTTATACGCTGTCCATTACAGCAATATGGAAATAGATGAAGTAGGTGGAAATCTATCCATATCCGACCTTTCAATACAATACGACAGTACAAGATATTTGATGATGAAGGCACAAAAGAAGGAGCCGCCCGTACTTTTCAGGATCAGTATCGCTTCTATAGCTGTTACAGGAGTGCAAACATCCAGGGCACTCCTTACAAAAGAAATAACGGGGAGTAAGCTCCGGATCAGCTACCCCGTTATTGAAATGTATGATACGCAGGCAGAAAAAGATACTGCCCGGAACATTCCTGCAGCCGAAGTGTATAAGCAAATACTGGGAGAGCTGGAAAAGATCAGGGTGGATACCCTACTGATCGTGGGTGCACGGCTTATTACCCGCAATATGCAAACCGGCCGACAGAAGCTTCAGTTTACAGGTGCTGATATGGAACTGCTGAATGTAGTGATAGACAGCGCTTCCGTTCGCGACAGTTCCCGTATCCTTTTTTCCGAACAGTTATCTGCTGCATGTTCCACATTGCTCTGGTCGTCTTCCGAGGGGCTGTATACTTATAAAGCTGAAAATATTACTGTGGGCTCTGCAAAGAGGGAGATGCATGCAGCACGCTTTCGCATTATACCTGCGATGGGGGAAATGGCCTTTGCCGCAAAGAAGAACGTCCAGTCCGACCGGTTTGACGTTGACCTCCGCCAGCCTGTTTTTCATGGTGTCGATTTTCAGCAGTTGCTGAACAGGCGGTTGATAACCGACAGCCTGGTGGTGCGGTCTGCTTCGTTTAACATATTCAGGGACATGACCCGCCCGCCCGATACCCGCAGCAAGCTGGGTACGTATCCACACCAAAAGCTTGCCCGTATCGCTTTCCCCGTAAGGATAGGGAAAATAATCCTTAAGAACAGCGCTGTAGAATATAAAGAAAGAGGCCGGTTGTTGCAAAAGACGGGCAAGGTAAATTTTAACCATATCAATGCCGTGATCAGCAATATTACCAATGATCTGGCAGAGCCTGATAAAATAGCAACAGCCGATATACAGGCAAGGTTTTTAAACCGGTTCCCTGTGCAAGTCTTCTGGACATTTTATTTGTTCAATGCCAATGGCCGGTTTGATGTGAGGGGGCATCTTGGTGCATTGAATGCTGCAGCCATTAATGGCATAACCGAGCCGCTTGGCGGCGTACGCATTAAAAGCGGCCGTATTAAGCGCCTTGATTTTAATTTTAAAGGTAACGATTACGGGATGGACGGAACCGTAAAGCTTTTATACGATGATTTAAAAATAGCTGTTCTGAAAAAGAAAAAGGATACCGGTATATTGAAAGAAAAGAAATTGGCAAGCTGGGGCGCCAATATGATCATAAAAGACGCTAACCCTTCCGGGAAAGAAGCACCCCGGCTCATTCCTGTGCATTTTGACAGGGAGATCAACCGTTCTATCTTTCACCTGTCGTGGAAAACCCTTTTAAAAGGTATTAAACAAACAGTGATGCCGGTAAGGAAGAAAAAGGTTCAGTCTGAAGATATGCCACTAAGTCTCAAAGACACAAAGTTCTGATCTGCAGGTCTTAATTTTCTTCGTGCCTTCGTGACCTGGTGGCAAAAATATTACTTTTTAGCCAGCCCCTAAATGACCTGTAACTTACCGGAGGTTTATCTTCTTACGTCGCACAGGTATAAATATTCCTGCAAGGTGATCTTGCCATTCATGAGATAAACATACAGTATATCCAAATCGACTTTCTTCTCTTCTAACATGCTCACCATCTTCTTATCGAAATACAGGTCATTGATCATTGTTTCCATGTTGTATTTGCTTTTAACATGAAGTACGTTGCTGAAGCGTACAATATCGGTATTTACATTTTCAGCAGAATGTAACATTCATATGGAAGAACGGGATCGTACAGGTAATCAGGTGTCATTGGCAAGAAGCGGGCGGGTATCTATTATATCCGATCTTCTTATATGTCTTATGCTACCTAAAACCAACAGTAACTGGGCGGAAGCATAGGTGAGCATTACAATGGTGGGGAGTATATGGAAGGGATAAATGAATTGATTTATTGCCAGAACAGAGTCGGAAAGAACAAATTGACCTGCTCCGCAAAAGAATAAAGCAGCCGTTTTGAGATCTGTTTTTCCAAACAGGTTGAGTGTAAGCATCCAAAAGGTACAGATCACCGAAGCATAAATGAATACCGGGATCTTCAGGGTGTCGAGGAAGGGCAGCAGTAAGGTGGAAAGCAATATCCAGTAAGCGATAACAGGAATGCCAAACAGTGGCTGGAACTGAAGCGCGCCTTTAATACCGGGACTGATCCGTAGTATATAAATAATATAAAAAATATGCGCTGCCAGGAATGCTGCCAACCCTGCTGTAAATAACCCATCGATCATCAGAAGCACGTCTCCTGCCCAGGAAAGCCATAACGCGGCTAACAGTATTTTTGAAAAGGCCGATCGTATGCCCGTTTCTGCCGCATACATCAGCATCAGTGTGATCATCAGCAACGGCTTGCTGAAAGTTCTTGGTTGTTCATATCCAAGGAAGACAAAAGAAATATCGGTTGTGGCAACCAGGCCGTATAAGCAACCCAGGATAAATGAGATGCGTTTCATATATTCATTCTAATTCGATCCTGGCTTTTCTTCCAAAGAAGCGGGTAAGAGAATCGCGGCTGCGGGCGGTATCCGACAGGGGACCATTAATAATGGTATACAGCTTGAAAGTCAGCGAGTCTTCTGTACTGAGCTTTACGTCGTACCCCATCTTTTGTAAAGCGGCATGCCTGCTCAAGGCTCTCTGACGTTGGGCGGTTTCGATGATCACCTTATAAGAATTACCGGCGGGGGCTGATGCCACTGCGCTGTCGGCATTTGTTTTCAGTGAGTCGGTCTGAAGGGCGTTCGGGTCGGGAATCACCGGCTGTATGTTTTCCAGTGCATTATCACGCCTGCTCCTGTTCAATTGCCATTCCTGAAAAAAATAATATACTACCCAGCCTATAATCGCCAGGCCTAATAAGAGGGCAAATGCGATCAGGGGTCGCCGGAGCATATTTGCAGTGGTTTTGGCGGGTTTTGAATATCCGCCTTCAAAAGACATATCATCACTGCGTTCTTCTCTTTTTTGAGCATATTTTTTGACGTGCGGTTCCTCGGAAACCATTGCTGCTATAGCTTCGTTGCCCTGTGTAAAGCCATAATTGCCGTTATCGTTTAAAATTAAAGCGCCCAGCCCTTCTATATGGAATTGCTTGCTTACGTTCAGCAACTGCTTCCCGATGTTTAGAAAGTCTTCAAGGTCGGAAGCGGCAAGCGGTTTTATTTTTCCTGTATGTTGCGAAATAAAGGCGATCAGCCCGGGATCTTCTGTGGCCTTCTTGTTTGGCAAAAAGCGGATGGAGTTTTCGGGAAGCCTGATCCTGCCTTTTTCATTCTCGAATGGGTTTTCGTAAAAATTATCCAATATAAATTCACCAATGCCCTGGAGCTGCATTTTTTTGTTTTGGAGCAGGTATTGCCCAAGTAAATTTGCTATCTTCAAAATCCTGGCCGTTTTAGTAAAAAATAATACCCGGAATCAGGGGTACAAGTTACAAAAATATCAAAATTAACAGGGAGCAAGTTTTCGCATGCTGTTCACACCGATGGGATCAGCCCGGCTTATGATGCTCTCCCCACAAATACCAACACTTCGTCGGTTGTTGGCCAGGTCCTCCTTATATTTGCAGTATCAAAATGTTATTACCATGCTGAGTGAAGAAGAAAAGGCGTTTATGGTGTATTGGGAGCGAAACCGGGAACGGCAGAAAAAGACGTTTTACCAGTTGCTGGTTGGCCTTCCCTTAGGGCTGCTGCTTGCATTGCCTATCCTTTTAAACTACCTGTCGGGCTGGAATAAAAGAGCTGTTATGGTAGGTAATGCGCAATCAAGCCCGGTGGTATTACTTATTGCCGTACTTGCCATAGCTGTTTTTTTTTCTATATTTAACAAGCGGCACAGGTGGGAAATGAATGAGCAACGCTACCTCGAATTAAAGGGGAAAGCCGGAAGGGATGTTAAAACGGATTGAAGATGCAACGTTTTAAGAAGGGATAAACTCATTGAGCATTAAAGATAGATTTATATGAGAAAGATTTCCTTTTACGGAATTGTTATTCCCCTGGTATTTGTGCTGTCGTCCTGCCTAAAAGAAAAGTGCCCTTATACGGAGTCGAATGCAAAAGCTCCCGACAGTGAAGTGCAAAAGGTTGAGCAATATCTGGAGAGTAAGGGTATAACCGCTCTCAAAGATCCATCGGGCTTATATTATATTGTTGAAGCGGTGGGATCGGGAAAGACGCCCGACATATGCTCAGTGATCAGCGTGCATTATACCGGCACATTCACCAATGACCAGGTTTTTGATAAAACCACCAGTTCACCGGTAAAGTTCCAGTTAGGTGGATTGATCCTCGGCTGGCAAAAAGGTCTGAAATATATTCAACCCGGAGGTAAGATTAAGCTCTTTATTCCCCCCAGCCTGGGTTATGGTAATCAGGATCAAACAGATGACAATGGCAATGTGGTAGTGCCCGGCAATTCCATCCTTATATTTTCCCTCGAGCTTATAGATGTGCAGTGACCAGGCTAATTGTCGTTTATTGGTTAATAATCCTGTGCAAATACACATCAGAGGGAAACGAAGTGGCATATCTGTGCTGTAGAGAAGCATTGGTTTGTTGCGATACAACTTCGTAAATATCTGCTTCAAAGCCTTTAACTTTATCGCAAATTTACTTTTTTGCCTTACGAAGCTATTTCTGTTTTTGATATGTTTAAAATAGGTGTGGGCCCTTCCAGCTCCCATACGCTGGGACCCTGGCGGGCTGCGCAGCTTTTTACGGGTGAGCTCGCGCGGCAGGAACTGCTGCATGAGGTGGTATCCTTACAGGTGTTGTTGTACGGCTCTTTGGCCAAGACCGGCAAGGGGCATGGTACGGATATCGCAGTTCAGTTGGGGTTATGTGGGGAAGATCCGGAAGCTTTTGCGGTCGAAAATATCAATACCTACATCAATGACATTGCGTTTAATAAAACTATACGGCTACAGGCAAAGCATGATGTTTCGTTCAACCCAGGCGAGGATATCGTTTTTCTGGTAAAGAAAACGCTTCCGTTCCACCCCAATGCCCTTACCTTTTCAGCAACGCTGAAGGATGGAGATACCAGGAGCGAAACATATTATTCTATTGGCGGGGGGTTTGTAAAACAGGAAGGAAAAGATGCTGCCCCCGGAAAGGAAGTGCAGCTTCCTTTTCCGGTAAATACTGCCTCAGACCTGCTGCATTGGTGCATGAAAGGGCTGAACATATATGAAGTGGTAATGGAAAATGAAGGTGCATGGCGGTCTGAGGAGGATACCCGTGAAGGTATACTTCGTATATATAAGGTGATCAGGGAGTGTGTGTATAAGGGTTGCCATGAAGGGGGCGTATTGCCGGGCGGACTGAATGTGAAACGTCGCGCAGCTACGCTAAATAAACGACTCCTGCAGGGAAAGATTTATCAGGATTATTCCACATGGGTAAGCGCCATACAGGAAGGAGGAAGCGGGTTTAACTATATTTTAGACTGGGTGAGCTGTTTCGCTCTTGCGGTCAATGAGCAAAACGCTTCCTTCGGCCGGGTGGTAACTGCGCCTACTAACGGTGCTGCAGGGGTGGTTCCTGCCGTACTGTTGTACTATGTTATCTTTTGCGGTGGTAATACCGATGAAAATGTGATCCGGTTTATATTAACCGCTTCCGAGATAGGGAGCATTTTTAAAAAAGGAGCCACCATCTCTGCGGCTATGGGCGGTTGCCAGGCAGAGATCGGTGTTTCATCGGCCATGGCTGCGGGGGCATTGACAGAAGCTATGGGAGGAACACAAAAGCAGGCGCTCATGGCTGCCGAAATAGCCATGGAGCATCACCTCGGATTGACCTGTGATCCTATAGCAGGATTAGTGCAGATACCCTGTATAGAAAGGAACACAATGGGAGCCATAAAGGCCATCACGGCGTCTCAGCTGGCCTTACAAAGCACGCCCGATTTTGCAAAGGTTTCGCTCGACGCCATTGTTAAAACCATGTGGGATACGGCTATCGATATGAATCATAAATACAAGGAAACTTCCGAAGGGGGGCTGGCGGTTAATATACCCCTGGGATTGAAGGAGTGTTAATTTGAAAATGTGGAAATGAAAGCGGTTGGTACGCGACAACCGGAGCACCAGACCGCTTTAGCACTTTATACCGGTAGCGGTTTATGGGTAATCCTGTTCGACAGGGTGCCGATATGATCAATGCTGATGTTTACCATATCATTTTCGAGAAGCGTGAAATCATTGTCCGGCACTAAACAGGTACCTGTCATTAAAAAGCAGCCTTTGGGGAAGTCGGTTTCCCTGAATAAAAAACCTGCCAGTTCCGGAAGCGTTCTTTTCATCATGCTAAGTTGAATGGCGCCTTCAAATACCGGTTGTTCATTGCGGAGTATGCTCATGCTGATCGTAGTATCCGGGTCAATAGCCTTTCCGGGAATATAAAGACAGGGGCCGATAGCCGCGCTTCTTTCATAGGTTTTTGCCTGCGGCAGGTACAGGGGGTTTTCTCCTTCAATGCTGCGCGAGCTCATATCATTCCCTATGGTGTAGCCCTGTATACTTCCCGTACTGTTGATGAACAGGGTGAGCTCCGGTTCCGGTACGTTCCATGTAGAGTCTCTTCGTATATATACATCGCCGAAATGGCCGGCAACCCGGTGGGGAAGTGATTTGAAAAATAGCTCCGGTCGTTCTGCTTCATACACTTTATCGTAAAAAGTAGCACCGCCCGATTCCTTTGATTCCTCCATGCGTGCATCACGGCTACGTAAATAGGTTACTCCCGCTGCCCATACTTCCTGGTTTCCAATGGGAGGTAAAAGTGAGCGCGTTATAAGTGTTGTCGCTTCTGCATCCGGCAATTTTGAAAATTTTTCCAGTGAATGCAGCAGGTAGCCGTAAAGATCGTTCCTGTTCACCAGGGTATCGAAATCTGCCTCAGCGATATGATAGTTGCCATTGTGCTCCAGTACAATTCCGTTCTGCGTTTTATACAATTTCATATAGATAGTTTTATTCTTTTATTTTTCTGTGTGTATTCACATATTTTGCAACCGTTCCCACCGGGGCGATCCAGATTTCATTGGCAGGATCCTGGGCATATTCGATCAGCTTTTTCAGCATGGCAAGTCGTGTGGTTTGCGGACCGCTATCGCCCATTTCATGGCCGGCAAGCACTAACCATTCCCCGTTCTTTTTGGCGGACCGGATGACGGGTAGCAGCACTTCAAAATCCTTGCCGTCCATTTCCATGCCGGTGAGTTGAGCCATATCGCAAAATGCGGGATCGTTCGGACTTTCCGCCAGCCAGCCCCGGCCGCTGATAAAAATACCGGCCACAACAGGAACATAGCTTTGGGTATTTTTTCCCCGTCCCACAAAGGTCTGCCCGCAGGGATAGGCAAACACTTCCGGTTTTATTCCCAGCAATGCTTCGATCTCCCTGTTGGCCGTTTCCAGTTGCTGCTTCATTTGCTCCAGGCTGTAATCTTCCAGTGCGTTATCTCTCGACCAGAAAAAATTTCCCGAGCAAGGATGGGTGATGGAATGATTGCCGATCTCATGACCTCCTGCTACTGCTTTTTTCCAACCCTCAAGCCTTTTTTTTACCGTTGGAGGCTGCACGTAAAAAGTAGCTTTTACACCATAGGCGTCCAGTAAAGCCGTTCCGGCATCTACCTGGCTTGCACGGGCATCATCGAAGCTTAAACTCAGGGCCATCTTTTTGCCTTCAGGCCAAATAAATGCAGGTCCCTGGGCAAAAGAGATCTTACAGCAAGTCAAAAAAACAATACAGAAATATAGGAGGAGGGAAATCCTTTTTTCTTGCATGAAGTAAATGTTGTATAAAAATTGAGCTGAAGTGAAAGGTAATAATTTGTTTTTATTTGTATTTTTAAATTTTCAGCCTTAATAGTTAGTTATGTCATTCAGAATGCTCCTTTCTTTCTTATGTCTGCTTTGTATTAACCAGGCCCTTGCAGATGTTCGCCTGCCCAGAATATTCGATTCGCACATGGTGCTGCAGCGCAATAAGCCTATACCGGTTTGGGGCTGGGCCGATGCCGGAGAAAAGATAACCGTTGAATTAAGCGGTAGCGGGATTAACACGCAGTTAAAAACCGTAAAAGCGGGCAAAGACGGGAAATGGATACTCCGGTTAAATGCCGCGGAGGCAGGCGGGCCTTACCGGTTGGTTGTTCGGGGAAAAAAGAATGTGCTTACGCTTGAGGACGTATTGATCGGTGAAGTATGGATATGTTCAGGACAATCCAATATGCAATGGCCCGTTCAGGCGTCTGATCATGCAAAAGAAGAAATCGCTGCAGCCAATTATCCGTTGATCCGTCATTTTGAAGTGCCGAGGAAGATGAGCTTAACGCCTAAAGAAGATCTTTCGCGTGGGCGGTGGAAAACAGCCACCCCTGAAAATGTGGGACAGTTCACCGCCGTGGGTTATTTTTTTGGAAGGGAACTGTATAAGAAACTTGGAATACCTGTGGGTTTGATCAATACCTCATGGGGCGGTACTATTGTGGAAACCTGGATCAGCAAAGAAGCCATGAAAAGCTTTGATGAGTTTTCGGATGTGGTGGATGCAATGCCGGTGTCTATGGATGCGCTTGCCGAAAAACGCATCGTAAAGCTTACGGGTGCCATTAATGAACTGCAGGGGGGCATACCTGCCGTAGACGAGGTACAATCCTGGTCTGCCGCAGCTTTTGATGACAGCAATTGGAAAACAATTGAAGTGCCGGGCAATTTCGACCGGAGGGATTTCCAGTTCCTTGACGGTGTGGTGTGGTTTCGCCGGGAATTTATATTACCTGATTCATTGGCAGGCTTAAGTATGGCGCTATCGCTGGGCGCCATTGATGATGTGGATGCAACTTATATAAATGGTGTAAAGGTGGGCAGCACCACCAGCAAAAGCACAACCGGCAGAACCTATATACTGGAGCCGTCGCAACTGCGTGCGGGTAAAAACAGCATTGCGGTGCGTATTGAGGATAGGGGAGGACGAGGAGGCTTTACGGGTAAGCCCGAGGACGTAAAGATCAGCCGGGGCGCTTATGAGCAATCGCTGGCAGGCGAATGGAAATGGAGGATAGCATCTTCCACCAACAATAATCAGTATGTTGGTCCTAATGATGCAGGCACTTTATTATATAATGCAATGATCGCGCCGCTGATCCCGTATGCCATGCAGGGGGCTATCTGGTACCAGGGGGAGTCCAATGCAGGGCGTGCTTACCAATACCGGAAATCCTTTCCGTTGATGATCAAAGACTGGCGTGATCGCTGGAAAGAAACTTTTCCTTTCTTATTTGTACAATTGGCGAGCTTCGATGCGGCCGGAGGCAACAGCACCAAAGGGAGCAGTTGGGCCGAGCTGCGGGAAGCGCAGGATCTGACCTTACAGGCTTCACCCCAAACGGGTATGGCCGTTATACACGATATTGGAAACCCCGGGAATATCCATCCCACTAATAAGCAGGAGGTAGGAAGAAGGCTGGCGCTTCATGCATTGAAAATGGCGTATGGACAACAGGTGGTCAGCCAGGGACCACGCTACCAGTCTATGCAAAAGGAAGGCAGCAGGATAGTGCTGAGCTTCAGCGATGTGGGTAGCGGATTGGTTGCCTCGGGGAAGTATGGCTACCTGCAGGGTTTTGAAATAGCCGGTGCCGATAAAATATTTCACTGGGCAAAAGCGGAGATCCGTGACGGAAAAGTGGTGGTTTGGAGCGATGCGGTGAGTGATCCTGTGGCTGTGCACTATGGTTGGGCTGATGACAATATGGAGGCCAACCTGTTTAATAAAGAAGGATTGCCGGCTGCCCCATTCCGTACAGATGTGTGGGAAAGTATCACCGAAGGAAAGCGGTTCAGATAGATATTCTCCTTGTGCAAATATTAATCTATTCTAATCCGGTTTGTAAGGGATCAGCTCCATTTGTTGCATCCAGTACAGGCATCTGCCAAACCATTCATTAAAGGAAGGAGCGGTTAAAAAACCATGCTCACCTTTTGCGTAAATATGTAGTCCGGCGGTTATGCCATTGCGTTGAAGAGCGGAATAAAAGGCAAGGCTGTTAGCGACGGGAACTACAACGTCTGCGTTGGAGTGTACGAGAAAAGCGGGAGGCGTTGTTTTGTTTATATGGAGCTCATTGGAAAAGCGGCGGATCTGTTTTTCCGTGGGCATGCTGCCCAGTAAATTATCGCGTGATCCGGTATGCCCGATGCTGTCGGTAAAGCTGATCACCGGGTTGATGAGCAGCATGAAATCGGGACGAAGGCTCACTGCTTTTGCATTCTCAATCAAAGGCTCACTGTAATGAGTACCTGCAGTAGCGGCCAGGTGCCCTCCCGCAGAAAAGCCCATAATACCGATCTTTTGCGGATCAATATTCCATTGAGCTGCCTTCTGGCGAACCATTTGAATGGCGCATTGTGCATCCTGCAAAGGACCGATGGCTCTGTCTTTCATCGTTTTGTCTGAAGGAAGCCTGTACTTCAACACAAAAGCAGTTACACCCAGTTGGTTGAATGCGCGTGCTACATCGCTTCCTTCCCGTTTGGTAAGTAATACGCCGTAGCCGCCACCGGGGCAAATAATAACAGCCGTACCGTTCGTTTTATCCTTTGGCGGAAGAAAAACAGTAAGTGTGGGAATGGATACCTTGAAAGTAAGCGAGTCCACCTGGTCATTTGCTTTTTTATATTCTTCATTGGCTGAGCCTGTTGCATTGGGAATGTTGCCGGCATACAAAGGGATCTCTCGCTGCGCAAAACAACAATGTCCTGTTAATATAAAAAGTAAAGCAAAACGATATAGCATATATATGTAGTGATGGGTTAATTATAATATGCCGTATTGTCCTGGTGAATGGGCAATTGTGAATCAATGTCGTTTCCTTAAGAATTAAACACAATTGTCATGTCAACCCTGGCTTGCCGGGTGAACTGTCTCGCAGATCCCACAGATGATCACAGAAAGCACTCCCTGTCTGCGAAAATCAGTGTTATCTGTGAGAGAACCCCTCTCGTTTTTTCTCACCTCTCCCCATCAACAGCTTCCTTGTGTCGAATATCGACCGCACTAACACCACCGTTTTTTGATGAAAATAGTGCTTTTATAGGTGCTATTTTTTCCTATATCAATCTGTAACTTCCCAATGCCCGCCTTTCGCAGGGCCAACACGCGTGAGTTTTTTAGATTCAACTAGTTTCTTTATGTTCCTCGCCACATTGGTTGGTGCTATACCTATAAGTTTCGATAGCTCTGTGTAGGTTATCTTCTTATTGCCTTTTATAGCGTTGATCATTTTTTGCTGATTAAGGGAAAGTTTTTCACTCACGTTTTCACTCACGTTTTCACTCACGTTTTCACTCACGTTTTGAATGTTCGTTTTTGTCTTTTGCCGCGTATAAGATAAAGATACGTGTAAACCGTTGGGGATTTCCTCTACGGTCAGATTCATAGTCGGATAAGTCGCTATCTCCTGGCGTATGCGTATAAAGCCACTCCCATATTTTTCTATATCTCCCGTAAGATAGAAAGCTTCTGCAATAAGCTTATTCCTTGCATATGCCCGATAGCTATCACGTTTTAGGTCTTCCAATGTAAGATCACCTAATAATTTGCCCGGGTTGAAAAATGACACATCATTATCAAACAGTTTTATCTGTACGTCTATCGGACTTCGGTAGTCTCTATGGATGAGGCAGTTAAGAACCATCTCACGTAAAGCGGGCAAAGGGTATTCAAAAATTTCAACCCTTTGTGTAGGTACTCCTTTAATTTCAAATGCAACCTTTATGTGTGCAATCAGGTATTGCATAATCTCTTCTACTGTTTTAAACAGCGCGCCATTTAGCATTTTATCATCAATAATGTGAGTAGGCGTTTTGAACCGACCTATGTGTACATTATAACCTATATTCTCTTTACCAAAGAGCAGCCATGCAGCATTGGTTATTTGATTGTCGTTGATCAGTTTAAGTTTTTCCAGGCTGTTTTTAATGTTAGTATGCAAATTAAACCGACCTGCTGTGTTTACTTTGCTGATGAATTTTTCAATCAGTGATGTATCAAGGTCGTTTAGCGTTTTCCCGTAGGCTGGATATGAATCCCATGAAAGTTGAAGGGATTGTAAACTTAAATCTGAAATTTCAACAACTGACAATTGATGGTTGGAGTTACCCACTCTTTTATAGTATCTTCCTTTAAATGAAACCGGCTTTACGGGGAATTCCTTGACCGATAAAACACCGACTTCTGCATGATTAATTGTTACTATTTCCGCATTCGGAATAATGCCAGGTTGTGTTTTTAGCTTTACTTCATTGATCCATTTTTGAAATGTTTCTGTACCAATAGTAAAGCCCTTTACAGGTTTTCCTTTATCATCAATGCCTATATATACTTTTCCACCGCTGGTATTAGCAAAAGCAGAAAGCGTTTCAACGACCCCATCGCCAAAGCTGCTCTTTAGCTCAGTGTTTTCATTTTCTTTTAATAAAATCGGCATTTGTTTAGTTATTAGCTTTCTCTTTGCCACTCTGTAACCTCCATCAGCCATGAGCGTCGAATATCATCCGTTCTCATTTCTTTCTGCTTGCCTCACTTTTATCTTTCACCTCTTTTTTCTCCCCTCACACCAGATCCCACTTTTTTCTCGGTTTTCTCGAAAGCAGGGCATTTGCTTCTTTATCGCCCCTGAACTTTTCTTTATCCGCGTTCCATTGTAATGGACGGCCGAGGCGGTAGGAGATCAATCCCAGGTGCATGGGAAGTGTTAATGCACGGGCGTAAGCCAGGTTCGATTCGGGCTGTATCCTGTTTTTTACTGCATTAACGAAATTTTGCTGGTGGCCCGGCGACCGCGGAATGCTTTGCGGTATTTCCGGGATGTCGGTAACGGTTTCCCCATTGATGGTAATTTCCCTTGTACTGTAATCGCAGAGCAGGGTTCCTTTGTCGCCTTCGAAATAAGCGCCTATTCCGCGTTTAGCTGCCCCGGGCACATCGGGCGCTTCTGATGTCCAGTGTAGCTTTAATCCATCAAATTCATAATCAACATCTATCCATTTGGGCGCATCTGCTATCCCTGCCGGCGCTTCGCCCCTGGCGCTGATGCTTTTTAAGCCTTTGGGTTGTATGGACCAGAATACAATATCCGCAATATGGCACCAGAAATCTGCGAATACGCCGCCGGAATAATCTAAAAAGTAGCGGTAGGTAAAATGACATTTTGCGGGAATGTAATCTGTGTAAGGAGCGGGGCCGAGCCACATATCCCAGTTGAGCGTCGATGGGATGGGTTCGGGTGATGGCGAGCCGAGGTCGGGTGGAGCGCCGGTTTTCCACAGGCGAACCGTATGCACTTTTCCTATGGCACCGGATTGAATGATCTCTGCCACGCGGTGAAAATTATCGCTGGCATGGATCTGGTTGCCCATCTGGAAGATCCTGTTGTAGCGGGTAGCGTTCTTTAGCATGATCTGGCCTTCCTTGGCATCGTAAGAAAGCGGCTTCTCACCATATACATCCTTTCCTGCCTGAAATGCAAGCGATGCAATAGTGGCATGCCAGTGGTCGGGCGTTGCACAGGTAATGGCGTCAATATCTTTCCTGTCGAGGATATGGCGGAAATCGCCATAGGTTTGCGCTTTCGTACCCGGGTGAAATTCCTGCAGTTTTTTAAGCGTATTGCCTAAATGTATTTCATCTACATCACAAAGGGCAACGATATCCACCTCGGGGATAGCGGCAAACCACTTCAAATGATTATTACCCATGCCTCCCAGCCCGATATGGGCTATGCGCAGCTTATCGCTCGGCGCGGCTTTACTGTATAACGAAGGCAGGATGGCAAAGCCAGCGGCGCCTATGCCTACTGTTTTAATGAATTTTCTCCGGCTGAAATGGTTGCTCATACAAGTTTTTTTATAGATAAGAAAGATGAAAATTTCTTTAAACTTAAGAAAGAAACAGGTAAGATTATTTTTATCCGTGATAATTCTTTTCTTTCCCAATAGTGCAGGAGCCTATGCTTAGCGTCAGGGTCTCATGGCTATCTCACAACAGTTTTGGATGAAGACCCCGACGCGGATTGGTTGACGGGCATCACAAAAACGGTATATAAATCGTATCGTATTTTGACGATAGAATGAATTTAATTTTTTAGTTTACAACTCCTTACCAATAAATGATCTTTTTATGAACAGGTGCATTTTGTTATTGTGCTTGCTAGCTTTAGTGTTATGCGGTGTATCTGCGCAGGAACCGGTCAATACACTGGTTCCGGGGCAGTGGTTTCATTCCTGGCTGCTTTGTGGCCCCATTCCCCTGCAGGAAGAGACTTCACCGGAGCAATCGTTGCAGCATTACCCCGGGTTTGATACAGACTATCTTTTAAAATCGGGAGGCGAAGCCGGGCTGAAAGTTAAGGCAGGCGATGTAGTAAAATTGAAGAGCGGTTCAATCCGGTGGAAGTATGTCAATGCTACTGATTCGATCATTGACCTGGTGGCAAATGTTTCGAGGATGTCACCGGCAGCGGCTTATGCCTATTCTGAAGTGGAATGTCCTGAAGAAGGTGTCTGGCTTGCGGCGCTTGGCACCAACGATGGCGGCAGCTTGTGGATTAACGGCGTACGCCAATGGGATTACCAGCCTGCGAGGGGTATTAAGCCCGATTCGGATCTCATTCCGGTTATGCTGAAAAAAGGCAGGAATATTATTTTACTGAAAGTGGAGCAGCGTGGCAATATGTGGGGTTTTTGTTTCAGGTTTCACCGGTTCTCTGCTGCAGAGGCATTACAGAGAGGGAGCTTTTTTAAGGTGAATACTTCAGAAGAGGGGTGCAGCAGGTTGGTTTCAGATTTTTCACCTGGAGTGCTGTCGAGGCTGCTTAAGCAGGTGCAGGTTACCGTTCGCAACAGGCAGGGGAAGGTTGTGCTTGACGAAAAAAGAGAAAAAGAATTTATCGGGTTGCTTGATTTGCCTGAGACAGATTACAAACCCCTTACGGCTGAATTGTTACTTCAACTTACATCGGGAGAAGTGCTGTCACGGGAAATTGATTTCATTTCGGGTAAGCGTATAGAATATCCTTTATTCAACCAGGGGAAAAGTGATTATCGTATTGTTCTTTCAACCGGGGCTTCAGCATCAGAAAAATGGGCTGCGAAGGAACTACAGCACTGGCTGAAAGAGGCAGGCGGGGCGGAACTTTCCATTGCTGAATCAGAAAACAACAGCCAGGGTCCCCGGATCGTGATTGGCTATCCCGGGTTTTCTGCTGTTGGAGAAAAAGAACCGGATGTCAATGACGAGTCATTCCGGTATTTTAATTCAGGAGCCGACATTTATATATACGGCGGCCGACAGCGCGGGACGATGTATGGCGTTTTTTCTTTTTTAGAACGCGAATTAGGTTGCCGTTGGTACACACCACAGGTTGCTGTAATTCCGAAGCGTAACGAACTTAAATTTAACTGGTTTGATCATTCGGGAAAACCCGGTGTAAGAGTACGGAACGACTTTTATTATGAGGCTTTTGAACCCATATGGGCAGCCCGCAACCGCGTGAACGGTGCGATGTCTTACCGCAAACAGCCGGGCGGAGTGGAAGCCTACTGGGCAGTTCATACTTTCTTTCCGCTTATGCCGCCTGAAGAGTTCTACAAAAAGCATCCCGAGTATTACAGCCTGATTGAGGGGAAGCGCATTTATGAACGTGCACAGCTTTGTTTGTCAAATCCTGCTGTGCTACGGATTATAACGCAACGCATAAAAGACAGGATGCGGGAAAGCCCGGAATACCTGATTTATGATGTGAGCCAGAATGACTGGGCTAACCCGTGCCAGTGTGATCACTGCCAGGCAATCGTAAAACGGTATGGCGGCGAATCGGGGATAATCATATGGTTTGTTAACCAGGTGGCTGATGCCGTAGCGCAGGAGTTCCCTGATAAATTTATCGGAACGCTGGCTTACCAGTATACCCGTTCAGCGCCGCGGAATATTGTGCCCCACAGTAATGTGGTTGTACGTTTATGCAGCATTGAGTGTTGCGTGGCTCACGATTTTCATTGCTCGGCAAACCAGTCCTTCTTAACAGACTTAAAGAAGTGGTCTGCCATTTCACCGCACCTGTATATTTGGGATTATGTGGTAAACTTCACGCATTACCTGTCACCGCTCCCCAATTTTGCTACGTTACAGCCCAAGATCAAAACATTTCAGCAGCATAAGGCCATTGGAATTATGGAACAGGCAGCTTATCAAAGCAGGGGAGGTGAATTTGCTGAGCTGAGGTCTTATCTCCTTTCCAAGATATTATGGGACCTGGATTGCAATACGGAGGAAGTCGTTAATGATTTTTTAGCGGGATACTATGGCCGGGCCGGAGCGCCTATTCGCCGTTACTTTGATTTACTCCAAAGCCTGGTGAAACCGGATGTACATTTTGCATACGGTATTCAACCGTCTGACGAAATATATTCAGCAGACTTTATTCACCGGGCGGAAAATATTTTTGCTGAGGCGGAAAGGGTGGCAGATAACGTGGAGATTTTGCACCGGGTAGAACTGGCTTCGTTGCCTGTTTTGTACCTGAAGTGCATGCAGGCGCCGGCTTCAGCCAAACAAGACGGAACGTATGATAAATTCTGTCGTATTGCTGAACGGGAAGGGATCACCCATTATAACGAAGAAGGAGAACCTTATCGCAAGGCTTTTCATCAGAAGATTAAAGCGGCTTTTCATTGAATTTCTTAAATACGCTTTTGGTTCTTTTGTGTCAAGACAAAAGAACACATAAAGCATTCTTATACTATCCGTTCGTTGCGTTCTATTTCATCACTTTGATCACACCCTGCATAGTTTGCCAATGACCGGGGAAAGAGCAGATAAAAGGATATTCACCCGGCTTATCAGGCGCTTTAAAATCAAGCCTGAAATTTTTTCCGCTATTTACGAGCGGTGTTGCAAATAAAACTTCCGGGATGCTGGGAATGAAGCTTTTTTCATAACCGTCTTTCTGTGCAGCCATTGCTTCTGCCGCCTTACCTGCTTTTTCGATGCTGCCGGGTTTAATGATCACTACGTTATGCGGCATACCGTCTGTGTTCTCAAAGATCAGCGCGATCTCACTTCCTGCGGTAACGGTAATGGATGTTTTATCAAAAGCCATCCGGCCGGGCACGGCAGTTAAATGGATCGCTGTTTTACCGGGAATGGAAACCTCAGCAGTTTTTATTTCTTCGGCGGGAGTGCCGATACTTTTTCTAAAAGCAGTTACGGCTACCGCGTCCTTTAACTCTTCATAATCATGGTCGGTAAGCACTGTGTATGTATGTTTTGGCCAGGCCGGGTCGTCGGTGATAAAGCCGGGCATCTGTAATTCTTTTTTATTGGAAAGCGACCCCAGCAGGTAGCGTGCTTT
The DNA here is from genome assembly GCA_964599035.1 of uncultured Terrimonas sp. Classification (GTDB taxonomy): domain Bacteria; phylum Bacteroidota; class Bacteroidia; order Chitinophagales; family Chitinophagaceae; genus Agriterribacter. The sequence continues at coordinate 6,350 of CAZREP010000033.1, read as the reverse complement.
TCCGGGTTCGTTGGCCAGGAACTGGTTATTCTTTTTAAACATGCCCATCCACACGGGTTGTAAATGCCTGAACGCCTGTTGTAAGGCATAATCAATGTAATAGTCTGTTGGCAGCGTTGTTGTTTCCAGCAAAGCGTTAACAGCCTCCTCCGTATTAAAATGGCTTAGCGATACTATAGCCTGCAGTCTTACCCCAGCCGAGCTGTCCTGCGACAGGTTAATCAGTTTGCCTTCTGCATCTTTTATGGCATCTCTCCAGTAAAACAAAACTCTTGTAGCGGCTGTTCTTATATGCGGGTCTTTACTTTTCAGCAATTCATCCAATAATTTTTCGTTGGGCTGATTGAATTGCTGGTATACCCATAAAGCTTCCATCCTGTTCTGATCGTAATCACTGTCATTAATATCCAGTGCGGCTATCCATTTCTGCAAAGCAGGAATAACGGTTTCAGCAGGCGATTGCCGGAGCTGTGTGCGAACCCTGTACCGCAGCCTGTTTTCATGTGTTTTAAGCTGGTCAAGCAGTTGTGCTATAGTAAGTTTAGTGAGATCAACAACCGGTGACAGTTTTTTGTTTTTATAAGTAATGCGCCATATCCGGCCATGTGTATGATCACGGAGTGGATCGCGCAACGCTCTTTCGCCGTGATTGATGATGGGATTGTACCAGTCTGCCACATACAAAGCGCCGTCGGGACCAAACTGCAGGTCAACCGGCCGAAAGTTAGGGTCGGTGGATTGAAGGAGCGGCGTTGTTTCATGGGCAATGATGCCACTGCCGTCTTCGTGTATACGATGCTGTTTGATACCCTGAAAACCAATAAATGTGTTGAACAGCACGTTTCCCTGTACTTCATCGGGGAAATTATTGCTGGATATGAGCTCTGTTCCGCAGGTTTTGGGTTTTGCATCCGATGTTAAGAAATCTTTCATACCGGTTAATTTTAACGGGTACCGGGTGGCTACCGTAAGCGGCGGGGCAAAATAGTTCATGCCGGTAGACACGTCGCTGATGATCTGGGTACCGTTGCGGGCAAATACGTTTCCCCACGGATTAGCGTAGGGATAAGAAACATACGGCTCTAGTTTTTGCGTAAGGGGCTCAAAGCGCCAGGTAATGCCGTAGTCGCCCCGTTGCGGGCCGTAAGGCGTTTCCACCTGCGAGTGCAAAAATGTGCCCGTATGCCAGTACAGCGCGCCGTCGGGTCCCCAGGTATAGGTATCTATGGAATGGTGCACATCTTCCGTTCCAAACCCGTGCAAAATAATTTCTTTCTGATCTGCTTTTCCATCTCCATCGGTATCTTTTAAGAACAATATATTTGGCGGTTGCGATACGTATACGCCTCCATTGCCGAGCTCCATGCTGGTGGGCACGTATAAGCTGTCTGCAAAAATGGTTTCCTTATCGGCCACACCATCGCCATTGCTGTCTTCGAGAACAATAATTTTATCATTAGGCTGTGCACCCGGGAGGTATTGCGGATAGGAAGCCATATCTGCCACCCATAACCGCCCTTGCGGATCGAAGGTCATTTTTACGGGATTGGTGAGCGAAAAATCCACTTCAGATGCAAAAAGATTGATCTCGTATCCTTCCGGTAAAATAAATTGCTCTGTGCCCGGTTTTTTTAGCGCAGCTTTATCAATCGGCGTGTACTGGATGGTATCATTTAATATGTTATCTGCCTGCGCGAAATGAGCGATATCGTCCTTTTTACTTTGCGCCCATACCACACTGTCTAAGCGGGTAACCATGTTATCTAATTTTGTCAGCTCGCCGGGGTAGGAGATGGGGCCGCCCGGCGGCTGTACCCACGGTTCCTTACGTCTGCCTACAATGTATTCGCTGTTTACCGCCCTGTACAAATAAAAAAACTGCTGATTTTTCTGATCAATTATTTTTTTCAGGTTTGCTGTGTGTGCGCCGGGCTCCCATACACTGATCGGAAGTCCCAGTGATGCGGCCATTATCTCACTTACCGCTTTGTATCCTGCATCGTTAAGGTGAATGCCATTAATGGTAATGGAATCTGCACCTTCGGACAGTTTTTTTGATGGCTCAAAAAGATTGATGAAAGGGATGTTCAATTGTTGTGCAACTTCCTGCATGCTCTTAGTGTAAAGGCTGAGATTTTTATTATGCGCTGCCGGGTCGGGCAAAAAGCCGCCCAGCTTTTCATGAGCGATGGGAGATACCAGTATGATTTCCGGCGGTGTTTCCCCATTGTACTTTTGCTGCTGTATATGCTGTAAGTAAGCGGCCAGCTGTTGCTTAAAGCTGTCGAGGCTGTCAGCTCCTTTAAATGCCTCGTTCAAACCATAGCAGGCAAAGATAATATCCGCTTTCACTCTGCTCAGGTATTCATCCTGTGAAGGGAAGTTTAACGGGCGGGATTGGATATTGATCTCATCCGCGCTCCATCCTAAGTTTCTCACAGTAATATCCCGGTCGGGAAAGCTTGCATACAATAGCGGCTCAAAATAGTTGTAATACTGCAACCGTTCCGCGAAAGTGTTTCCTATGAACACGATATGGCTGTTGGATTGGGGGGTAAGCCGGTGCACTACCTTCACTTTTGTAGAGCAGGAAAATAAAAGGAGCGTGCAGCAAGATATTATATAGTAAGAGAGCCGGAGCAAATATTTTATGGACATTCTATTAGTTATTGAGCGTATCTCACACCTGATACTTAGGCAGTGTAATAATGATTTGGTATGAAAGATAGGGCGATAGCAGCAAACCGGCATCCTGTACATACATGGTGTATGATGGTCAGGGGTCGTATTTCGGCTGGAACAGATGGTGTTCCACCATATCTGTCAACACCTTTGGGGCACGTGGATACATGTGCCAGAGCAGTCATCAGCCATCTTGGTACCTGTCTCACGAACCATCACCAGGACTTCTTTTATTTAAGTTGGCAGCGAGTATCTCTTATGAACATGCGCCTTCCGGCAGATCACTTACCACTTCTGTAGTTCCTCTACCGTAAACGATTGCTGCCGGTTATTCCATCGCTGCCGGACCTTTTGTACTTCTTCTTTTATAACGTTGGACGCGTCATTATTCCAGTTCTTTCTGATATAGCTCAGTACCTGTGCAATGTCTTCTTCATTAAGTTCATCATTATTGAGCAATCCCGGCATTTCACCGCTGATCTCAGGAGCTTTATATACCTTGTGATTCACCGTTACCGGGCCGGTTAAGCCGTATAGCACGATAGCGATCAATTTTTGCTTATCGCCGGTTACCCAGGAAGACTGATTTAAGGGAGGGGCAAGCGATGCTATACCATTACCATCAGTGCCATGACAGGTTTTACAGATATTCTGGTACACCTGCGTCCCTTTTGGAAATTGTGCATTGAGCAGGGCGAGATTGTTGTTGTATTCATTTTTTTTGATATCATCCAGTGTTTTTTTTAATTGCCGGTTAATGGCCAGGCCGGTATCGGGTACAACGGAGCGGATCTTTTTATAAAAGATATTTTCTCTCTTTTCAAGATTACTGATAAGTGCATCCGCCACATATCGGTTATCCGGATATTGTTTGGCGATATCCATCCATAATGCATCTGCCATCGGCTGATCAAAAGTGCTGATGCAATGCAATTGAAATGCAATATAAGGAGCAGTTAGTGTATCCTGTTGGGACATCATTTGCCTGAGTTCAGCTGCAAACTGTTGGTAATTGTTCCTGTTAACGACCGAAGATGCTGCCCCCAGGGCTGCTGCGCGCACTTTCCAGTGGGGATGCCTGAACAGGGGAACAATATCCTCATACTGCAGGGCGCCGAGTCCTTCGAGGGTCCACATGATATGGACAATATTAACCGGATTATCCGATGCCGTTAAGCGCTTTCTCAGCTCAGGTGCGGCAGATACCATATTTCCATCCACCAGCATTTGTTGAGCTTTATCTCTTATCCAACCGTTTTTATCTGTAAGCAGGTTAACCAGCGCTAAGGGTTCGTGAGGCATTAAAACGGGTTTAACGGTTTTTCCTGCAGGTACAACTTTATATATGCGTCCGCAGTTCAGTGGGGTTGAAAGTGCTCTTTTCCCAATTTCCTTTTTGAGATAGTCGGTGAGATAGGTGCGATGTTGTATTATTCCCCTGTACATATCTACCATATACATGGCGCCATCGGGACCGTTGTACAGGTTTACGGGTCTGAAGCGCTCATCGATGCTGACCAGGAACTCCCTCCCGGCATAGGCTTGTTTTCCTTCGGTGATATACCCTTTTTCTTCCAATATATTTCTTTTGATCAGGTTGGCAGAAGGCTCGGCAACAAATACATTTTCATGATAGGCACTATCAAACAAACCTCCCCGGTATAACAGTGGTCCGCAGGCGGCGGTAAATTTCACGAGCCGGGAGCTGTCATCCAGTACCTTTTCCTGGTAGCCCCTGTTTACGCCGGTGGTGGGGCGAATGGGATATACCCTGTTGTCTTTAACAATATCCACGCTATATCCGGCAACACTCCGCTGGTCTTCATTTCCGCAACCAAGGGCGGGCAAAAAATAGTCGCCTATAAGGTTTTGAGAGTTATTGTTGTAATACAACCGCCCGAAATCATCCTGCGAGATACCCCATTGTCCGCGAAAATGAGTGCGTTCTGTCAGCCATTGATCGCCTTTTTTACGATAGCGTTTGGCAGATTTGGCATTGTATATCCAGTTGTCCATTCCCCGCAACAGTCCGTTGGGCTGGTGTTCTACGTTGCCACCAACGGCATAGTCAGCGTCAACAAGCGTTTTTTTACCGGCACGGTCATTATTGATTTCTATATACCACAAATTGGGTGGCTCGGCTACAAGCAGTCCGTTC
>CAZREP010000033.1:0-1500 GCA_964599035.1 uncultured Terrimonas sp. | reverse complement strand
CTCTATCAGGCATAAGGCCCTGGGCAAAATGAGCGAGTCCATAAACACTTTCCTGTTATCCATTATGCCGTCTCCGTTCCTGTCTTCCAGTATGGCTATTTTGCCGGAAGGCTGGTCTTCGCCTGTACCCAGGGTGTCGGGCATATATCCCTCCATCTCCAGCACCCATATTCTTCCTTTATCGTCGAAGGTCAATGCAACAGGAGTGCTTACGAGCGGTTCTGCGGCCACGAGCTGCACTTCAAATCCTTTTTCGACTTCCATTGCCGCAAGCGATTTTTCGGGCGATAATACAGGGGAACGCTCCAGTATGGTCTTCCGTTCAAGCGAATCCAGGGTGGCTGGTTTTGTACTTGCGCCTCCACCAAAGTTGCAACTTGCCCATAAGCAGGCAAGTGCAAAAACGGGGATGCGTTCTATAATGCTGTTCATCATTTATTTGGGGGTTGAATAAATGATAGTACAGGTGAATAGTGTATAAGTGAATCAATTCACTATTTACTATTGCCTATTATTCACCCGGACTATACGACATGTTTATAAGTAATACACCAGTAATGTGTTCAGCATACTGCAGATACTCAGATCGTTAATCTCAGCGCATCAGCGGATAAGTGCTGTTGTTTTCTCTGCGGGGTTTCTGCATGCATAATGATGTAGTGTTGTGTTAACCCTGATTTGCCGGGTGAGTTGTCTCACAGATCCCACAGATGATCACAGAAACACTATACTGTATACCAAAATGAGTGTTATGTGCGGAAAATTAAGCCAGGCACACTATTCACCCCCCCTCTCTCTCGTTTCTCTTCTCACCTCTCTCCATTCACTATTCACATATTCACTATTCACAAAATGATGCAGCATATTATGGTTAACATAACAGTAGTTATACCTCGTTGGGAACCACATAAGGCGGACGGTAAACGCGGGTAAGCATGGCATCCGCTTCTGCATCATTTACGAATTTTTCATTATCCCTGCTCCCGCCCATGAATTTCAGCTCACGGTTGAGACGGTAGGAAATATTAGCCAGCAGAGGCAGCGCCGATGAAAAGAAGCCTTCATTGATATCGCAATGCAGGTCATCATTATTGCCTGATCGTATAGCGTCAATAAAATTGGCATAGTGTTCCGTGCCCCCGGGAGGCGTTCTCGGATCAACCGGCTTCTTCACATCGGTCTTCGACCCTGCAAAAGGCTTGTCTTCCCTTCTACGGAACGCTTTCCATGTGCCGCCGTCTAACTCGAGGTACCCCTCCGTTCCGTAAAACATGTTCCCGATGCGGATGTCCAGGCTCGATTCCCCATTGGAATACCTGCCGCGGGTTTCAAACTCCAGCATCTTGCCATCTTCGTATTTGAATATGGAAGTTTGGGTGTTGGGTGTTTCCTGTGCGCATTCCCTGGGATCAATGCCGTATACGCCGCCATGTGAATAAATGGAAACCGGGTGTTCATTTTTATTGAGCCCCCAGCGGGCGATATCGAACTGGTGTGGTC
>CAZREP010000032.1:0-35472 GCA_964599035.1 uncultured Terrimonas sp. | reverse complement strand
GCAAAGGGAGTATTAAGTATTCTTGTAGGAGATGACGTGACCCTGCAAAATGTAACATTTGAAGATGTCCGGGTGGATAAGATGGGCAGTAATACCAGCCTCGTACATGTAGCGATCCTGCAGACCGACCTTTATAATTTCACTCCGGGCAAACGCATCCAGAACATTCAATTCAACCGTGTCAGCTTAAATTCAGGCACTAATATTCCTAATGTTATTAACGGATATGATCCAAACAGGATCGTTTCCGGAGTAAGCTTTACGGACCTCAAAATAAATAATACTTATATTAAATATGCCCAGTCCGGAAATTTTAAAATAAACCCCTATGCGCAAGGGATCACATTTAACGCTCCTGAATAAATTTAGAAGAGCTTTTTCCCGCAGGTATCTCACCACTCTGCCCTGGTACGGGGAACGAGACCCCGGTGAGTGAGAAGCATTCATTTTGCACACAGGTCTTCTTGTTGCACGCGGCAGCTTTTAATGAAAACTCCAACGCCAGAGATGCAAGTCATTTTGGGTGAAGAATACTATATTGCAAAAAAATAAATCAGACAGTTTAATGCAATGAGTTCCACCTGCCTGCTGCGTGCAGAGAACATATCAAAATCTTTCCCGGGAGTAAAAGCACTCGATAATGTGCAGCTTCATATAGAAAGCGGAAAGGTGCATGCGGTGATGGGGGAGAACGGGGCGGGAAAATCCACCCTGATGAAGATCCTGATCGGCATGTATGCGCCAGATTCCGGGCAGATCATCTATAAGGGACAGCCTGTTCATTTCAGCTCGGTGCATGATGCCCTTAAAGCCGGCTTTGCCATGATCCACCAGGAGCTGCTGCCTTTCCCGGAATTGAGCGTGGCAGAGAACATTTTTATGGGAAATGAGCCGCGTGGGCTTTTCCCCGGCTGGATCAACAGGAAAAAAAGGCACAGGGATGCACAGTTGCTGTTGGATACATTAGGTTTGAAAATAAATGTTACCCGCCGCATGAAAACCCTGGGGATCGCCGAAATGCAGATGGTGGAGATCGCCAAAGCGCTTTCCAATAAAGCAGAGATCATCATTATGGATGAGCCCACTTCGGCGCTGTCTGACAGGGAAACTGCAGTATTGTTTGATATGATCCGCGGGCTGAAGCAGCAGGGGATCGCTATCATTTACATTTCGCATAAGATGGATGAAATATTACAGATAGCAGATACCATATCGGTTATGCGTGATGGTAAGCATATTGCCACACATCCTGCCGCAGCCATAAGCAACGAAAGGCTGATATCGCTGATCGTTGGGCGACCGCTGCACACCATCTTTGAAAAGAGGAATGTGCTTCCCGGGGAAGTGCTCCTCTCGGTTAGCGGACTGTGTGGCAGGAAATTTAAAGACATCAGCTTTGAGGTGCGCAGCGGTGAGATACTGGGCATAGCCGGCCTGATGGGTGCGGGACGAACAGAAATAGTGAATGCCATATTCGGGCTGGAAAAATTATATGCAGGAACAATTGCTGTAAACGGAAAAACCGTTGCTGTACGTTCGCCGAAAGATGCCATACGGCATGGAATAGGGTTGATCACCGAAGACAGAAAGCATACCGGGCTTGTGCTTTCCTCGAGTGTAAAGCATAATATTACATTAGCGGCGTTAAAAAATTGCTGTAGCGGACCGTTTATTGACCACGGGAAGGAAGCGGCTGTAGCGGACCGGCAGATCCGGAAATTTGATGTTAAAACACCATCCGGGAACCAGGTAGTGAATTTCCTGAGCGGTGGCAATCAGCAAAAAATTGTGATTGCCAAGGTGTTATTGAATGACCCGGATATCATTATCCTGGATGAGCCTACGCGGGGGATTGACATAGGCGCTAAAACGGAAATATACAAGCTGATGAATGAGCTGTCGGCGCAGGGAAAAGCCATTATCATGATCTCTTCAGAATTACCGGAAGTACTGGGTATGAGCGACCGGATATTGGTAGTACATAACGGAATGATCAAAGCGGAATTGAGCGGAGCAGCGGCTACACAGGAGGAGATCATGCGCCATGCTATGGTGTGAGCAGGTCAAAAAGAGAATAAGGATCAGTTACTCGTGATATGTTAGGTATAATATGTCATGTAGTACAGGTGAATGGGCAATTGTGAATAGTGAATAAATTCACGATTCACTTATTCACGATTCACAAAATGATGCGCTATGTTATGGTTAGCATAACAGTATATGTTTTTCCGCGGCCCTGATTTTTTATTTTTTCGCATCAGGACAAAAAAATAAAAGTTCAAATATTCAACAATGAACCTTGCAACAATCAGATCATCCTCAGGCTATTTGTCTAAGTACGGGATCTTCATAGCTTTTATATGCATATGCATTATCCTGTCTGCGGCAACGCCTTATTTTTTTACGATGCAGAATATGCTGATCGTATTGCGGCAGGTATCCATCAACGGTATACTGGCTATCGGTGTTACGTTTGTTATTATAGCCGGAGGTATTGATCTTTCGCTGGGTTCGGTGCTGGCATTAACGGGAGTGGTTGCCGCCAGCTTTGCCCATCCGGGAACCTATGCACTCATTGTGCCTGTTATGCTGGGGATACTCACCGGCGTTATTATCGGAGCTGTTAACGGTTTGACCATTACCCTGGGAAAAGTGGCGCCCTTTATTGTTACGCTGGGTATGATGACCATAGCGAGAGGGCTTGCCCTTGTATGGAGCGATGGCAGGCCGGTTACCAATCTGTCCCCTTCATTCAACTATATTGGCGGTGGCGACCTGATGCATATTCCTGTGCCCATATTGCTGTTTGCGCTGGTGATCTTGATCTCAGCGGTGATCTTAAAGTACACCCGTATCGGCCGGTATATTTATGCTGTAGGTGGTAACGAAACTGCCGCACGGGCTTCGGGCATAAGGGTGAACAGGGTAAAGCTGTTTGCTTATATCATGTGCGGAGGTTTGGCAGGGCTGGCAGGCATTGTGCTGGCGGCAAGGATAACCACCGGTCAGCCGAATGCAGGTATTGCCTATGAGCTGGATGCCATTGCGGCGGTGGTCATTGGCGGTACAAGCCTGATGGGAGGGAGAGGGAGCATTGCCGGAACGGTGATCGGTGTATTGATCATCGGTGTTATTAATAACGGGCTGGATCTGTTAAATGTAACATCCTATTACCAGCAGATCATTAAGGGAGTGATCATTATCAGCGCCGTGCTGCTCGACAGGAAGGACGCGCAGTAAAGAACCTGCCACAAATGCACGAATGATGCAATAAATATTATTGTGTACCATTTAATATTTGCAACTAAAAAGCGTTTGTTTAAAGTATTATCCTTTTATAATTCAACTTTAACTCTCCGAAGTTGACGATCAACGCTAGTTTTTTGTTGGAGACTTTTAGATAGTTGATGGCCTGCGCTACAAATTCATGTGCAATACCTGAACAGCCTTTTACTTCCAGGATAATATTATCGTAAATAATAAAATCAGCATAGAATTTATGAGGCAATATCACTCCCTTATAATTGACATCATACATCTTTTCCCGCTCAAAAGGGATGTCTTCTTTCAAAAATTCATAGGCTAAAGCACCTATATATACAATTTCCAAAAAGCCGGCTCCAAGGTTATTATGCACTTCCATGCATATCCCAATGCACGAAATGGTTATGGAGATAAAATTTTTCTCGCGGCGATAGCGGCGATACGGCGGCGCCACGGCGGAGTATTTGTTATTGCTTTCTTTGCACTCGCTGCACCTTTGCGTTCACCGCGTGAAAGCCTTATTAATATGCACGAGATGAAATGGAGCTGAGGAAAAGTGAGAATTTTGAAATACGACCTGGATGTTTGAAAATCATGAAAAATACATATCTTACCTCCCTTCAAAAACAACAACAGATCATATGAAGCTTTATACAATTTTTGCTGTGATTATCGCAGGAGTTATACTGTGCGGCTGTAACCGTGGAGCCAATAAAGACGGGGAAAAGAGCCTCGTTATAGGTGCTTCCATGCTCAGCCTCCAGTCTGAATTTGTAGTGAACGTAAAAGATGCCATGGTACAGCATGCGGGAGAAAAGAAAATTAAGCTTATCGTTAATGACGCACAGCGCACTGCTGATAAGCAGGTGCAGCAGATAGAGTCCTTCATTTCGCAAAAAGTAGACGCCATCATTCTTAATCCCTGCGAAGTGGAAGCCAGCTCTCCCGCTGTTGAAAAGGCCAAAGCGGCAGGTATACCCATCATTAATGTCAATTCTGAAACCGCTGCAATGCCCGACGGATTTGTGGGTTCACACGATGAAACATCCGGGGAAATAGCCATGGAGCAAATTGCAAAGCTCCTGGAAGGCAAAGGAAATATTGTAATTATGGATGGATACATGGGACAGGCGGCGCAAATTAAAAGAGCGATCGGCGCAAAGAATGTGCTGAATAAGTACCCGGGTATAAAAGTGTTGGCAGAACAAACTGCAGAATGGGATCGCGCCAAAGCCATGAGCCTGATGGAAAACTGGATACAGAGCTATGGTGATAAGATCAATGCCGTTTTTGCCCACAACGACGAAATGGGAATGGGGGCTCTGCAGGCACTCGAGCAGGCAAAGCTAAAGCATAAAGTAGCAGTGGTGAGCATTGATGCTATTGCCGATGCATTACAGGCGGTAAAAGACGGACGGCTGGATGCCACGGTATACCAGGATGCCAAAGGGCAGGGTGCAGGCGCTATTGATCTGGCCATACAGCTTGTAAAAAAGGAGCCGGTTGAAAACAGATCAGTATTTATTCCTTTCCAGTTGGTCACTAAAGAAAATATTGATGCTTTTTTAAAGTAGAAACTTTATATATCAGTTTTATTAAGCCCTGAAAATATGATATTATCCCGTCGTCATTTTATTGGTATGACAACCCTTACCGGAACCGGTATGGCATTAAGCTCGCGTTTTGCATTTGCCGGAAACAGCATGGCAAAACGGAAGGTTCGCATAGGTATTGTTGGCGGACGCTTCGGAGCAACTTTCTATTTTCATGAACATCCCAACTGTATTGTTGAGGCGGTAAGCGATTTACGTGCCGATCGCAGGGCAATCTTACAGGAAACCTATCACTGTCAGAAAACCTATGAGTCGCTGGACCTTCTGTTAAAGGACAAAAAGATTGATGCGGTATTTATAGCAACCGGCGCCCCGGATCATGCCCGCCATGTGCTGGCAGCGCTAAATGCCGGTAAGCATGTCTTATGTGCTGTGCCTGCCGCTATGACACTGGAAGAGTGTGCCATGTTACTGGAAACAGTAAAACGGACCGGGCTTACTTATATGATGGCCGAAACAACGATGTACCGCCAGAATACCATCTCGGTAAAAAAAATGTATAGCGAAGGAAAATTCGGCAACATTTTCAGTGCGGCGGCCGAATATAATCATCCGGGGCTGGAAGTATTGTTTTGGGAAGATGGCGCTCCTACCTGGCGGCATGGATTCCCACCAATGCATTATCCCACCCACTGTACTGCATTTTTAGTGGGAGTGACGGGAGAACGGCTGACAGAAGTGAGCTGTGTGGGATGGGGAGATGAAAGCCCCCTGCTGAAAAATAATCCCTATAATAATCCTTTCTGGAATGAGACCGCATTTTTTAAAACCGGTAAAGGCAATCCGTTCCGGGTGGAAGTGAACTGGCGGGGCGCATTGAGAAGCGTGGAACGCGGAGAGTGGCGCGGCGACAGGATGAGCTTTTTTTCCGCTTTGCAGGAAGGACAGGAGCATACCATCGTTCGGTCGGCAGATACGATGGGGCAGGATGATGCCGGGTTTCAGCATAAGCAACCTGTAGTGGAGCAATATGAACAACCGAAGTGGTGGCAAACGGATATACTGCCCGGGCCTTTGCGTCACAACAGCGGGCATGACGGCTCTCATACTTTTATCACGCACGAATTCATAGATGCACTGATCAGCAACCGCAGCCCGGAAGTGAACATACATGAAGCGCTGGCTTATACCGCGCCGGGTATAGTTGCCCATCAATCGGCGCTGAAAGGTGGGGAATGCATGAAAGTACCGGGGTTTGATTAGGAGAGGCTGTGTTCGGCAAATACAATAGCAAAAAAGCCCCGGTATGTCCGGGGCTATGGTGTTATGTTTGGATAGTATCTTCTATTCGTTACCTCCGCCAAAAGTGTAAAACAAGCCCACGTGGAAGCCTCCTACTTTAATGTTGGCAGACTCTCCTTCATCAGCATCTGCTATGCTCATTAGGCCGAGATTATACCTGGCGCCTATTCCAAGTCCATTGGATAATTTATACCCGGCGCCAAATCCCCATGAGAAATTGATCTTTTTGAAGCTGTCTTTTATATCCATTGAATTTCCGTCTGCCGAAAGTTTGGCGCTTGTTAAAAAACCAACCTGCGGTCCGGTTTCGGCGTAAAAGCCCGAAGCATTATTGTATTGGGCAAGTACCGGTATATTAATATAGTCTGTTTTGAGATGCGCGCTTTCACCTTCATACTTATAAGTAGCGCCTTCCATGGAATACAGCAGTTCGGGCTGAAGGCTGAACATTTCGCTAAGCTGGATGTTTGCCAGGCCTCCTCCGGCAAAGCCAACCTTGTACTTTGGAGAGATGCCCTCAAGTTTGGCGTCTGAGCCCGAAAAGGTACTAAAGTTAGCTCCGGCCTTTATACCGAATTTTATTTGTGCCTGAATGGTAAATCCGATAAGTGTAAACACTGATAAAACAAAGATTCTTTTCATAATGATATTAGTTTTAGCATATAACGCTGTAGCTAAAATAAATTGTGGTAATATCTGAAAATAATTAATATAGGTTTGCCTTAAGGCCCTGGTTATGTCATTTTTCGTTATGGGACCTTTTACCGGTGCTTGCGGGAAACCGGGCGGATAAACCCGTCAGCACCGGACTTAATATTAAGTAACGATCTTCGGTATTTTGCATTTACGGGCTCTTCGGCAGGTTATACACATGCTGTTAATTTCTTTTGTGCCTTCGGGATCAATTTATGATGAACTTTATTCTCCGTCACGGTACGGAAAATCCGGTTATAAATATTTGATCCTTTTCTTTTTTCATAGCAATATGGAGCGGGGATTTTTAACCTCATTTAAAATATATTGAGTATGGGGCTATTTGATAAAAGAGTGCAGTACAAGCCGTTTGAATACCCGGAAGTGCTTCAGTTTTCCACTGCCATTAACAAGTCGTTTTGGGTGCATTCGGAGGTGGATTTCACAGCCGATGTACAGGATTTCCACGCTCACCTGACCGTTCCTGAACAGGAAGCCGTAAAGAACAGCCTGCTGTGTATTGCCCAGGTGGAGGTTGCGGTAAAATCATTCTGGGGCAATCTGTACCAGCATTTCCCCAAGCCCGAAATGAACGGACTGGGTGCAACTTTTGCCGAGTGCGAGTTCAGGCATTCGGAAGCGTATTCCCGCCTGCTGGAAGTGCTGGGTTACAATAACCAGTTTGAGAGCCTGGTGGAAGTGCCTGTTATAAAAGAACGCATCGGCTATTTATCTTCCGCCCTGCAAAATGCAAAGTCGGCAGACCGGAAGGAATATGCCACTTCGCTTATTTTATTCAGCCTGCTGATTGAAAATGTAAGCCTGTTCAGCCAGTTTGCCATTATCCTTGCTTTTACCAGGTTCAAGGGATTGATGAAAAATGTCAGCAACATTATTGCCTGGACCTCTGTTGATGAGCAGGTGCATGCCAATGCCGGCATTTACCTTATCAATAAGCTGAAGGAGGAATACCCCGAGGTGTTCACCTCCGAAACCATCGCTCACGTGTGCGATGTTGTGCAGCAGTCCATTGCCACCGAGGGCCGCATCCTCGACTGGATCTTCGCCGCCGGTGAAATTGATATCATCAACAAGCAGGATCTCGTGAATTTCATGAAAAAAAGAGCCGACGACAGCCTGAAACAGATCGGTATTCCCCCCATTTTCGATGTCAGCGCAAAAGAAAGCGCAGCCATGCTCTGGTTTGAAGAAGAGGTGTTTTCCAACAGCCTCGACGACTTCTTTGCCAAGCGCCCGGTGGAGTATACCAAATTCGACAAGAGTATCTCTGCATATGATCTGTTTTAACACTGCATCCGCTACAATTTATCCAAAACCTATATAAATAAAATCTGCATGACAACATTGTTTGCAACCGCGCCGGCATCTGCCGAACAACTGTTTGACACTAAATGTGAACAGGAAAAATTATGGTGGAAGAACGAAGAAAGCGAACAGATCCTCAACAGGGGGTATTTGCTGAAAGGAGAGACCGTTGAGGGTGCTATAGAGCGCATCTGCTCCGCAGCGGCACAGCGCCTGTATAAGCCTGAGCTAAAGGAAGCTTTTAAAGAAATGGTAGAAAGAGGATGGATGAGCCTGAGCTCCCCGGTTTGGGCTAATATGGGAACGGAAAGGGGGCTTCCCATTTCCTGTTTTAATGTGCATGTTCCGGATTATATCGAGGGCATCACGCATAAGCTGGGTGAAGTGATCATGCAAACAAAATTAGGCGGGGGAACCTCTGCTTATTTTGGGGCCTTGCGTGAAAGAGGGAGCGCGGTAACCGATAACGGAAAAAGCAGCGGAGCTGTGAGCTTTATGCGCCTGTTTGATACGGCTATGGATACCATATCCCAGGGAGGCGTACGCAGGGGCGCTTTTGCAGCTTATATGGATATTGACCACGGCGATATAGAAGAATTCCTTTCCATTAAAGATATCGGGCATCCTATCCAGAATCTTTTTTTTGGCGTATGTGTGCCTGACTACTGGATGCAGGACATGATCGATGGAGATATCAAAAAAAGAGAGATCTGGGCTAAGGTGCTGGAAAGCCGGCAGCAGAAAGGCCTGCCCTATATCTTCTTTTCCGACAATGTGAACAGGAACAAGCCACAGGTGTATAAAGACATGAACCTTACCATTCATGCCAGCAATCTTTGTTCTGAAATCATGCTGCCTTCTACAGAGGAAGAATCCTTCATCTGCTGCCTGTCGTCTATGAACCTTGAATTGTACGATGAATGGAAAGACACCAACGCGGTGAAGCTTGCGATCTTTTTCCTGGATGCCGTGCTGCAGGAATTTATTGCCAAGTCGGAAGATAACTATTACCTCAAAGCAGCCTGCACTTTTGCCAGGAGGCACCGGGCATTGGGATTAGGTGTATTGGGCTGGCACTCCTACCTGCAAAAAAATATGATCCCTTTTGAAGGGATGACGGCCAAGCAGCTTACGGCTTCGATATTCCAGGATATCCAGGAAAAGGCAGTAAAGGCCAGTAAAGACCTTGCATGGATCTACGGAGAGCCGGAACTCCTGAAAGGATACGGGAGAAGGAATACTACCCTGCTGGCTATTGCACCCACTACTTCTTCTTCGGCAATACTGGGGCAAACTTCCCCCGGCATAGAACCTTTTAGCAGCAACTATTATAAGGCTGGTTTATCGAAAGGGAATTTTATGCGCAAAAACAAATATCTCAAAGCGCTGCTGATAGAAAAGGGAATAGATAATGAGGATACCTGGCGCAGCATTATGCTGCACCATGGCAGCGTACAGCATCTCAAAGAGCTGACTTCAGAAGAAAAAGAAGTGTTTAAAACTTTTAAGGAGATCAGCCAGCTGGAAATTATTCAACAGGCCTCTATCCGCCAGAAATACATTGATCAGTCTCAAAGCCTGAATCTCAATATACCAGCAGATCTTCCCGTGAAAGATGTAAATAAATTACTTATTGAAGCATGGAAGCTGGGTATTAAAACCCTTTATTACCAGCGCAGCCAGAGTGTTTCCAAGGAAATGGTGACCAGCTTAGTGAGTTGTAAAAGTTGCGAAGCATAAGTTTCTTTTGAGGAGGGGTAGGTTTGTAGGTTAAACCGGTATTTGTATCCTGTACAATATCCACGCGGTTATGGCCCCGGCGGCTGTGTTCAGGAAGTTTACCATATTATTGGTGAGCAGGCGCCTGTTCTCGAGAGTAAGTCCTAATACGGAATCTGCTATATTGCCCACTGTGCCTGCAATGATGATGATCAGGAAATGCTGTGTATGCCAGCCGGTTCCGCATGCATATACAAGGGCGATAATTGTACTTCCTGCAATACCGGCAATGCTTCCCTGTAAGCTCACGGCGCCATTTGCACCACGTTGCATTTCCCGGAAGGAAAGAATATGATAGTATCTTTTACCATATATATTGCCCAGCTCCGACGACAGGGTATCGGCAGTGGCGGCCGAAAAGCCGGAGGCGATCATTACTTGTACCAAATCCGTGGTGTTGGCGCAGCATTTTGAGAATAAGGCCAGTATAGCGGCTACACCCGCATTGGCGATAACCTGTCCCGCGTCTCTTTTTCCATTACGGCTTTCAGCAAGCCCCACCTGCTTTTTGGCAGTGAGTTTCCATATGGTGGCTCCCGAACCCAGTATGAAAAAAGTGGCAAGCAGTGCGAGTGGCGTAAATCCGTCGCCCCAAAATATGATCATGCCAAGAAGCCACCCGGCGAGAGCAGCAGTAACCGTTAGCCGCTTTGTCAGCATGCTGATGAGCGCGCCTGTAGTTATGACAATAAATGCTGCCAGGTAAGATGCCTCCATGAGGCACAAATGTAGGCTATGCGCTTTTCAATACCCGAAAAGCGGGCGTGAAATCATTATCAATATGCACAGGATGGAATGAAGCATATCCCCCGGATTGGGATAATAAAGGAATGTGATCTGATTTGATGAATTGTGCTTTTTCGCACATTTGCCTTTAACCTCCTGTAACCGGATATGTATTTAAGGCTAAATTAGTGCGGTGATCGTTAACAGCTCTTCGAATGGTAATGATCATTACCATTCCTGTATTCCAATCGGCTCTGTTGGGTAGAATATTAAGTTAATACATAGAATTTGTATTTAAGCAGGCATAAGCTGTGTCCGCAGCGGTTGCAGGCTGTTTATTGGTGTGCTTTTTATTTTATAAGAAGTTTTTAATATCAGTTAAATTATGGATCGTCAATATGGTATGCTCCTGCTGTTTATTGTTCTTGCCGTGCTGATCATGGTTGTGTTCTATGTTGTATACCGCTCCTCACTGGCAGAGGAAAAGGAGACAGGCGGAATGTCAGCGCCTAACCGAAAGCGGTTTTTATTTTTTTTCACGCTGGCCGTGATAGTGGTAGCGCTGTTGTCGGTTACCCTTCCCAGGTCGCCCTACTTTTTGTTTGCCGGAGCCACACCTTCAAAGGTAGTACAGGTCAGTGCCCGCCAGTTCAGCTTTGATCTGTCGTACCAGGCGGCGGATAGTGCAGGAGGCAGCCAGGTTATTGAGTTGCCGGCAAATGAAATAGTGGAATTCAGGGTTAGCAGCTTTGATGTGAACCACGGTGTGGGTATTTACAACGAAAAGGCTGAACTGGTGGCCCAAACGCAGGCCATGCCGGGCTATATCAATAAGCTGAGGTGGAAGTTTGATAAGCCGGGCAGCTACAATATTGTATGCCTTGAGTTTTGCGGGGTATCCCATGCGTTCATGAGAACCTCCTTTACAGTAAAATAAATAAATGCATTGAAATGATCACATTGTCGCTGAAAAGAGTTACAGCAGTATGGATTATACTTATCCTGGTATTATTTGTACTTGCTATTACGTTTGGCATTGTCATGCGTTTTAACCAGGGGAATGATCTTTCTCTTTCCCCCGTTACCTTTTATTCTCTTATGACCACCCATGGATTAACGATGGTGGGGATATGGTTTGCGGCAGGCCTGGTGAGCACGCAGTATCTCCTGGCACGTTATGTTAAAGTGTCGACAGGGGTGAGTGTATTTGCGATGATACTTACAGTTACAGGTGTGGTTTTATTGTGGAGCAGCACTTTTATAGGGAATTTTCACGCCGCGTGGACATTCCTGTATCCGTTGCCATTGCATATTGTGGGATGGGAGAAATGGGCTACGCCCCTGTTCCTGTTCTCCTTGGCAATAATGGGGATCGGGTGGCTGGTATGGACTGTAGACCTGCTTGCCCGGATAATGAAAAAGTATTCGCTTAGCCAGGCCTTCGGGTGGCAGCATCTTAAGAAGAAGCACCCTGATTTTGAAACGCCTCCATTCATCATGATCGCAACGGTAACGCTGATCGGTATCATCACCTGTTTGATTGCGGCTGTGCTGCTGCTCGTTTTATTCTTTGCTGAATATTTTTCTGGAGGCGCATTCACCAATGATCCGCTGCTTATGAAAAATATTACCTATTTTTTTGGTCATACTATTATTAATGAGGCATTATACCTTGGGCTTGCGTCGTTGTATGAGTTACTGCCGGAGGTGAGCGGCCGACCAAAATTTAAAAACACCTGGTATGTAACGCTGGCCTGGAATTGCACTATGGTGTTTATTCTTACTGCATTCTTCCATCATTTATATATGGATTTTGTGCAGCCTTTGGGCTTCCAGTTCATCGGGCAGATCACGTCTTATTTCTCAAGCCTTCCGGCAGCTTCCGTGACGGCTTTTAGTGTTATTATCTTAGTATATAAAAACCGTATCCGGTGGTCTTTGACCAACCTGTTGTTTTTTACGGGTGTTATGGGATGGCTGATCGGGGGCGTGGGCGCAGTAATTGATGCCACGATCTCCAACAACTTCATTTTTCACAATACGCTTTGGGTTCCCGCTCATTTTCATACCTATAATGCGCTGGGGAATGTATTCTTTAGTCTTGCTTTCTTTTCGTGGGTGGCAAATGAATTTGAAAAGAAGCCCGAAAGCAGCAAGTCGGCTGTCATAAAGCTTCTTTTACTGCTCGTGGGAGGGTTGGGCCTGGTAATGATGTTTTACATTGCCGGAGCCGATTCCGTTCCGAGAAGATTTTCGGTGTATCCTCCTGAATTTACCTCAGCGGCGATCCTGGCTTCGATAGGCGCATGGTTTGCCATCGTTTATCTCTCAGGCGTTTTGCTGCTGCTGTTCAATATCATTAAAAAATGTACAAAAGCGTTTTCGGCATCGTCTTAGCATTCCTGGTTTCCGTTGTGCACGGACTGCCGGGCGGAGGCGATTATGGCTTTTCTGAAGAAACCGCATTATACAGGAAAATCGCACCGGTAGAGATCGTGACCAGGGAAGGCAGGAAGAACATAGCTGATCTCTATACCCGGTCGCCTCTCATGCTGGCATTGGTATATACACGTTGTACCGGTATATGCAGCCCTTTTTTACTCCGGCTAACTGAAAATGTACAGCATCTTTCCGGCAAAGAAAACTATAAGATCCTTGTGATCAGCTTTGATCCGAAAGACAGCCTGCAGGATATGCTCCGAATGGCAAAACTTTTTTCGGTGGAGGAAAGCAGTGCCTGGACTTTTGCAGTAACCTCTCAAATTGATATGCTTACCCATTCTGCGGGATTTACTAGCGTTAGGGACAGCCTTACCGGCCAATATGATCATGAAGCGCTTTTGATAGGCGTGAACCAGGAAGGCTATATCGTAAAAAAGCTTACCGGGTTACGCGGGGAAAGCGATATTTCGCTGTTAATAAAAGAGATCAACGGTGCTTTTATTCCTTCTTACCCCCTGCCGGGGAAATCCACTTTTTTTTCCTGCTTTACCTATGATCCTGTTACCCAGAAAACCAAACCGGCATTAGGATTATTGCTCCTGCTTTTGCCTGTGACGCTTACGCTATCCATCATTGCGGTTATAGCTTTCAGGTATCGTTATCTCCGCACGCACCATCTATGATCGCTGTTATCCGGACGATGATCACATCATATTTTGTGATCCGGATACAGAGCACCACTGAAACCGGTTATAGTAATATCCCTGTGATCTTTATGCCTGCTGAAAATCGTTATCCGGCATTGGGGTTTTCTTCTTGAACAGATTTCCCCATCCGAAGTTTTCATCCAGGAATTTCATGCCTTTTTCTTTCCATGCCCTCTTTTGCTCCGGGGTCATTTTAGAAAACCGGTAATAGCCATAAGCTGCCGCTGCTGCAACAAGCAATCCTAATCCTTTCTTTTGCATACGTTGTAATTTTATATATTCAGTAATATTGTTTCCTTAAGAGTAATAAAATATCGTGCCGTAATGCATTTTACGTTAACGTAGGCGTGGTACGGATTTTAAACGGCAGGATATAGCAGCATTTATGCTACGATTTAACAGACCATTTGTATTTTGCCGCTCGGGAACCGGTGGCCGGTAGTAGAAAAAGCAGCGGGTAACGAATAAAAAATTTCCTCTTCAAAAGAGATGCATTTGATAGCACAGATCGTTCATTATAGTTTGCATTTTATAGTGCCGCTAGGTATAGCCCTCCTGCTATACCGGCAACACTGGTTCAGATCCTATATTATTTTGCTGCTTACAATGACTGTGGACATGGATCATTTGCTGGCCGTGCCCATATATGCCGCCTGCAGGTGCAGTATAGGGTTTCATGTGCTGCACAGTTACCCTGCAATTGTTGTTTATGTTTTATTGTTATTTTTTAAGCCGCTGCGGTTGGTGGCTATCGGACTGGTATGGCACATGGCTACAGATTATATCGACTGCCTGTTGCAGGCGGTGTATTGTAAATGATAACAATGGCACCGCTGGATGGAACTATCAAGCTTTAAGATTTCCCGCAGCGATAGTGGCGGCGCAGAGAAGTTGGTTCCAAAAAAATGAGGGAGATTTTAAAAAAGTGGAATACCCAATGGTTATTAAATTTGGTTCTGCTACATTTCTTCCTTAACTTTTCATCATGTTGCTGCCTGTGATTCCTATATGGAAACAAGCACCGTTTATACGCCTGCTTATCCCGCTCATGCTGGGCATACTGTTGCAATGGTATTTCCCGACCCCTATAAAGACGATCTGTATTATTGCCTGTATTGTGATTTTGCTTTTCCTGCCCGCACTGTATTTACGCGGTTATTTCTTATTCCGGCACAAATGGATATACGGGCTTACGATTATGATCCTGATCCTTTTGCTTGGAGCGGCGATCACCCATTTTAAAAATATCACGCACCGGCAGCACTGGTTCGGACATGGGTACAATGACAGTACCACTGTTGTGGCTATTTTATCCGAACCCCTGATTGAAAAGAACAGATCGTATAAAGCTGAGGCCACCGTGCAGGTACTCATCGCCAACGGCAGTGCGATCCGCTCCGGCGGCAGCATTATTATTTACTTTGAAAAAGACAGCAGCACGATATCGGGGCTGAATTATGGGTCAACTGTTGTTTTTAAAAAGAGGTTACAGCCGATCAAAAATTCCGGCAACCCCGGCGCTTTCGATTATAGCCGTTACTGCATTTTCCAGGGCATTACACACCAGGTATATCTTGTCGTCAATGAATTTACGGTAAGCGAAACCGGAGCCGTTTCCATATATGCCAATCAGCTGCAAAGATCACGTAGGGGATTACTGGACATATTGAGAACATATATACCGGGAAGGCGGGAAGCCGGTGTGGCAGAAGCTTTACTGATAGGCTACCGCGATGATCTTGACCGTGGGCTCCTGCAATCGTATGTTAATACGGGCGTTATTCACGTTATTGCCATTTCGGGCATGCACCTGGCCATGATATACGGACTGCTCATTGTTTTGCTGAAGCCGCTGCAACGCAGCGCTGCAACAAAATGGGTAAGGGGAATAGTGATACTATCTGTATTATGGCTGTTCACCCTGCTTTCGGGGGCAGGGCCTTCCATTGTAAGAAGTGCTGTGATGTTTTCTTTTATTGTTGCAGGTGAAAGCATGCGCAGAAAGGTATCGGTGTACCATACGCTAAGCGCGTCTGCATTTTTTTTGCTGTGTTGGAACCCGTTTTTTCTCTGGGATGTGGGCTTCCAGCTGTCCTATACCGCAGTACTGAGTATTGTTATCTTTTCACACCCGGTTACCCGCTGGTTTTATTTCAGGCATGCGGCAGCCAGGCATATATGGAAGCTTATGGCGGTTACACTTGCGGCACAGATCCTTACCACACCATTGAGCATTTATCACTTTCACCAGGTGCCTAACCTGTTTCTTATCAGCAACCTTGTTATTGTTCCGCTCTCGGGGATCATATTATATGGTGAGATACTGCTTTGCCTGCTGGCGCCATTCCCTGCTATTGCAACTGTTGCGGGTACAATACTGTATGGTATGCTGAAAGTAATGAATGGTTTTATCGCTTTTATAGATGCTATTCCCTTTGCTGTGAGCAATAATATCTCCGTTTCGGCTATCCAGTCAATCCTGCTGTATGTTTTTATTATAGTGATTGCCTTATGGCTGATGAGGAAGAAAAGGCAAATGTTGCTGTACGCGGCACTGTCGCTGATAGCCATTGCCTTATACCGTATGAACGATCTTGTTCTGACGCAAAGGCAGCATAGGCTTATTGTATATAATACACCCGGTTACAGCGCTGTTGATTTTATAAGCGGGGGCAACTGCCGCTTTGCAGGGGATAAAGCGCTGCTGGCTGATCGTTTTCTATACGATTTTCACCTGCGGCCTTGTAGGCTTTTGCACCGGGTAGGAGCGGTCGACAGCCTGAAGAACCTGAGAGCGGCCGATCCGTTTTTTTACTTTAATAGCAGGCGGGTGCTTTTGCTGGACTCGCTCTCCAACCTGCTGCTTCCCCTAAAGCCTTTAGACGTGGATGTGATTATCCTTTCTAAAAATATGAATGCGGGTATTGGCCGGCTGCAGCAGTTGTTCCGCTGCCGGCAGTATGTTTTCGACGCTTCTGTACCGGCGTGGAAAATCCGTCAATGGAAAAATGAATGCGATAGTTTACATTTGCGCCGCCATTCCGTACAGGAAGATGGCGCCTTTATACTTGATTTATAACTTCACTCCCGGAGGTAATCATAATGCCTGTAGAGGGTGTATACCAACCGATATATTATGCAAAAGAAGATCAGTTCCGCACTCATTTCCGTTTATTATAAAGACGGGCTTGAACCCGTTGTAAAAGAACTTCAGCGCCTTGGGATCACCATTTATTCAACAGGGGGTACGCAAAAGTTTATTGAAGACCTTGGTATTTCCTGCGTGCCGGTGGAAAACCTTACCGCTTATCCATCGATATTAGGAGGCAGGGTAAAGACCCTCCATCCTGTTGTTTTTGGCGGTATCCTGGCAAGGCGGGATATGCCGCAGGATCTCTCGGAAATGAAGGAATACAATATTCCCGCTATCGACCTGGTTATTGTGGATTTGTATCCTTTTGAGGAAACGCTGGCGCAGGCAAGGTCGTCCTCCTTTAAGGGAACTTCGGAAGAAGCGGAGAAAATGATCACTGAAAAGATTGATATCGGCGGACCTTCCATGATCCGCGCCGCTGCCAAAAACTGCAAAGACCTGCTGGTAGTGGCGGCTAAAGACGACTATGCGCCGCTGGTAAGTCTTTTGTCGACTCAAAACGGTGAAACCAGCTTTGAACAGCGCCGCGCCTTTGCTGCCAGGGCTTTTGAAATTGTAACGCATTACGATATTGCCATCAGCAATTATTTCAATCCTTCCCGTACCCTGTTAAATTACGGGAGCAAAGAGCAGGTATTGCGTTATGGCGAAAACCCGCACCAGCAGGGTGTTTTCTATGGCGATCCGGATGCTGTTTTTGATAAGCTGCACGGCAAGTCGCTTTCATATAATAACCTGGTGGATGTGGATGCCGCCGTTCAGCTCATCAGCGAGTTCCCTTCCTTTGGGGATGCAGGCAATGGTGCGGTTTTTGCGATCATTAAGCATACCAACGTTTGTGGAATAGCTGCCCGGGGTAGCATGAAAGAAGCCTGGGATGCCGCGTTGGCTGGCGACCCTGAAAGTGCGTTCGGTGGTGTGCTGGTATGTAACGGCACAGTGGACAAAGCCACGGCCGAAGCGATCAGTGAAATATTTTTTGAAGTGCTGATCGCTAATGCATATGACGCTGATGCGCTGAGTGTTTTACAAAGTAAAAAGAACAGGATATTGCTTGTGCTGAAGGAAAAATCGGTTGCCCCGCGCCAGTACAGAACAATGCTGAATGGTGTACTGTCGCAGGACAAAGACCAGGGCAATTATGCCGAATGGAAAGAAGCCGGGGGCAGGGAAACCACCGCCGGCGAAAAAGAAGACCTCCTCTTTGCCAATATTGTTTGCAAGCACCTGAAATCAAATGCCATAGCGCTGGTAAAAAATAAACAGTTGCTGGGTAAAGGATGCGGGCAAACCAGCCGTATAGACGCCCTGCGCCAGGCAGTGGAAAAAGCGGGTCAGTTTAAATTCGATCTGAACGGGGCCGTACTGGCTTCAGACGCTTTTTTCCCATTCAGCGACTGCGTGCAATTGGGACACCAGGCCGGCATTACCGCCTTTATTCAGCCCGGAGGCTCCATACGTGATAAGGATTCTATTGAATATTGTGTGCAAAATAAGCTGGCAATGGTGATCACGGGCTTAAGACATTTCAGGCATTGATATGGATTTTATGTTGACCCTGACAAAAGCCCGGAAGTATGCCAGCGACGATCAGCCTGCCATTCCACCTATATTAAAAAAACTGTAGATGCCGGCTGCATGCTTTACCTGCAGCGCCTGTTATGAAAAATTATATCTACGATATTTATGGCAGGGCTAAAAGCATAATAGAACCCGTTTACCTGCGCAATCAAAGCGACAGAACCAAGGCCATACTGGCGGTAGTGGTGGTTTGTTTTTTCTGGGGCACTACCTGGCTGGCCTCTAAAAGAGGAGTTCGTTATATGCCTGCCCTGCAGCTTGCAGGATTGCGCCAGTTGATGGCAGGCTCTTTTTTCCTGGGCTATTTTTTTATAAAAGGATTTAAGCTGCCCACGCGCAATGAGTTCATCCAGTTTGGATGGATGAGCCTGCTGATGATCGTTATCAACAATGGTTTCAGCACCTGGTCCATGAAGTATATTCCCAGCGGACTGGGTGCGGTAATAGGTGCGGCATCTCCATTATGGATAGCCGTGCTGAGCACATTCGTATTTAAGGAAGCAAAGCTTAATGCCATGACTATTGCAGGCCTGCTGATCGGTATCAGCGGTATTCTCATCATCTTTTCCGATTACCTGCAGGACTTTTTTAATTCCACCTTTTCAATTGGTATAGTATTAAATCTTGTTGCCTCTGTTACCTGGGCTTTCGGCACCATATTTACCGTAAAGAACGCCAAACATGTGAATCCGTATTTCAGCATAGGCTGGCAGATGTTCCTTGGCGGCATTGTGCTTTTGACTGTAGCACGTTTTAGCGGCCAGTATGCGCCTTTGTCGGGCATGCGCACCGAAGTGTGGTACGCTATTTCATACCTGGTATTCATAGGCAGCATTATCACCTATTCCGCTTTTATTTATGCGTTGAAAAGATTACCGGCGCAGCAGGTCTCGGTGTACGCGTACATCAATCCCATTGTAGCTGTGATCATTGGAGCCTTGCTCAACAATGAAAAGTTAACGATGGTCATTGCCCTGGGTACCGGGGTAACCCTGCTGGGCATTTACCTCGTCAATACCGGGTTTAAGAGAAAGGCGCGGCTGGAATAGCGCTGTATACAGGCGTTTAGAATACTCCAACATATAGCGGCAGCTAATTTTATTTTTTTCTCTCACAGATACCCCGGATTTGTACAGATAGTTTTTTATTTTTTCTGTGATTGCCTGCTTGTAACTTGCTATAGTTTAAATGTCAAAACTCATGGCAAAGAATAAAAAGATAACTGTTCAGAATGTTGATATAGTCCTTTATGAAGACAACCAGCAGGACTATATTTCATTGACGGATATTGCGAGATACAGAGATGCGGAAAGAAGCGATTATATCCTGCAAAACTGGATGCGGAACCGGAGTACCATTGAATTTATGGGATTGTGGGAACAGTTTCATAATCCCGGTTTTAATTCCATCGAATTCGATGGAATTAAAAATATGGCCGGTTCAAACAGCTTTTCTTTGACCCCGAAACGATGGATTGAAGCAACCAATGCTATTGGTATTGTTTCAAAAACAGGAAGGTACGGAGGAACATTTGCACACAAAGACATTGCGTTTGAGTTTGCATCCTGGCTAAGTGCGGAATTCAAGTTTTATCTGATCAAAGAGTTCCAACGTCTCAAAGAAGATGAAGGCAGCCGCAACCAGGTAGAATGGAATATGCAACGCACTTTGTCTAAGGTCAATTACCGTATCCATACCGATGCCATCAAAGAAAACCTGATACCCAGGCAAATTACCCGGCAACAGGCAAATTTTGTGTATGCCAATGAGGCAGATTTGCTGAATGTTGCGTTATTTGGAATTACTGCAAAAGAGTGGAGAGAACAAAATCCCAATGCCAAAGGAAATATCCGTGACGAAGCTACCATTGAACAACTGGTCGTGTTGAGCAATATGGAAAGTATCAATGCACTTTTAATCCGGAAAGAGATTTCACAAACAGACAGGCTGATAGAACTGAATAAAGTTGCTATTACACAAATGAAGTCACTGTTGGAGGGCGGCAGTATAAAAAAACTGAAGAAGACTAATGGCTAACTGCAGAAGCATATTATCAAAAGGATTTTTGATTGATGAAAATACAGCGTGTTATTATTCATCAGGCAGGGAAGTAATGCGGAAACCTCTTTGGGCACCGGCGTAACCCTGTCGGGTATTTGACTCGTCAATACAGGGTTTAGGAGAAATGCGCGGCTTGAATAGTATCCTGGCGCTTAACCTGCGCTTAACTCTTCTGCTACCGCCTGTATCTTTGTCAACGCCTCAAAGTAATTGATTGTGAAATATATGCTAAAAAAATTATATTCGCAGTAATTTAAAACGAATAAATGGATTAAAAACGAGTTAAAGACATATAAAATATAGCGTTTCGCTTTAAAATTTCCTGTTACAGAAATCTACCACATTTCGGACATCACGGGGAAGTAAAAGTGGAAACGCCTGCGGTAAAGCGTGGGCGTTCCTTTTTGCTTTGTGATGTGGGTTCGTGGTAGAACCTCTGTAACGAGCAATGGGAATTAGCCTGCGCTATTCTTTTTAAATAATACCGTAGTAAATGAAGCTGATACAAAACAACCCTTACCGGATCGTTGGCTTGCTGGCTGGCTCAACAGCAAAAGAACAGGAACGGCAAGTAAGACGGCTCAAACAGTTTATTAAAACCGAAAATGACCCAGAGGAAGATTTTAGTTTTCCTATACTTGGACTACTTAACCGAACGCTTAGCAGCATTGAGGAGGCCGCATCAAAACTCAATTTGGACAGCGACAAGATAAACGCTGCCTTGTTTTGGTTTTGGAACGGAAACCCAATCACAGACGAAGTTGCTTTTGATGCTTTGAAAAGCGGAGATATTGATACTGCAATAGAAATATGGAGAAAACTCACAGAAGATGCAGAAGAAGTTACCAAACGAAACGCTTCGGCATTTCATAATTTATCTACACTTTATCTGTCTGAATATGATATTGATAAAGATACTTTAAATTTAAAATTGCGTTTTCTTGAGAGTGATTATATCCATTCCTTAGCCCAATCTGTCACTGATTCTACTTTTAAAATTTCAGAAAAAGATTTACAATTACTTTTCTTAAACGGAATTACACAAGGAGGACAATTTGAAATGTCAACAATATTAGATGCTATTTCTGATATTGAATTTGTTGCCAAACAAGATTTTCTGAAAAGGTTTATTCAAAGGCTGATTACGCAAATTGAACGACAAATTGAAACAACAAAAAACAAACGTAAAGCAAACAAAGCCAACGCTGCAAATGTGGGAAGTGAACTCTACAATGCTACCACAAAAGAATTGGCAGAACTCGAAAGTATATTAGGGACAAACGATATAAGATATACTTCCATTACAGACAAAGTTGCTGATGAAATTTTACAATGTGGAATTGATTATTTTAAACATTATCGGGACACGAATATAGACCCGGGCAACACCTCATTAGATTTATTCCAAAAAGCGAAAATATTAGCTGTTGGTAGCATTGCTACGCAACGCATACAGGAAAACACCCAAAACCTGCAAGAATGGATTGACAACAGAGCTGAAAGAGATAAACAAAAAAGGATTGCAGACGATTTTGGAAAACTGAAAGATCTTATTGATAGATATGAAGGTTTAGCGAAAACAGTTGCTAACGCAAAACAGCTTCTTTTAAGTGCGAGACCATATCTGAATAATGTTAGAAGTATTTTAGGAAACACAGACGAACTTTATCTGGGACTTAGTTCAAGAATTGGTTCCGATGCACAAGGAATGTGTGTTTCTGAAATAAACAAACTTCAAGAGCGATTCGCCAATACCTATGACAATGCGACAAAACGATCTGTAATTCTTTTGCTCAAACAGCAAGTTGATGAAGCTTGGCAAGTTGTCAATACTATCTCTGCAATGGATTTACGCTCTGATTTTAGAAGTCGTGTTAATCAGAATAAAAATTCTTTATCAAATCTTAAAAACCAACTTTCACAAGTTAATAGCGTGAGTAATGTTTCGAATGGTGGTGAAAGCAATTGGGCAGAAGATAACCCGGGATGTTTAATTGTTCTCATTATTGTAGTAATCTTTTTTTTAATATCAATATTTTCGAAGTAATTAAAAAAATGAAACAAACAATACTATCCCTATTCCTTTTGGCAAGCGTAAATGCTTTTGCTCAAACAGAAACTTTAACCAAAGAAGATTTGGCTAAGGAGTTGCAACCGTTGAAATCAAACATTCAAGCGTTGCAAAAAGAAAACGGCAAATTAGGGACAAAAATCGGCATTTTAGAAAACCAACTTTCAAAAGCCAACAAAAGCATTGACAGTTTGCAAATTCAAACGCAAAATAATAGCAACGCTATTGCTCAAACTGCAAATGAATTGGGCGTAAAAATTACGGCAACAGAAACAAACGCCAATCAAAAAATTTCGGAAGTAGGTAAATCATTGAGCAAAAATTCGCTTTACGGAATTATTGCCGTGCTTTCTGCAATCTTGCTTTCGGGCTTATTGTATTGGTTGTTGAGCAAACGCCAAAAAATAGATAAAACTGAAGTTGAAACTCGATTAACAAGTGCAAAGAAATCTATTGAAGAAGAACAAATCCAAATTAACGCAAAGTTGGCTGAACTATATAATGGGCAAATGGAATTATTGAAACATGAACAAAAATCAAATCCAACACATGAGGTTGACCATTCATTGGCATTAAAAGTAGCTAACGAAATTGTAAAAATGCAAATGAATTTAGCTCATATGGACAATAAGGTTAGAGGACATAAACAACTCACAATAGCAGTAACGAATGTATTTGACAATTTTAAGGCAAATGGTTATGAAATTATTGACCATCTAAATAAACCTTACAAGGAGGGAATGAATATACAGGCAACAATGGAGCCTGACCCTATTTTAATGGAAGGAGAACAGATAATCAAACGAATTATCAAACCTGAAATACATTTCAATAATAGAATTATCCAACACGCCCAAGTAATTGTGGCTTACGGTGAATAACTAAAATAAATTATCATAAAAATGGTAAGAATAAAAATTGATTATGGCATTGACTTGGGAACGACTAACTCAGCAATTGCAAGAATGGAAACAGGCGAACCTGTTATCAAAAAATCATTAGACCTACAAAAAGACACAGTGCCTTCTTGTGTTTCAATTTCCCGAAAGAGTACAATTGAAGTTGGAGACAAAGCTCTATCCCAACTTGGAGTTGATAAGAGGTTAGAATTTCAAAACCCCGACTACACTTCAAATGTTTTCATAGAATTTAAGAGGACTATGGGAACGGATAAAGTCTATAATTCATCACATTTAGGGAAAGACTTAACATCAGAGGAACTTTCCGCAGAAGTATTAAAAAAACTCAAACAACCCATTACAGACGAAGTTTTAAATGCTGTTGTTATTACCGTGCCTGCAAAATTTGGGGCAAATCAAAAAGAGGCAACGAAAAAAGCTGCTGAATTAGCTGGTTATAATCAAGCAGAATTATTATCTGAACCTGTTGCTGCGGCTTATGCTTATGGCGTTAAGACTAAAATAAAAGACGGTTATTGGGTAGTATTTGACTTTGGTGGCGGGACTTTTGATGCGGCATTATTAAGAATAGAAGAAGGTATTTTCAAAGTAATAAGCACGGAGGGCGACAATTATTTAGGCGGAAAAAATATAGACTTTGCAATAATAGACGAAATTTTATTGCCCTATTTTAAAGAAAACTATTCTTTGGATAATATCCTTGAAGATGACAATAAACTAAATAAACTTAGAAACCAATTTAAGGATAAAGCAGAGCAAGCAAAAATAGATTTGTCAACAAAATTTTCTGTCGACTTACTTTCCAACTTAGGTGAGGATTTTGGCAATGATGATGTGGGAAGCCCTTTTGAGTTTGACCTGACAGTAACAAGAGGTGAGTTAAATAAAGTTCAAAAACCTTATTTCCAAAGAGCCATTGACATAACAAAAGAATTATTACAGAGAACCAACTTAAAGGGAAATCAAATCAACGCTTTAATGTTAGTTGGAGGTCCCACTCTAACACCACTACTAAGAGAAATGCTGAAAGAACAGGTAACGGAGAATGTTGATTTCTCGGTTGACCCAATGACTGTTGTGGCGAAGGGCGCTGCTCTTTATGCTTCGTCAATCAATAGAGAAACAGTAAGCCCACCGATAACCACCGACTGTATAGAATTAGAAATTAACTACGATTCATCAACGGTAGAAACAGATACTTTAATTAATATCAAACTTAAAAATATTGATTATTTAAAAGGGGAGAAAATATTTGCAGAAATTCACAGAAATGATGGAGCTTGGAGTAGTAGTAAAACTCAATTAGATAGCAAAGCCAAGTTGTTCGATTTAGTGTTAAAAGAAGGAACAAATCATTTTGCGGTCAAAACTACAGACAGCAAAGGAAACTATGTTGAATGTTCCCCATTTGAATTTACTATAAGATGTGTACTTGAAGGAGCTATTGGAACAGGTTCCGGAGCAACATTACCAATGCACTGGGGTATTGAAATAAAAAATCCAAAAACTGACAGGATGGAATTTCTTCCGTTGATAGGTTTAGAAAAAGATAGAGAGCTAACTTCAAAAGGTCTTGTAGGTATATCAAACGAAAGAAGAACTTCAAGCCAAATTAGACCTGGAATGAAACAAGACTTTTTGAGAGTTCCAATATATCAAGGCAACAATAATGCTAAAGGCTCAAGAGCAATTTATAATGAACACGTTTTCGATTTAGAAATCACAGGGGAAGATTTACCCGCATTATTACCGGCAGGAAGCACATTTGACTTAACCATTCAATTAGACAGAAATGAAAGTATTTCGGGTAAGGCGTATTTCCATCAGTTGGAATATCAGCACGAATTTTCAGTAGATAAAGAACATCGAATTTCTATTCCTGCTGTATATAAAATAGAATCAGAGTTTAGAGATGGATTCAGGATAATACGTGAAATTGAAAATGCCAAGGTTTTATCTGATAATTTTAAATTAAATGAATTAAAAAAAGAACTCACTGAATTACAAGACTATTTTGAAAAAGGGAAAAGCGATGGAGACAGACGAAAGGAAGTATTTGATAAAATGCGTGAAATCCTTATAAAGGTTGATGATTTAGACAAAGGGACGGGTTGGGATAGGTTAGAAAAGGAAATTCGTGAGGGGTTTGACAGGCTTGAAAAGGCGAATGACGATTTAGGGAATGAAAAGACTAATGAAGCATTAGAAAAACTAAGAACAAAGACCGATAAAGTAATTCGCTCTAAAGACCAAGACTTGGGTCGTGAAGTCCTTGAAGAAATTGAAACTCTGTTTGTCGGAGTAACACTTATTTATCAATTAATCGGAAGTATTAGAAGATGGAATGAGCATTTTAATGCTATTGAATGGAAAAACCCAACAAGGGTTCGGCAATTACTAAATCAAGGATTGCAAATCATTACAGAGAACCCGACAGAGGAAAAGTTATTGCCGATTTGTATTGAATGTGAAAATAATTTTCCTGACCAAACTTGTAATGGTTGTGGCAGGAAAAAATCACAATGCGTATGTGTTTCCTAATTTATTGAACTCTACTAATGCAAAAAGAAAATGTATATACTTTAAGCAAAGGCACTACAGTTAATGACTATACTGTTTTATTTCCTATCAAACAGGGAGGCAATGCCGAAACTTATCGTGTAAAAGGCAAAGACGAAAAATTGTATTTTCTGAAATTGTTTAATTATTCCAAATTGAGCAGAACCGCTTTTGACAGCGAGAATAATTTACTGGAAATTGAATTTTTGAAAAAAATCAACCACGAGAATATTGTTTCCTACAAAGACAGTGGCGAATTACTTTTCGAAAGTAAAAAATTTGGCTACCTGATTTTGAATTTTATTGCGGGTGAAACATTGGCAGAACGTATAAGCAGAGAACGGTTTAATAATTACTACGATATTCAGCAAGTTGTTACCGATGTGTTGAATGGCTTGAATTATCTGCACAGCTTGTCCGAACCGATTATTCATAACGAAATCACACCGCAAAACATCATGTTGGATTTGTCAGGCGATGTACCGAAAGCAAAAATTATTGATTTTGGTTTTGCCCGTTCGTTTCATTCGTCAACAAAATCATACAACAAAGTTGGATTGAATTTGAACTATGTGGCTTCGGAGTGTTTTAACGGCTTGTATTCGCCACAAAGCGATATTTTTTCTGTTGGCGCGGTAATGTATCAGATATTTTTTGGACTACCGCCCTGGTTTAAAGATGTTTCAAGATTTCAGAAAGATAGGACAAATGCGGAAGAAACCGTTTTGCAGGAAAGAAACAAACCCTTGTTATTTCCAAAAATCTCAAATGATTTTGTCAGCTTTGATGAAAGCATAAAACTGATTTTGAAAAAGGCATTGAGCGGCGACACTGAAAATCGTTTTCAAAATGCAGATGAATTTATACAAGCCATAAATGGTGAAATTGAAGTAGAGGATGTTGACACAGTTCAGAAAGTCAAATCAAACGACAAGCCTGAAAAGAAAATTCAAAGCAAAAAGGCTAAAGGAAAAGGATTTGACGCCATCGCAGGAATGCACGAACTCAAAGAACAAATGCAGTTAGATGTAATTGATGCTTTGAATAGTCCCGAAGAGTATGCAAAATATGGTGTTACCATTCCAAATGGAATGTTGTTATATGGTCCGCCCGGTTGTGGAAAGACATTTTTCGCCAAACATTTCGCCGAAGAAGTCGGGTTTAATTTTTTGTTGGCTACCCCAAGCACGTTGAAAAGTCGTTATGTAAACGCTACGCAGGAAAACATTGCCAAAATGTTTGAAGAAGCAGAGAAAAACGCACCAACAATTATTTTCATTGACGAGATAAACGAATTGTTGCCAAACCGTGATAGCGATGCGCACGAAATGAGTAAAAGTGCCGTAAATGAAATGTTGGCACAAATG
Source organism: uncultured Terrimonas sp. (assembly GCA_964599035.1). Taxonomy (GTDB): domain Bacteria; phylum Bacteroidota; class Bacteroidia; order Chitinophagales; family Chitinophagaceae; genus Agriterribacter. The sequence continues at coordinate 7,967 of CAZREP010000032.1, read as the reverse complement.
GACAGAACAGGCGAAAAAGGAATTTTTATTATCGGAGCAACTAACTATCCCGATATGATTGACCCTGCAATGCTTCGTGCGGGTCGTTTGGATAAGAAATTTTATTTGTCACCACCTGATTTTGAAGCAAGGAAAATAATGTTTGAAATGTATCTGAAAAATCGTCCATTGGATTTTGGGATGGACTACGACCGACTTTCAAAATTGACGGAAAACTATGTTTCGGCAGATATCGAATTTTTAGTAAACGAAGCATCGAGATTGGCGTTGAAATCCAAATCAAGAATTTCTATGAAAATTTTGGAAGAAGTCATTAAAAGCACAAAACCGTCCGTTCCCTTGCAGGAATTAAAAAAATACGAAATTATCAAAGCAAAAATGGATGGAGAAAATATTGACCAGAAAAACGAAAGACCAAGAATTGGTTTTAAACCTTAAAAATAAAAATATGGAAACCATACTTTTTGATAAGCTTTTGCTTCAAAGCGCATTTTGCTGTATGGCAGCAGACGGGAATATTGATAATCGTGAAGTGGCATTGGTTACATCAATGTGTGAAAAATCCGGGTTGTTTGGAAATTTCAATTTACAGGAGGAAATCAATGACCTTATAGGCAAGCTCAACACAAGCGGTAAGGCGTTCATTCGGCGCTATTTTGACTTGCTGAAACAAGCATCGCTTTCAGAACAAGAAGAACTAACGCTGATTGATTTTGCTATTCAAACCATCAATGCAGACGAGCAGGTTGAATATTCCGAAATCAAGTTTTTCAAAAACATCAGGCACCGTTTAAAAATCAGTGATGAAAAAATCTTATCGAAGTTTCCCGGCCTTGAACAGTATTTGGAAGAGGATATTATAACGGAATCTTTCCTTGACAAAATCACAAATCAATTTTTAGAAACAGCAGCATTGCCACAATTTGAGCTAATCAGCATTGCTGCCAATACGCTTGACAATTCGGACAAGGAATGATAGACGCAATTAAAAAAGTTTTTGCCGTTCTGTTTTTCCGAGCCTGCTTGATATGCTATAGGATTACTATCAGTTTGTAAGATTTGAAACCCTAATCGATTTTGTAATGCTTGCCTACCAAACCATCCGAAATGACAACCTTGTGCGGAGAGCCGGGTTTACTCAAACCTCCCTTTTATTATGAGACTCCCGGAGTCTGGGCCGCCTTTCAAAAAGTCATTTTCTAATAAAGAAAAGCCAAAAGAAACATTATAATAATCCAAAGTATATCAGCAGCTAATATTTGTAACTTGCTATAGTTTAAATGTCAAAACTGATGGCAAAGAATAAAAAGATACAAGTTGAGGGTAGGGAAATTACTATAATTTCCCAACAAGAAGAGGACTATATTTCTTTAACCGATATGGCAGGTTATAGAGACAATTTAGATGCTCGGATTGTTGTCTCTAATTGGATGAGTACGCATTACACCGTAGATTTTCTGGCAGTTTGGGAACAGGTAAACAATCCGGATTTTAACCGTATGGGTTTCCATACGGTTAGAAATGGGGAGGGCAGATTATTTCTAACGCCCAAACGCTGGGTAGAAATGACAAACGCCATAGGTATATTTTCTAAATCAGGTCGTTACGGAGGAGGTATTTTCGCACATAAAGATATTGCTTTTGAGTTTGGCACCTGGCTGTCTGCTGAATTTAAGTATTTTCTTATCCGTGAATTCCAACGCCTAAAAAACGAAGAAAACGACCGCCTAAAATTAGAATGGAATTTACAAAGAACCTTAGCCAAAGTAAATTATCACATACACACAGACGCCATCAAAGAAAACCTGATACCCAGGCAAATTACCCGGCAACAGGCAAATTTTGTGTATGCCAATGAGGCAGATTTGCTGAATGTTGCGTTATTTGGAATTACTGCAAAAGAGTGGAGAGAACAAAATCCCAATGCCAAAGGAAATATCCGTGACGAAGCTACCATTGAACAACTGGTCGTGTTGAGCAATATGGAAAGTATCAATGCACTTTTAATCCGGAAAGAGATTTCACAAACAGACAGGCTGATAGAACTGAATAAAGTTGCTATTACACAAATGAGATCACTGTTGGGAAGCAACAGTATAAAGAAATTGAAATAGGATAATGAGTAGTGAGGATGGAATAGCGCTGTATATAGGCGCTTAACATAAACTTAATATTGTAGTTTATAGAATGATATTCAATCAAATATGGATCTGCCGGAAAAACTCTGCATAAATTGTTGATTTTTTTCATCGGATTGGAGATATCTTGGCGTTGTTAAATCTCCGCGTATGTATATCACTCATACTATGTTAACAACCGCCAGCCCGGAAAGGATCTGGAAAATATGGACAGATGTAACAAACTGGAAGCAATGGGATGTAATGTTGCGGGGAGCCCTGCTGAAGGGCAGCTTTCAGAAAAATGTACAGGGTGTGCTCATCCCCGAAAAGGGTCCCAAGGCAGGGTTTACCGTTACCTCATGCGATCCGAATTTTTCTTACACCGTTACTACCAGGCTGCCTTTGGCTAAAATACATATCCATCGTTTTTTGGGATATCACAATATGAAAACCACTTTTACGCATGAGATATGGGTGGAAGGACCATTAAGCTGGATGTGGTGGAAGCTGATCGGGCGCAATGCTGCCAGCCGTCTTTCACAGGCCATGAAGAATGTAAAACAATTAGCCGAGGCGGAAGCGTACGCTGCACGCAATAATGATCACTCAGCCACAATTCACTATTGACCATTCACCCCTGACCTGCATCCCTAACCTTCCACCCTATACCCTTCACCTTCCACCTTTATTACAGGTCCCAGTACACTACCTCTTTGAGGAAGAGTTCATATACTTCCTTCCAGCCTTTGAACATTTTATCGCTTCCCAGGAAATTATTGTGCCAGATGCTGATCATGGTACCGCTCACCTTTTTAATTACGTCGTGGTAATATTGTATTTCGCTGAAGGCCTGTGAAGGGGTAAGCTTTTGTTCGTAAAAAGCATTTGCGTCCATAAAACAAAAAGGATATACCATCAGGGGCGTTTTTTCTTCGCGAGAAAGATCATACCAGTAAAAAGGGGAAGCAATGGAAGCGCGAAATCCGTTGATGCTGCCGTAACCCATGGAAAATTCATTTAAGATACCGTGGTTAATCAGTTGCCGGTAAGTACCGGGAAGGCTAAAGCGGATATAGTGCTGGCGGCTGTGCACCACTTTGCGGTCAATAATATCTTCCAGCGTCTGTATCTCTTTTGCCAGCAACATACTGTTGTCGCCGCTTTGCCACGATGGGTGTATGCCTACATGGTAACCCATGGCATGGTACCTGATCAGTTCTCTTACACCTGCCCGCTGCGGATCAACATGCCTGTCGTACTTACCCGGTGAAGCTGCCACAGGAAAAAAATAATAGGGCCGCAGGTTGTATTTTAAATGCAGGGCATACAGCCATTCATATACATCGAAGGGATCTTCCTTTCTTTTCGTGAGCACGGCAATCCGTTCTGTTATGGTGGCCAGTTCTCCTTTTAAGAGGGAGCGCGCCAATCCACCCACATTCCTTGCTATGCCTTTGTGCAGGTACGAAAAGGCGATATCGATATCGTAGGTGGGGATAAACCTGAATTTTTGTAAGGCAAAAGTCAGTGGGGGGAACCTCGACTGCAATAAATGCCGGAAATCGGCAAGCCACTGGTTGATGAGGGGTTGCTGCAGGAAACCTTCCCGATATGCTATGCTTCCGGTATGTGCAAAGCGACCATATTCATCGGGCTGGTGGGGAAGGTATTCTTCATACCTGCTAAGCAGGTAAAAGGACGCTGCAAAGATATCGAAGGGCAGATCGCCGTTCTCGGTAGGGAATAATATTTTGTACCTGTCGTGTTCTGTACAGGGAATGGCTTGTGATGAAATGCCGCTTTCAGATAACAGTGCAGCAGGAGCTATCCTTAGTTCATCCGGTGTGAGGGGATGGTTTGAATAATTGATTTTAGGGCCCTCATACTCAACAAATTCATCGGTACGGGTGGTACAGGATACGTCTATGCCGCTCAGGTCGTGCAGTAAAACGTTAGCAATATATTCTAATCGCGGGCTGTTGTATGCAGAGTAGATCAAAAGCATGCGTGGAGGGTTCAATTTATCCCACAAAATAAACAAGTAAGGCCAACCATCCGAAAAAATCGGCGGGAAGCAGTATGGAAATTTTATTACTGCTTATTTTGAGGATCGCGCTGCTCTTTCCATAGCTCATTGAATGTTTTTGCCGGAAAATCCAATGTATTTCTCCTGCTTGCCCATCCTTTGAACAGTTTATTTACGATCCGGCTTTTTAATTTGCCGTTTCCCATATTCATTATTTCCCTGTGCAACATAGCCTGTTTCCATCCTTTCCATGCTAATCTTTCGGAAAGGGAGGTACTGTGCTTCGCCGTTGCCTCGTACCGGTTTTCGAGCAGTAGCTCATGCAGGTTGATCTTTACCGCGCATACCTCGGTACAGCTACCGCACAGGGAAGAAGCATAGCTTAAATGTTTCCACTCGTTGAAGCCCTTTAAGTGAGGGGTGATCACGCTTCCTATAGGACCACTGTAGGTGGTATTGTAGCTGTGTCCACCGATGTTTTTATATACGGGACAGGCATTGAGGCAGGCGCCGCAGCGGATGCAATACAGGGCCTCACGCGCTTTTGCATTGGCCAGCAGGTTGGTTCTTCCATTGTCTAATAGTATTACATACATTTCTTCGGGACCATCTGTTTCACCGGGTTGCCGGGGTCCCGCAATAATGGTGTTGTAAGCGGTAACGCGCTGGCCGGTGCCGAAGGTTGACAGCAGCGGCCAAAAAAGCCCAAGGTCTGATAAGGAGGGGATCATTTTTTCGATACCTACAATGGCAATATGCACAGGAGGCCAGGCACAGCTTAAGCGTGCGTTGCCCTCGTTTTCGGTAATAGCAATAGCGCCGGTGTCGCCGATCAGGAAATTGGCGCCTGTAATACCGATCTCTGCTTCCGTATATTTTTTGCGCAGGATGTTACGGGCGGCCAATGTTAATTGCTCCGGGCTCAGCTTCGGGGCGGTTCCTAATTTTTCGGCAAAAAGCTTAGCAATATCTTCCTTGCTTTTGTGCATGGCGGGCGTAACAATGTGGTAGGGCGCTTCTCCGTCTAATTGCTGTATAAATTCGCCCAGGTCTGTTTCTATGCTTTCAATACCATGCTTTTCCAGGAAGTGATTTAATTGGATCTCTTCCGTTACCATGCTTTTGCTTTTCACAATGGTCTTGCATTGCCTGGCATGACATATCTTCAATATCTCATCCAGGGCTTGTTGGGCTGTTTCCGCCCAGATCACTTTTCCGCCTCTTGCCGTAAGATGTCTTTCAAACTCTTCCAGTTGCTGGTCCAACGTTTCAATAGCGCGCCATTTCATGTTCTTGGCTCTCTCTCTTGCCAACTGCAGGTCGTAAAACTGCGCTTTGCCTGCCGGCACGGCAGCATTGTATTTCCCGATATTATAATTGATCGTTCTGCGGTGTTCAATATCCGCTGCCTTGATGGTGCTTTTGGCAATGAATGTGGAAGCCTGCTCAGTCATGTTTGTTGTAATATTGTTCAGCTGCCTGTTCAAGGATGTTATAAAATTCCTCCCCGAATTTTCTGATCAATGCTTCTTTCAGAAAAACATATACCGGCACTTCTAATTTTTTACCCAGCCGGCAGGCCGGGCTGCAAAGCGTTTCGCGGGGCTCGTAGTTTACCAGCTCGTATGTTGGTGTTCTTTTTGTTTTAAGGGGGTACAGGTGACAACTGATGGGTTTCTTCCATTGTATTTTACCATCGAGGTATGCCTGCTCAATGCCACATTTTATGATCCCTTTGCTGTCGTAATGGCCGTAAGCGCAGATCTTACCATTAACGGTAGGGGTTACCCAGCCAAAATCCCTATCATAATAGTATCTGCCCCTTTTTTCTATTTCTTCCAGCCCTTCTTTAGTAAGATAGGGTTTTACCGCTTCAAAAATTTCATTGAGCATTTCCGTTTCTTCGCCGGTGAGAGGAGCACCGGCATCCCCATCTTCGCAACAGCCGCCTTTGCATTTTATAAGATCGCAAACGAATTGGGCTTTTACTACCTCATCGCTTACCAGCACATTATCGATTTCTATCACGTCTTTTTTTGTAAAGATACTATACTGCTGCCGCAAAACTGAAAACCCGGATTGTGCGGGGACGCATTTCAGATTGCCGGTTCGTTTTGATCATCAACGAAGATAAATTGGCTGCTTTATTAGTAATATAACAGTAATATAACGCTTTAGGGTACTATAGCTGAAGCGACAGTCCTAAAGTCCAATCAGCCCCAATAGCCATCGGGGCGAAAACGGGCCGTATTCGTTTTCGGGTACCTGTTTGATCTGAATACCGTTCAGGCGGGGTTTTGGTTACTTTTTCCACAAAAAGTAACAGGAAAACAAAACAAAGAACATGGCTATATTGTTTTCTCTTTAATATTATGCTACTGCTCTGCCTACATTAAGAAATACCTTCTTTCAGCACCGCTTTCCCTCCCGGTATTCTGAAGGTGTCATCGAAAATTTTGACCGGAATACGGTTGAAAAATAGGCTTGGGATGAAAACCCTACCTTGCAGGCTACTTCAAAAATGGAAATCGACTCATTGGACAGCAGGAATTTTGCTTTCTGCATTCTTGCAGTAAGAATGTAATCATTGACATTGTATCCAAGCAGCGCTTTTACCTTCCGGTATAGCTGCACCCGGGATATCCCGATCTCCCTGCATATTTCATCAATAGAAAAGTGTTCATTTGACAGGTTGCTCTCCACTATTGCTGTAAATTCATTAATGAATTTGCGATCAATTTTCTTTGAATGACCGGATCGGATTTCAGAAGGCAGTTCGCTGGTATAATGTTCGCGTAACTGCAGGCGGCTTTTCAGCAGGTTCCTGATTGTTTCATACAGGTATTCCATATTAAATGGCTTTACAATGAATGCGTCTGCCTGCATTCGTATACCCTGTATCTGCTCCTCTATGCTGTTCTTGGCAGTGAGCAGGATCAAAGGGATATGTGATGTGCGGATATCCTGCTTGATCATTTCTGTAATATGCAGCCCGTTTTTGCCTGGTAATATGATATCTGAAATAATGAGATCCGGAATGATCTCATGGGCGAGCGACAGCCCACTTATGCCGTTATCTGCTTCATGTAGTTCATAATGCCTGCCCAGGTGGTTTTTTAAAAAGCTTCGCATATCCGGATCGTCTTCTATAATCAATATGGAATGCTCCCTGTGAGCGTTATTATCTGCATGGTATTCGGTCTGATGGCTGGGCTGCTCAAATTCCTGCATGAATATTTTAAGATCTTCATAACTGGTATTCCCCGAAGCATCAGGTTGTTTAAAGTCACAGGCATCAAAATGATCCCTTCCTAAAGGCAGGTACACTTCAAAGCATGCACCTTTCCATTTTTCACTTTTCAGCGTTATTTTACCACGGTGCAGTTTTACCAGTTCTTCCGATAAGGACAATCCCAAACCGGTTCCTTTTGAAGAGGACGAATTTCCCTGGTAGAAAATATCAAAAGCATGCTTGATCTCCTCAGGTGTCATGCCTATCCCGGAGTCCTCTACTTTTATTACGGCCATTGTTTCATCTGCGCTTTTTTCAATAGTGATATTGATCAACCCGTTATCCGGTGTAAATTTGAAAGCATTGGAAAGCAGGTTGAATAAAACCTTATCGAGCATGTTAGCATCAAACCACACATGCAGCTGTTTATAGCTGCTGTTTACAAAAAAACCGGTCGACTTTTTACGGGCGATTATTTCAAAGGAAGCTGCAGTTTCCTGAACAAATGCCACGAGATCATTTTCAGAAACCTGCAGTTTCATCTTGCGCTCTTCGATCTTCCTGAAATCCATCAATTGGTTAACGAGGC
>CAZREP010000031.1:0-35595 GCA_964599035.1 uncultured Terrimonas sp. | reverse complement strand
TTGATCTCTTCTTTTTTCTTCAGATCATCCGGGGTTTTCCCTTTTATTTTATTAGCGTCGTCTTCAAGGAACAATGCCTGGTTAAAATAATGCTTGGCCAGATTAAGATTGGCTTCAAGGGCATCGGGTTTTAAAGCCAGCGCTTTTTTATACAGTCCTTCTATCTTCTGGCAGCGCTCTGCATAATCTGCAGGCCTGTCTTTAGCATCGCTTACATGGGTTTCATTAAACAGCTCATTGGCGTAATCCAGGATCATATCAAATCCTTCGGGATTAGCAGCGATCAGCTCTTCATATTTGGCGTAGATAGCCTTTTTGTCGCCCTGGCCGCGCAGGTAGTCAAATTCTACCAGGGGCAGGTAATCGTCCTTAGGATATAATTCACGACCCAGTGCCACATACTTTTGCATGTTGGGAATATCTTTCTTATCAAGATAGTACTTAGCGAGATAGCGATATGTAGTTACATGTTCGGGTTTAGCGGCCACTTTATCCTCTGCCAGTTTCTGAAACAATGCAACGGCTTCATCATCTTTTTTGGCGTTCATGGCAGCGAGGGCGGAGTAATAGATCAATGTAGTGTCAAGCTTATATAAGCCCCAACCCTGCTCAAAGATATAGTTACCGATCTCACCGGCTTTTTTGAAATTTGCCAGCGCATCTTCATACTTCTCGGCATTATACTGGCTGGCAGCAGCATCAAAATAGCTGCCATACAGATCATATACCGGCTTATAACCATCTACGGTCAACATAGTTGTTGCCTTGGTTTTATCTAATTCCTGGGCTTTCTTTAACGCTTCAAAGGCTTCGGTGCGTCCGTCGGCTACTAAAGTTTTGAACTGGTCGCTGGCAGCGATTGCGCCATAGATCTTTGCTTTAGTGTACCACACGTCCACATTTTTCTGGTTTTTGGGTGTGGCCAGCAAAGCGTCAATTCCCTGCTTTGCTTTATCCAGTTCATTGTCTTTCAGCATGTCTTTCACTTTATTAAGGTTCTGAGCAGAAAGACCTAATGTTAACCCCGCCATCAGGGCGATGAGCGTCATTTTCTTCATATGTATTCGTTGTTTAAGAATGATTGCTGTTTAAGTTATTAATTATGAGCAAACGCATATCGGGCTTTTACGCTGATACGGGTAAATCGTCTGCATCGTCATTGTTGTTTTCAGGCTCGTAGCGAGACAGCCTGGTAATGGCTGCAATGGCGTCATCCTCATCAAGCCTGATCAATTTTACTCCCTGGGTGGCCCTACCCTGCCGGCTTACCTGGCTTACTGCCATACGGATGGTAATGCCGGATCTGCAGGTGATCATCAGGTCCTCCTCTTCCGCCACATCCAGGATACCAACAAGGGAGCCTGTTTTTTCCGTTACATGGATCGTTTTTACCCCTTTTCCCCCCCGGTTTGTTATACGGTATACTTCTTCTCCCGAGTCATCTGTAATTGCCGTACGCTTGCCAAAGCCTTTTTCACTTACTACCAGCACCGTTCTGAAACCGTCGTCTTTTTGGACACAAATCATGCCAACCACCTCGTCGTGTGCGTTATCCACTTCAATACCAGCCACGCCTATGGCGCCACGCCCGGTTGGCCGTACTTTGCTTTCGGGGAACCGTATGGCCCTTCCGCTTTTAACGGCCATCATGATCTCACAGTTACCGTCTGTCATTTTTGCCTCCAATAGCTCATCTCCTTCTACGATGGTTATGGCATTCACACCGGTTGCACGCGGTCTGCTAAAATCTTCCAAAAGTGTTTTCTTAATAATGCCTTTTTTGGTGCAAAGCACAATGTAGTGGCTCTTTACAAATGCTTCGTCTTCGAGGTTCTTTACCGCTATAATAGCACGCACCTTGTCATCAGGGGGAAGCTGTATCAGGTTCTGGATAGCCCTGCCCTTACTGGTTTTATCACCTTCCGGCAACTGGTATACTTTTAACCAGAAGCATCTTCCCTTTTCCGTAAAGTACAGCATGGTATGATGGGTGGACGCTACAAAGAGATGCTCAATCCAGTCTTCCTCCTTGGTTCGTCCGCCTATCGTGCCCCTCCCTCCCCTGTTTTGCTGCCGGTACTCCGTTGCAGAGGTTCTTTTGATATAGCCCTGGTGGGAAATGGTGATCACCACGTCTTCTTCTTCGATCAGGTCTTCCAAACGCATCTCATCTGCCAGGTACTGAATTTCCGTTTTACGGGTGTCGCCGAATTTATCTTTTATTTCAATGAGCTCTTTCTTAATAAGATCATACCGCATGCCTTCATTGCCCAGCAATTCGGAGAGGTACTCGATCTGCTTCATGATCTCCTCGTACTCTTCCTTGATCTTGTCGCGTTCCATACCGGTAAGCCGTTGCAGCCTCAACTCCAGTATAGCCTTGGCCTGCAATTCATCCAGGCCCCAGCCTGCCCCTACCAGGTTTTCCCTGGCAATTTCGGGAGTGGATGAGCTGCGGATCAGCGCGATCACTTCATCAAGGTGATCCAGCGCGATCAGGTAGCCCTGCAGTATATGCGCCTTTTTTTGCGCTTCTCTTAATTCATAGCGTGCCCGCCTTACCACCACTTCATGCCTGAATTCTACAAATTCTCCGATCAACTCCTTCAGGTTGAGCAGCCTGGGTCTTCCTTTAACAATGGCTACATTATTGATGCCATAGGAAGTTTGCAACTCAGTGTGTTTGTAGAGGTGATTAACAACCACGTTGGCAATGGCATCCCGCTTCAGGTCGATCACTATTCTTGTGCCTTCCTTGTCGTTGGATTCATTATTGACGTGCGCGATGCCATCTATAATTTTTTCATTTACCAGCTCTCCTATTTTATTGGTAAGCGTATCGCGGCTTACCTGGTAAGGCACTTCCGTGATAATGATCTGCTCTCTTCCGCTGGGCTTGGTATCTATGTGTAATTTGCCCCGCAGCACTACCCTTCCCCTGCCGGTATGCATACCGGCCCGGATCCCTTCATAGCCGTAAATGATACCACCCGTGGGGAAATCAGGCGCTTTTACAAATTTGATCAACTCTTCGATGGTGATTTCCTTATTGTCGATATAAGCAATGCAGCCCTCTATGACCTCTGTAAGATTATGCGGCATCATGTTAGTGGCCATGCCCACGGCAATGCCACTCGACCCGTTTACCAGTAACTGTGGGATACGGGTGGGAAGAATAGAAGGCTCTTTTTCCGAATCGTCGAAGTTGGGCTGAAAATCAACCGTATCTTTTTCAATATCATCGAGCATATGCTCGGCTAATCTTTGCAGCCTTACTTCTGTATATCGCATTGCCGCCGGACCGTCACCGTCCTGGTTACCGAAATTTCCCTGTTTGTCAACAAGCGTATAGCGCATATTCCAATCCTGTGCCATACGTACCATGGCATCATATACGGAAGCATCACCATGGGGGTGATATTTACCCAGCACCTCTCCTACCACACGGGCCGATTTTTTATAGGCCCGGTTGTAGTTCAGCCCCAGATCGTTCATGGCATACAAAATACGGCGGTGCACCGGCTTTAAGCCATCCCTTACATCAGGCAGGGCCCGGCCTACAATTACACTCATAGAGTAGTCGATGTAGGCGGTCTTCATCTGCTCTTCAATATTGACCTGGATGATACGGTTAACGTCGCTGGTTTCCAAAGGCTCTAAATGATCTTCCATAATGTGCTACTGTAACTTGATCTTAAGATAAGCGGTTTTTAAAATAAGTGCAAAGGTACTGTTTTTAAGCCTTTTTATCCTTAATTTCAGGCTTTTTCTGCCCTTTTTATCCACGCAGTGTGGATAGTTTTCACGGCAAAATACATGAGCATGATTTTGCAAAAAAACATCCTGCCGGTAAAAAAGATCCTGGTTTTTGGCGCAGGCAAATCTGCCACCTGTTTAATCGATTATCTGCTCAGGCAGGCTGCAACTCACAACTGGCAGGTTATAGTGGCAGATGGTGACCTCGAGCAGGCACGGGCTAAATCGGGGACATCCCCCTATGCCCTTCCAGTGCAGGTAAATGTAAAAGACCATGAGAGCAGGAATGCACTCATCATGCAATCCGATATTGTGGTTTCCATGCTGCCTCCCGTACTGCACCCGCTGGTAGCCCAAAACTGCGTTGCCGCGGGCCGTCATTTACTTACAGCCTCTTACGTGGATGAAACCATAAAAAGCATGGAGCCGGAGATCAGGAAGAAAGACCTTTTATTTCTTTGTGAGATGGGACTCGACCCGGGCATCGACCATATGAGCGCCATGCAGCTTATTCATCGTATTCGTGCCGGAGGAGAAAAGATCACTTCATTTCATTCCCATTGCGGCGGACTGGTAGCACCGGAAAGTGATGATAATCCCTGGCATTATAAAATAAGCTGGAACCCGCGCAACGTGGTAATGGCAGGAAAGGCCGGAGCAGTTTATAGATCAAACAATGAGGTGAAGCAGCTCCCCTACCACCAGCTTTTTGATCCTAACCGAACTGCAGCAATAGCCGGGCATGGACATTTTGCATGGTATCCCAACAGGGATTCACTAACCTATATTCCCTTGTATACGCTGGAGGATTGCTCTACTTTTATCCGTACCACTTTACGTCATCCCGATTTTTGCGCGGGCTGGAAAAAGGTCGTTGAGTTGAACCTAACCGACGAAACTCAACACTATGATACGCGTGAGCTTACCTACCGGGAATTCTTTCAGGCTCATCTGCTGCAGCACAATATCGCCGGAGCCGTCATTGACGAAAGCAGGGAAAAACATATGCTGGCTTACCTCGGCTTTTATGATGATGAGCAGATCGGTAACGGCCTATGCACTGCCGCCGATGTGCTGCAAAAGGCACTCGAAAACAAACTGAAGCTGAAGCAGCAAGACAGGGATATGATAATTATGCAGCACGAGCTGGAATACAGAACGGAAGGTCCGCGCCGGAAAACCATAAGCACCTTAGTTGTTAAGGGTGAAGACAGTATGCACACCGCGATGGCAAGAACGGTTGGCCTACCATTAGGTATAGCTGCCACATTGATATTGCAGGGAAAGATCACGCTTACCGGTCTGCATATTCCTATTGTGCCCGAAATATACGATCCTGTATTAGCAGCGCTGCAAAGAGAAGGGATTGCTTTTAAGGAGAGCATCATCAATTTTACCTGATTGATTACTGATACCTCAAAGCACCAAGAACCAAAAGACAAGAACCTTTGGTTAAAGCCCGAAGCCAGGAGCCCGAAATCCGACAGTGGCTGTTAAACTTTCAGAGCTATGGACCTCCGGCAGAATACCGAAATCTGATCGCGCGGCTAACCCTTCATATCTATTTCACAAACCGCAACACATAGCTGTTCTTTGGAGCCGTTATCCGTACAATATAAGTCCCGGCAGCCCATGCTCCGGTTGCAATCGTTCTGGTAAGCATCATCTCACTTACCTTTTCGGCAAACACACGTTTCATATCACTGCTGAAAACCTCTATAAACACGTTGGTAGCAGGCTTACCAAGATGAATGGTAATATTGTTGCCGGCAGGTACAGGGTACAGTAGCGGTGAAGTGCGGGTACTGGCTGTAATGTATATTGCTATCGTGCTGCTGTATGAACTTTTGCCATCCTTATCTACCTGCTTTATACGATAATACAGCTTACCTGTCTGTGGCTGCAGGTGAAGATAATCATAAGTTACCGGCATATTACTGTTTCCCTTTGAAGAAAGGGTACCTACCGTTGTAAAATGTATTCCATCGGAACTTACCTGCACTTCAAAATAACTGTTATTTTGCTCCAGGGCAGTAGACCAGCGAAGTGCCACATTACCATCCTTATTTACAGCTTCAAAATCAAGCCAGCTTACAGGCAAAACTGCCTCCAGGGCGCCAATTGAAAAACCGGAGAAACCGGTATTAAAAGCAGCCTGAAGGGTATATTCCTCACCAAAACTGCCATGCTCAACTGCCGGATTTATGTTTACCTTATCTGTTTCGGGGGTTGCCGGCGTTACAGCCTGAACAGGAATTTCAGTTTTGACCATTTTCACATCTGTCCAGTTCTTGCCTGTTGCTGTTTCATAACCCGCTTTTTCCGCCCCGGTATAATAAAGGGTTATTTCGTAACTGCCCGAGGGGTTGTTATGTTGGGGCGTCACGAAAAAAGTTTTACGTGCTATATATTGGGCAGGTAAATGATTCCAGAAGGGCTCAGCACCATCTCCTGCCCTGTCTATATTTACCGTTGTGCAGCCATAATCCCAGTCACTGAGATTGCTGATCTTTGCTATTATCTTTTTCGGTTGCGACCGGCTGTAAAAGTACACTTCATTATAAGGCCCAAGATACACTTCTTCGGACACCGCTTCTGCATTTTCCACGGAGTTGCCTTGCATGGTATAGTCCAACATCACAACAGGCTTTACCCCATTACTGTAAAAGCCGACCCGAGCAAAGCTCTTTGTGCAATTTACAGTGGCATCTTCTATCATGCTGCCTTCGTCTTCCCTGCTTCCATCTGAATAAGCGTATATTATATCTGGAGTGCCTGTGGCTACAGTAGGGTTATCAAAGCAAAGTTCCAGCGCAATATTGCTGGTTCCGTTCCAGCTAAAGGGCTCCGTAAACGTAAAGACGTTCCATCCATTTACGGTAGCATACGATGGAAGCGATAATACGGTTGTCGTATTGCCGGCATAACGGATGCTTCCATTTTCTGCAAGATTACTTAAATCTGTCTGCGCCATTTTAATATTCAGATTTGTAAATGCCCGTGTAGTATGTTTTGCTATAAAAAATCGTATTGCCGTGATGGAGCCGGCCGAAACTCCTGCTGCAGAAAGCTCGCCGGCTTTATAAAGTATCTGGGTCTTTTGTTGCTTAAGGGTGGCATCAAAGAGCCTGGCATTATTGATCTGGTAGGAAGATGAACCCACTGTTGCTGTCGCAGGTGTGCCTGACACCACGGGGCTGTAATCATACGGCAGGATGCTGATGTCCATCACAGGGGCAGCGCTCCCTTTCTCTGCAACTCCTCCTCCATTATTGAGAACAAAGTCCAGCCGCAGAAGCTTTGCTTCCGTTGAGCTTCCATTACCATAAATACGCAGCACAAAAGACCGGCTGTTATTTGAGCCTGCCGGAAAAACTATATTATTTCCTGCCGGAAAATCAAAGTCTCCATGCTCCAATGCCGTTGATGCAGGATCGACCATGAGCGTAACAGTAGCGTTTTGGAGTGGATCGCCGCCTATGGTAAGCTTCAATTCATAATCGTCGTATTTCGTACATCCGTTCACTATAGTGCCGGATTTTGCAAGCACAGCAGTTTGCTGCTCAAAATTGATCCTGGGCGCGCATGAAGGATTTTCGTAAGTAGGTGCAGCACCCGCCGATATGAGGAGACCCTTTCTTTCTTCCAGTAAAATACTGGCCCGCATCCTGTCTCTTTGTCCTGGCGTAAAAAGCGTGTAACAATGAGTATAGTTCATGAAATTACTTTCCGTACGTATATTGTAATCTGCGCCTGCGCAATCGTTATAACCCGTACGGCAGGTAAAATCAACCACACCCGAAGTGCTGGCATTAAAGGAAACAGGATCGGTATCATTCACACGATCACCTTGCCCGGTCGGACAGACGTCCCTGCCGGAGGAGCCTTCAAAAGGATGATACAGGTTAAAAGCATGCCCGATCTCATGTGCAAGTGTTTTAGAGCCTGCCTTCATTTGCGTGGCCAGCATAACCGTGCCATCCACTATACTGAAAGTTGGGAAATAGGCATACCCCGCAATGAACTGTCCTGATGTTCCGTCGTGCCCGTTGATTTTATGAACCACATAAATATTATAATATTTATCCCGGTCCCATACTATGGGAGATTTCATAGCAATATCCTTATTTATATCGCTATTGGTGGCACCATTCGATACATATTCCGGGTTGGACGACATATCTATCCTGTGAATGCCCGTTGTTGGATTGCAATAGGGATCTCTTTTAGCCAGAACAAATCGCAAACCAATATCACCGGCAGCATCGGTGCCTGCGGGCGTTAGTGAAGGATGGGTACCGTCGTACACGGCGTTCAGGTAATCTATCGCTTCCAGTAGCTGCTCATCAGAGGGATTATAGGGTGTACCTACCTCCTCACCTGTATGCAATACATGTACCACTACGGGAACAGTAAAAACATGCATTTCTTTTTCCTGATGATTTCTCCCGGCTTTTTTCTCTTCAATCAGCTTGCTGATCTTTTGCTCGTTGAAAATTAAATGTGACCGGTATAAGGGATCAGACTGCAGGAGGGCGCGGTTAGACTGATCGAAGCCGCATATCGGCTGAGCAATGGTTTTGGCGCAACAACTCAGGAGTACAGAACATAAAGCGGCAATTACGCCTTTCATAGCAGCTTATTATATTCCAAATGTAATTAATAAATATATATGTAAATCAAAACTGTAATGAAATGCTTCTGCAGATTCTGATTTTCACTTATTTTTGCTTTATGAACAATATCAGTGTATTGACGGATTTTGAAGCATTAACGAATAGCACCCATTTCAAGCAACTGCCTTCTCCGCCCGGGCTGGAATCTTATACCATACATGCCGGTGGCAATTTTATTTTTATATCGAATGAAAGAAAACGAACTATCCGTTTTAGTCTTGCCAATTTCAGCACTAATAATATTACCAATACCGTTATCCAGGATTGGATTGAACGTATCCATAAACTGTATCCAAGCTTTTGAACTATAGCAAAAGAGATGCCATCTGGCGTACAGGGAAGCTGATCTCACTGGCTTGCCTTTCTTCTCTTTGGTTGTGGCTACGGTGTGGAATTAATTTTCAACGCTGCCTGTCACAACATTACCAGCAGGACAAGAAAAAAAGAATATAGAAGGCTATAGAATGGAAAGAGGTCCCGACCAGATTCGAACTGGTGTACGAGCTTTTGCAGAGCTCTGCCTAGCCACTCGGCCACAGGACCTTTTATCTTTTTTCCGGCTTGCGAAAATAGGATATTTTTATGAACAACAAATATCTTATGCATGCAATATATTGCTGAATCTGAACTCATCCTTAATGAACGTGGAGCCATTTACCATCTGGACCTGCTACCCGAAGAATTAGCCCCTGTGGTTATAACAGTCGGCGACCCTGACCGGGTAAAAGAAGTAAGCAAATATTTCGACGAAACAGCGTATAAAAGCCGGCACCGGGAATTTGTTACTCATACCGGACGCCTTGGCAACAAGCGTATTTCCGTGGTGTCGACAGGTATCGGAACCGATAATATAGACATTGTGATGAATGAGCTCGACGCGCTGGTCAATATTGATTTTGCTGCCAGAACAGTAAAAAAGGAGCTTTCCACTTTACAGATCATTCGTATAGGTACAGCAGGGTCTTTACAGGAAGATATACCGGTTGATCATTGGGTTGCCAGCACACACGGCATCGGAACAGACAATCTGTTGCATTTTTACCGCATTGAAAACAATGAAGAGGAGAACCAGTTGATCCAGTCTTTCACTACACATACCCAATTGCACAATCATACCGCTTTGCCTTATATCAGCAGCGCCAGTGTAGGCCTTATCAAACATTTTGTTGAAGGATTTCACCAGGGCATTACGGTAACCTGCCCGGGGTTTTATGGTCCGCAAGGCAGGATACTACGCCTGGGACTAAGCACCCCGGCTTATATCAACAGCTTGTCTCCCTTTCGCTTCGGTACGCACCGGATATGCAATTTTGAGATGGAGACTGCGGCCATTTATGGTATGGGAAGGCTTCTGGGACATCACTGTCTGAGTCTTAGCGCCATTATAGCCAACCGCGTTAGCAAACAATTCAGTAAGGATGCAGGCCGTACTGTTGAGCGGCTTATTCAAAAAACGCTCGATATCATTCCAGGTATATAAAATCAAGGCCTGTTTTGTATCCCTGCACAGGTTCAAGTTTTTAAGCAATTAATGCAGTCAACCAATAACTTTGCATTACAAAAGCAGGTTAATGGAAATATATTTTTACAAATACCAGGGAACAGGAAACGACTTTATTATTTTAGACAACCGGGATAACGCCTATTCCTGTCTTACCACCGCACAGGTAAATCTTTTATGCAACCGGAGATTTGGCATAGGATCAGACGGGTTGATGCTGCTGAATAAACATGATACGTATGATTTTGAAATGGTATACTATAATGCCGACGGAAAGGAAGGCAGCATGTGTGGTAACGGCGGGCGATGCCTTGTAAAATTCGCATACGATTCCGGCATAAAAAAAACCACATACCATTTTATAGCCACCGATGGTCCGCATGAAGCCGAAATAGACCTCCATGGTATTGTGCGGTTAAAAATGAAAGATGTGCAGGAAGCTACCGATCTGAAAGATCATTTCATCCTGGATACCGGATCTCCCCATTATGTGCAGTTTGTACAGGATCTGCAGACAATGAATGTAAAAGAAGAAGGCAGAAAAATAAGGTACAGCGATGGCTTTGCTGCAGAAGGTATTAATGTGAATTTCGTGGAAGCATTAAACGATCACAGCATTTTTGTGCGCACTTACGAACGGGGCGTTGAAAACGAAACGCTAAGTTGTGGTACCGGTGTAACAGCTGCAGCCCTGGTTTCCGCGCATCATGAAAACGGCTTTAATGAAATTGACGTAGAAACCAAAGGCGGCAGGTTAAGCGTAGAGTTTAACCTGTCGGAGGAAAAACAATACAACGATATCTGGCTTTGTGGTCCGGCAGCATTCGTATTTAAGGGAGAAATAAGGCTGGAGAATGACGGCGTGGAGGGATATGGGATTAGATAGTAGACCGCAAATTTGAAATTTCAAATTTCAAATCTCAAATACTAATACCTTTGCGCCGCAATGATTCAATACTTCAAAAATATCAATGGGGTAACCACTGCTATAGAAAAGGCAGATAATGAAACCTGGGTCAATATCCTTCCCCCGTTAAAGCATGAAGAATTTGCGGAGATATCTGAAACCCTGGAAATACCGGTTGAATTTTTGCAGGATTCGCTTGATATCGACGAACGTTCCAGGTTTGAGCTGGAAGACAATGTAAAGCTGATCGTCATTAAAACCCCAACGGAAAATAACTCCTTCAATGAGAGTGACGCTTTTTATATCACCATCCCTATTTGTATCATTCTCACCCATAATCAGATCGTAACGGTTAATTCCTTTGAAAACGGAGCCATAAAAAAATTCCTGAATACTTTTCAGAACAGGCACGCCGACAAAAAGAACATGATGGTGGTTAAGATATTTGAGAAGATCACGCAAACCTATATGGAATATCTTAAGGAGATCAACCATCGCAGGAATATACTGGAACAGCAGTTGTATGCTTCCAACAGGAACGAGGAACTGCTGGACCTGATGCGCATACAAAAAAGCCTGGTATACTTTGTTACGGCGCTGCGTTCCAACGAAATGCTGCTGATGAAGCTGGCAAGAACAAATTTCCTGGGCTTAAATGAAGAGGAAAAGGAGGAACTGGATGATCTGGTGGTTGATACCTCGCAGGCGCTTGAAATGGCAAATATTTACACCAATATCCTCAGCAGCACCTTAGATGCTTTTGCAAGCATTATTTCCAATAATCAAAACTTCGTATTAAAGCGGCTCACTTCCATTACGATTATCTTACAGTTTCCCGTGCTTATTGCCAGCATTTACGGTATGAATGTGCCCATCCCCTACCAGCACCAACCCCACGCATTTTATATTCCCATTATATTAGCACTTTCTGTTTCCATTATTATGGGCGCTTATTTTATGAAGAAGAAATGGTTCTGACAATTAAAAACACTCACCGCAACGCCTACTGCCGATTATCAATTTCAAATCTCAAATATTAAATATCAGATATTAAACCAGCCTGGTACAAGGTCTCAGATCTGCCACTTGCCATTTTTCACTATTCCTGCCACTACCTTATCTATAGGAAGCGTAACGCTCTGCTCAGAAAAATCATCCCAGTTAATGAAGCGGAATGTTTCTGTTTCGCCGGTTTGCTCATATATATTCATCTGCCGTTCGTCGAAATCAAAGGGTTTTGAACGCAGCGGAGCGCGGATTGCTTCCAGCGGTTGAACAAAATAATAAATGGAAATAATTTGCTGGTCGGGTGTAAATGCCGACATCTGGAAAAAATCGGTAGTATAAATATGATCTGATACCTTCACTTCAAGGCTCATCTCCTCCACAAATTCTCTTTTCAGGCAATCCCTTGTACCTTCCCCGAATTCAAGCCCGCCTCCGGGAAACTTTGTGTAATAGCTGCCTCTGATAAATTCATCGCTCACCAGAACCTGCCGCTTTTCATTGGTAAGAATGCCGTAAACCCTGAGATTGAACATGGGTGTGTATAGTTTTGAAGTTTGTAGTTTTTTAGTTTACAGTTTATTCGTATCATTTCCACATTCTCACATTTCCACATTTTCAAATTATTTCCCCATCGCCGCCTTTTTCATTTGCATGGCCGTTTCTTTACCTACATACTTTTCTATCCGCGACTCGGCAAAGTAGATCACCGGAGTGAGCAAAATAGCAATGGTAAATTTATACATATAATTTACACAACCCACGGCAATCACCTGCGTCCAGGTCCAGTTTCCACCCAATTTAAAGGCAATGGCCAGGACTATGAAGCTGTCAACTAACTGCGATACCAGCGTGGAGCCGGTTGCCCTGAGCCATACTTTCTTTTCACCTGTTGCTCTTTTGATCCGCTGAAAAACGACTACGTCTACTAGCTGGCTGACCAGAAAAGCCACCAGGCTCCCCAGAATAATCCACATGCCCTGTCCGAATATCCCGTTGAAAGCCACTTGCAGATCAGGGATCCCATCGCTTGCTTTTGATGCCGGCCACCAATCGGCATAAGGAATATGAATGCTGGCATAAAACATGATAAAAGCATAGGATATCAGCGCCACTGCCGTATAGCTTATCCTTTTTACCGCTTTTGGTCCGTAATATTCATTTACAATATCCGTCATAACAAATTCCAGCGGCCATAACAACACGCCGCAGGTAAGACTGAAAGACAAGCCACTTTGTCCGAAAAGCGTAAGGTTAACAGGCTCAAAACCAAATACCTTTTCCAGCGAGAAGATCTTACCCCCTATGCATTCGGCAATCAGCGCATTGGCTACAAAAAAAGCCGCGAACCCTATAAACAGCTTGGTCGGACGGTCTTTGAGGATCTGCTGTATCATATTATAGGTTAAAAATAAAAGGAAGATTAAAAATAACAGTAATTTGCCATCTTAAATTTGAAAACCTTTTCTGTGGGCGGTTTGCTCCGGCGATACCCAATCACCACCAGCATTAAAAAAACCAGAAAGTGAAAAAATTTAATTTTAAAGCGCTCGTGCCTCATTTGATAGCGATAGGGATTTTTTTAATAGTAGCCATTATTTACTGCCGCCCTGCACTGGAAGGAAAAATATTGCATCAAAGTGATCTTATTTTCTGGAAGGGAATGGCGCAGAATTCTTTTGAATACAAAGTACAGCATGGACATTTCCCTTTATGGACCACACATTTGTTCAGTGGGATGCCCGGCTACCAGGTAGCTATGGATGTGCATTCATTTTTACCCAACCTTCATAATGTACTCACGCTCGGATTGCCGAAGCCTATCAGCTTTTTCTTCCTGGCCTGTATCAGTTTTTATATATTGAGTTGTGTGGTAGGCGCCCGTACTATATTAGGCATCCTGGGTGGTCTGGCATTTGCTTATGCCACTTTTAATGTGCTTTTTGTAGCTACAGGTCATGAAACCAAACTGTGGGCACTGTCTTACATGCCCGGGCTGTTAGCAGGTCTGCTGCTGATCTACCAGGGAAAATATCTCTTTGGGCTTGCGATCGCTACCATTTTTGCTACGTGGGAAGTGGCATTTAACCACCCGCAGGTAACGTATTATTTTTTATTCACCGCTTTGTTTATTTCTATTGGATACGCGATTCAGTGGATACGCCGGAGACAATGGAAGCACCTGACCGTTTCTTTTGCATTAGCCGCCTTGGCAGGGATCATTGCCATAGCCAATTCTGCCGTTACATTGCTTATTACTTCGGAATATGCAAAGTATACCATGCGTGGTGGTAAAAGCATTGATATTACCGGCACAGAAATAAAAAAAGTGAACACAAAGGGGCTCGATTATGATTATGCTTTCTCATATAGTATAGGCAAAAGTGAAACGCTCACCTTACTGATGCCCGGCGTTTTCGGGGAAGGAAGCAGTAACCACTATGATGAAGATTCAAAACTGTTTGAAAACCTTGTGAGGAGGAACATACCCGAACAGCAAGCCTCCTATATTGTGCAAAACATGCCCAAGTACTGGGGCAGCATGCCCGAAGGTACGGGAGGCACTATTTACCTTGGAGCCATTATATGCTTCCTGGCTATAGTGGGGCTGGTGGTAATTCAGGATAATATTAAATGGTGGATACTCGCCGGCGCAGTACTTGCTATTTTTATGGCCTGGGGCAGGAATTTTTTGAGTTTTAATACGCTTTTAATGGATTATCTCCCCCTCTATAATAAATTTCGCTCACCCAATACTGCCCTGATCATACCGCAAATGATCTTTTCATTGCTTGCGGTTATGGGTTTGCAGCAAATATTCTTCACTCCGGACGGAATGGAAATATTAAAAAAGTCATTTAAAAAAATACTATACGCTACCGGAGCCGTATTTCTGGTAGTGTTGCTGATCTATTTCTTCAATGACTTTTCCGGGGCACTCGACCCTATGCTCGTGAACGCATTCGGAGCGCAGCAGGATGGGAAGGAAAACATAGGCAGAATGGTGGTCAATGCCATGAAGGACGACAGGAAAGCCATGTTCCTCAGAAATATGTTCAGGGCATTCCTGTTTGCCGCACTGGTTATCGGCTTATTATACCTCTATTTGAAAAAAATCGTTAAGCCGGTTACCGTAGTGATCATTTTCATTGTTGTCAATACTTTCGATCTCCTCCTTATTGACAACAAATATCTGAATGTGGAAAATTATTTTGAAGAAAGTGCGTTGCAGTCTGACTACTTTACCCCTACTCCTGCCGACACTCAAATTCTTCAGGACAAGGACCCACATTTCAGGGTATATAATATTTCAACAGGTGATCCTTTCCAGGGAAACGCAGCCATCACCAGCTATTTTCATCGCAATATTGGCGGATATCACCCCGCAAAACTGCGTATCTACCAGGATCTGATTGAAGCGCAATTGTCTAAGCGCACACCGAACATGGATGTGCTGAATATGCTGGATACGCGCTACATTATTACTCCTCCCGATCAGCAGCAGCAACCGGCAGGCATATACAAAAACGATCAGGCCCTGGGAGCAGCCTGGTTTATTAAACATATTAAATACGTGAACGGGCCTGTGGAGGAAATAAAAGCGCTTGACCGGTTCGGCCCAAAAGATACGGTTGTGGTGGATAACAGTTTTAAGGCTGTTACAGGCGCCGACCCTGTACCCGATTCTACGGCCACCATACAGTTACTGAGCTACGGCAATGATGAAATAAAGTACTCCACACAGTCTGCCACTCCACAGTTTGCCGTATTCAGCGAGATCTATTATCCGGCGGGATGGAATGCATATGTAGATGGTACGAAAGTGGATTACGCTAAAGTGAATTATGTTTTGAGAGGGATGTCTGTTCCGGCCGGAAAGCACGAGATCGTGTTTAAGTTTGAGCCGGCATCTTATGCTAAGGGACAAAAGCTGGTATACGCAGGCAATACGCTGTTCTTGCTGGCACTTGCCGGCGGACTCTTTTCATTATGGAGCAACAGAAAAACATTTTTTCTTAATGTGTAAGGCTAATGCTGCTCCAAGGCAGGATCTGCATATGCAGTTAATGGGAATGCTGAGACTACTTAAAGTCCATGCAGGATCCAATCATGCGTTATCGTACAAAAACATCTCTAAGTAAAAACCCTTTCCAGGTATACCATTGAGCTAAAAAAATATAACGTCCTTTTATTTCTTTTCCCTTCAAAAAAAATAAAAGGTATAACACCATCGAGCCTCCCAACTTTATGGTAAGTTCAATCAACTTTCTAAGCAATCCTTGCATGCCTTTTTCCCGCCCAATCCTTTTTTTTTCCTCATTGCCGGTTTTAAGAAAAAGCTTACGAAAGTTATCGAAGCTGAGGCGATGGCTGTCTACAAAATGGTAAACATAAGCTTCGGGGAGATAATAAATCTGGCTGAAATTTTTCTTTACTTTAAGAAATATATCTTTATCATCACTCCTGAAGGTAAGATCATTATTAAACCCCCCTACCGTTAACAATACCTCCTTTTTGTATATCATATTACAACCTGCGGGATACTTCATGCTATCATTAAACTGCTTTATTTCTTTTCCGTAATCCAAACGACCTGCAAAATGTTCCATGTATTTGCTCATCCATTCCGGCTCGGTTCCACTGTCATATTTGGGAATTACTTTTCCGCCTGCACCAATCGCCGCCGGACAGGAATTAAAAAAAGAAACAACCTGCCTGAGATAACCTTTGCTTAAAATGGCATCATCATCTACATAACACAGGAGGTTGCCTGCAGCTTCATGCAAACCACGGTTACGGGCAAATCCAAGCCCCTTTTTTTCCTCAAAACAATAATTTGCGTTCAATTCAGGATGGGAGGAGATGAAAAGCTTTACGATCGTGACGGTATTATCTGTACTGCTATTGTCTACTACAATAAGCTCAAACAACGATTTATCAAAATCCTGTTCGGCAATGCTGTCCAGAGCCTGCGGTAAATATTTATCTCTGTTATAAGTGCAAATAATAAGAGAAACTATCGGCTTTAAATGCATGTTCGTGGATTCTGTTTAAATCAGGCCCGGTAAAGTTTATGGGCAGACAAACTTAAATCAAAAATACCGGAAATGATTTAGCTTTGTGCCGTTTCATTTGCACAGGAAAACTTGAAGGTCTACCGCCAGCATGGTCTGATCAACAGCGCAAGGTTTACTTTTGATATTCCAAAGAACTATCTCATGCAGTATAAAGAAAGAGTTCCCGATGAATTATTTGATAAAGATCATTACCTTGGACGGCCTGCCGACGTAACCGACAAAATTGTCAGTCGCCGTATCCATGTCGTGGAGCAATTTCCCCGCTTTACGGGAAAACAATATACCCACCTTGATATTGGCTGCGGTAATGGTGCTACCCTGTTTTTGCTCTCCCAAAAAATGAAATCATGTCTTGGCATTGACATAGTGCATGATTATGAACAGGACATCAATGACCACCTTCAAAAAAACAATATTACCAACTGCCGATTTCAATGCGTAGATATCGAAAAGGATACCTCGTCATTGCCGCAACAGTTTGACCGTATTACCAGCTTTGAAGTAATTGAGCACCTGCACGATGAAAACAACGTAGCTGTCTATAGGAAGCTTTTAAAAGACGATGGACTGATGGCCATTTCTGTTCCCAACAAATGGTGGATATTTGAAACACACGGTGCAAAACTACCCCTGCTGCCGTGGAACAGGGTGCCTTTTTTTTCATGGCTACCCCGTTTTTTGCATGAACGCTGGGCCAATGCCCGCATTTATACGAAAGGAAGGATCATACGCCTGCTCGAGCGCAACGGCTTTGAAGTGTTGCATAGCGCTTATATCACCGCACCCATGGACGTTTTAAAAGAAGGTAAACTGAAGCAATTCCTGATAAAGATTTTTTTTAGGAACGATACGACCAAATCTCCCTTAAAATCAACGGCCATATTGGTGATTGTGCAAAAGAAAAGGTGAGCAATTAGGCATTTAGTCAAAATCCGACCATAAGTACATAATTATATGAAATATTTTGTACATTCGTGGGCTTAATTACCTAAACTATGAATTTAAAGCATATCACCCCCCTCCTGGCAACCCTCTCTATTTTATTTTACAGTTGCGAGAAAGAAGAAATCATCAATAATAAAATACCAGTTGCTGAAGCCGGTGAAAGTCAAACAGTTCAAATGCAAAATGGCAAAGCTTTTACTACGCTCACCGGGGCGGGGGTAGATTCTGATGGAAAAATTGTTGCCTATCTTTGGAGTCAGGTTTCTGGTCCCAGTTCTTCTGATATTATAAATGAAGGAGCTCCCTCAACTGAAGTGCGCAAACTCATAGCAGGTACTTATCTGTTTCAACTAATGGTGGTAGATGATGATGGTGCAACAGGAGTTGATACAGTTTCTGTCATTGTAAAAGGCCCTCTTTCAACAACAATAACACTTCAACCAAATAAAAATCCAAACGAAGTGCACATTTATGGTAATAGCACTCTGGAAGGGTCGGGTCCAGCTCAAACGGAAATAGGAGCTGTTTCCTGGACCAATGGCCCGGTTATTGGAATGAGAGGAGCCTTTAAGTTTGACTTAAGCTCCATCCCATCCACTGCAACCATTACCAGTGCATATCTTAGTTTATATTCTAATCCTGCTCCGCTTAATGGACATCATCCTAATGAAATGCGGGCAAATGATGGTACTGATAATACCATGCTCATTCAACGAGTTATTGAGAACTGGATTGCCGCCTCGGTTACCTGGAATAATCAGCCTAAATCTACTGCCTATAATCAGGTAACGATCCCGCACACGGCATCTCCTTTCTTTGATCTTATTGATATAGACGTTACTGAATTAGTAAAAGATATGACTGGTGCAAATCCTAACTACGGATTTCTTATTAAGCTTAAAACAGAAGTGATCTATAACTCTCGCGTTTTTTGCTCCAGTTTCTATGACGATTCCAAAAAGCATCCGAAACTCGTGGTAACTTATTCGAATTGATTATTATAGTTTTTGATAAAACCCTCGTGACTCCAAACCACAAGGGTTTTACTTTTTAAATAAAAGGTAACGAACATATTGTCATCATCCGAAGACTTAAAGCAATCCGAAAGTTTAAATCTATTAGCTTTATCTATTCGTATAAATATATGTTGAAATAGGTGGTAAACTCATCCCTGGTATGTCATAAAAATATACAGGTTTCCTGTTAAACCGGCCTACTTTCTAAAAAAGCAATTATTATTATTCCGGGTAACCCCGTTTGTCTTAGGCCTTTTTCATACTGCCAGTACTTGCCCCTGCTCTGCTCATCTAATCTTACCATCTCACTAACCCTTTTTTAACTATTTTGCAATATTAATATATTGATATGCATCCTACCAGGCAACTACTACAAACATGGCGATGGTTCGGCCCTGATGACCCGGTAACCCTCAGGGACATAAAACAGGCAGGCGCACAGGGTATCGTTACCGCATTGCATCATATCCCACATGGAGAAGTATGGCCGGAGAAAGAAATACGCAAACGCCGGGACGAGTTGAAAGCAGCCGGCTTTGAATGGAGCGTGGTGGAAAGCCTTACCGTGCACGAAAACATCAAAACACGCAGCGGCAACTATCTTCAACTGATCGAAAACTACAAACAGTCGCTAGTTCACCTTGCCACCTGTGGCATTCAAACCGTTACGTATAACTTTATGCCGGTGAACGACTGGACAAGAACGGATATCGGTTATACTATGCCCGACGGGTCAAAGGCACTTTATTTTAACTGGAGCGATCTCGCGCTCTTCGATATCCATATCCTGCAACGAAAAAATGCAGAGGACACTTATCCTGCGGCTATTGTTGCCCAGGCAGCTCAGAAAAACAACACCCGCACAGCTGCACAAAAGGAGGAACTGGTGAACACCATTTTATTTGGTATACCGGGTGAAGAAACACGCACCACGGAGTGGATAAGAAAGGAGCTGGAAAAATACAGGGACATTGACCGTGCCGCCTTAAAGAGCAACCTGGCGTATTTTTTACAGCAGGTAGCCCCGATGGCAGCCCAACTGGGTATCCGGCTTGCCATCCACCCCGATGATCCTCCTTTTGATATCCTGGGGCTTCCGCGCATTGTTTGCTCACAGGAAGATCTGTCTGACATTATTTCCTATTCGGAAGCACCTTCCAACGGCATTTGCTTCTGCACCGGGTCGCTGGGTGCCAACCCTCACAATGATCTGCCTGCTATGATCAAAGCGCTGGGTAAAAGCATTCATTTTGCCCATTTGCGTAATGTAACAAGAGACGAAGAAGGCAATTTCTATGAAGCGCCCCATTTGGAGGGTAATGTAGATATGTATGCGGTTATGAAAGAACTGCTGATCATACAACAAGATCTTCCGGAGCCTCTCCCCTTCCGCCCGGATCATGGTCACCAAATGCTTGATGACCTGAACAAGAACAACAACCCTGGCTATTCAGCCATAGGACGTTTACGCGGATTGGCGGAACTGCGCGGATTGGAGTTAGGGATCCTGAAAAGCTATTTCGGCTGAAGTGGGTAATCCCTCACTTTTACAATAACCTCAAACCACTTCACAGTAAAAAATTTTAACATTCAATACCCGGTTTAAGGTATTGATATTCGCTAAAATAGGCCTATTTTTATAGTGGTTAAGGCATCTCAGGATACATTGCGTAATATTAAGAACAGAGGAACATACATCGCATAGATGCCGGTTATTTAAGTTTTTTCAATAAAAAATCATCTCAATTGAACCCATTTTGGTTGACCTTTTTAAAAGGTCACGCTATTCAACATATATGGTGGGTTAGTGTCAATCAACTTCAAGTACAACCTCCCCGTAAGGGAGGTTGTAGCTTTTTTAGGGTGGTTATCGCATAGTACTCTTTCTCTTAATAAAAATGTAAATTCTCCATTCATTTAACTGAAATAGCTAATTTGCTCTATATTTTATCGTCAATGATATGAATTTTACGGCCGAATGGATCAGTTACGACAGCACAAGCGCTTTTTCAGCTTTGTCCATTGATTATCTGCATCAGCATTCTTCCCTCCAACCATTCTATAAACATACTCCCGACCTGGCAGGAATCGGCAAAGCCATCGAAGAAAGAAAGACTTTCAGCACCAACCGCGATATACTGGCATCGGCCATTAAAAAGCAGTATGAAGGGGCTTCATTGTCTGAAAAACTAAAGACCAATATAGAAAAATTAGCGGCTGCCAACACGTTTACTGTATGCACAGCCCATCAGCCTAACATATTTACTGGTCATCTTTATTTTATATATAAAATCGTTCATGCCATAAAACTGGCCGATGAGCTGAATACCGCATTTCCTCAAGACCATTTCGTGCCTGTATATTATATGGGCAGTGAAGACAATGACCTGAAAGAGCTCAACCATATCTACCTGAATGGAGATAAACTGGTGTGGGAAACCAATCAAACCGGAGCAGTAGGCAGGATGGATACAAAAGGGCTGGAAATCCTGATTGCGCGTATAGAGGGGGAACTGGGTGTGTTCGAGGAAGGTAAAAATCTCGTTGAACTGCTGAAAGGTTGCTATACCGGGTCTGCTACCGTGCAGGAAGCTACGTTCCGCTTTGTAAACAGCCTTTTTGGGTCGTATGGATTGGTAATATTGATTGCAGACAATGCCGCTTTAAAAAGAGAAATGACGGCGGTTTTTGAAGACGATCTCTTTCGGCATACGCCCGCAGCCCTTGTTCAGCAAACAGCAATCCAGCTTGCGGGTCAATATCATGCACAGGTTAATCCCAGAGAAGTGAACCTGTTCTATATGAAAGACAATATCAGGGACCGGATCATTAAACGAGGGGACAGGTTTGTTGTTAATAATACCGATATTTCCTTTTCCACAGCGGAAATGCGGAATGAATTGCAGCACCATCCGGAAAGGTTCAGTCCCAATGTGGTATTGCGCGGCTTATACCAGGAAACCATCTTACCCAATGTGGCATTTATAGGAGGCGGCTCCGAGATCGCCTATTGGCTGGAGTTAAACGCTATGTTTGTACATTACAACGTTCCTTACCCTGTACTCATACAGCGTAATTCCTTCCTGATCGTGAATAAAAAAATGAGGCAGTTGGTGCATAAACTGGGAATCTCTGTGGACGCACTTTTTAAGGGCGAATCCCAACTGCTGAAAGATATTGTTAAAGCAAGGAGCAACCTCCAGCTCACACTCGACAAAGAAATGCACCAGTTATCAGGTTTGTATGATCATATCAGAGCAGTTACCCGGCCCGTGGACCCGACCCTTACAGAACACGTGAATGCATTGGAAACAAAAGCACTGAAAACGTTGAGCAACCTGGAAAAGAAAATGCTCAGGGCCGAGAAAAACAAGCATACGGTGCTGGGTAACCAACTGCACACCTTAAAATCGGGGCTGTTCCCAAACAATACCCTCCAGGAAAGGGTTGAGAACATCTTGCCGTATTATGCCCGTTACGGGCAATCGTTCATTGATATGTTATACCGCTTTTCATCTGCTTTCAGTAAAGAGTTCGGGATATTACTATCGGATGGCCTGTAACCTGTTTCCCTACGGCAGCTCCAAGATGGTAATTAGCCGCCTGTTTTAATGTTCCTGAACAGGGGATGTTTTGTTAAACACGCTGAATTTTCCTGATGCCTCTATGTCCTTGTACCCTCCCTGTATATCCACCAGGTTGCGGTATCCCCTGGATCGGAGAATAGAATTAAAGATCATGCTCCTGTAACCACCGGCACAATGCACATAAGTTGTTTTATTTTTATCCAGTTTGCCGGTATGGTCATTGATATAATCCAGCACCAGATTTTTTGATCCGGGAAGATGTCCAGCGGCATATTCGTCTTCCCTGCGAACATCAACAACTTCAAGGTTGGGCTGGGTTTTTATACGCTCTGCAAAAGCTTCAACAGAAATACTTTCTATGCTGTCTGTTTCTTTACCTGCCTTTTGCCAGGCTGCTATGCCGCCTTTCAGGTAGCCGATAGCGTGGTCATAGCCAACCCTGGCCAGCCGGGTCACCACCTCTTCTTCCCGACCTTCATAAGTTACCAGCAGGATATCCTGCCTGATATCGGTGATAAGCGCCCCCACCCAGGGAGCAAAATTCCCGTCAATACCGATATTTATCGAATTGGGGATAAAGCATTTAGCAAAATCCTGGGGTGAACGGGTATCCAGCATCAATGCCCCTGTTTCATTGGCCGCCGCTTCAAAAGCCTCCGGGCTTAACGCCTGGGTGCCATGCTGCAGTACACTGTCAATACTTTCATAACCCTGCACGTTCATCATCACATTCTTTGGAAAATAGGCCGGTGGCGGTGTCAGCCCTTCCGTTACGGCTGCAATAAACGCTTCCTGGCTCATGGGCTGCAAAGCATAGTTGTATTTCTTTTGGTTACCCAGCGTATCTGTGGTTTCGGTGCTCATATTTTTGCCACAGGCCGAACCCGCACCATGCGCCGGGTAAATAATGATATCATCCTTCAAAGGAAGTATCTTTTCATGCAGAGAGTTGTATAAATGACCTGCCAGCTTTTCCTGCGTAAGTTCCTTATTTAATTTTTGTGCCAGGTCGGGCCGCCCAACGTCGCCTATAAACAGGGTGTCGCCGCTGAACAGGGCTTTTTCTTCTCCTTTTTCATCGATCAGCAAATAACAGGCACTTTCCATTGTATGTCCCGGGGTATGGATCACTTTAATGGTCACATCACCTAAAGTAAAAACTTCACCATCTTTAGCGATATGAGCATTAAATGCGGGTTGTGCGGTGGGTCCGTATACAATCATAGCCCCCGTTTCGGCAGCCAGGTCAATATGACCGGATACAAAATCAGCGTGAAAATGCGTTTCAAAAACATATTTGATCCTGGCATTATTGGCTGCCGCTTTCCTGATATAGGGCTTTATTTCCCGCAGCGGGTCAATAACCGCGGCCTCGCCTTTGCTCTCAATATAGTATGCACCCTGCGCCAGGCATCCCGTATATATTTGTTCCACTCTCATATCGTATGGTTTTTATGACCACAAAGGTACTTGAAAATACAAAACCGGGGAATGTAATGCAGCAAATGACAGGAAAGAAATGACAAGAACCAAACCACAAGAAACAAATAAAACTCGAAGCCGGAAGCTCGAAATCCGAAGTAATGTTTTAACCAACTACAAACTCCCAAACCCAAACTTCCCATGTAACCTGCAACTTAAAACACCGACCTCCATCTACCTCCACAGTATCATTGCTTCCTGTACGATAATATACACGCCCATTACCAGCACAAACCACCCGAATCCTCTTTTCAGCCTGGCTGAGGAGATCTTCTTTGAAAGTTGGGTGCCAATAAGGATGCCGGCAGATGCGATGGCCGTTATGCACATCAGAAAAATCCAGTCAATAGTATAATGTCCCAGGTCGCCGGTAAAGCCTACAAGCGAGTTGACCGCTATAATAAATAAAGAAGTACCTACTGCTTCCTTCATCGGGAGCTTTAACAGCAGCACCAGGGCGGGTATGATCAAAAATCCACCGCCGGCGCCCAAAAAACCTGTTACACAGCCAATACCCAATCCAAATACTCCTAACCGGAAATAATCCCGTACACTGCGAACAGGATCTGTGGCAGAGAGGGAAGCATTTGTTTTTTTGAGCATAGATATGGCAGCGGCCAGCATCAGCACTGCAAATAATATCATCGTAAGCACCGATTTGGTGATCTCCAGCCTGCCCATTGTCCAGAGCTGCTCGGGGATATACGGTACAATATATCTTCTAACAAGAAACACGGTTGCCGGTGATACAATGCCCAGCGGCAGCGCAAGGTTTATGCTTGCCTGTCCTTTTCTGAAATGATCAAGTGCCCCGGTGAGGCTGGTAACGCCAACAATAAAAAGCGAATAAGAGACAGCAGTAACAGGTGATAAACGAAATATATACACCAGCAGGGGAACAGTTAATATAGAGCCGCCTCCGCCAATCAGTCCAAGCGATACGCCAATCAGCACAGCCGCAATATATCCAATGAGTTCCATTTCTAAAAGTGCTGCAAAAGTAGGGGTTTAAGATGAGGTGGCAGACGGGAGATGCCGGATTCGGGCTTATTCCATTTTGTTTTGGGGAAAATAGAAAATAACGTTAACATTGATTCTCTTTAGCATATGAAATACAACTTTCACGGCAAAGTATACAGATTGCCGGGCTGGGCCTATGGTTTCTTTGCCTTACTGTTTTTTACCGGTGCACAATCGAACGCACAAGACATGCCCGATACTACTATTGCGAAACTCTGGGAAGCCGGTGCAATAAGTATATACTACCAGTCTTTGCAGCAGCAATCGGGTCTGTACAACGGCAGAGAATATCTGCAGTATATACATCTTTTAAAAGAAGGCCATCCCTATCTTGACACTTCTGCTTTAACCAATGGCAGCGTACATTATGACGGAATAATATACAAAAATGTTCCGATGCTGTATGATCTCGTTAAAGACGAGCTTGTTATTCAGCATTTCAATAAAGTTTTCCTGCTGCAGCTTGTTTATTCAAAAATCGACTCCTTTAGCCTACCGGGACATCACTTTATGCATCTCGGAAGAGACAGTATCACGGGGGAAAATATACAGGAAGGTTTTTATGATATGCTATACAACGGAAACGTAAAATTATATGTCAGAAGAAGGAAATTCATCAAGGAATACATCAGGAACATGGAAGTAGAAAGGAATGTGTACCAGAAAGACCAGTATTTCCTGTACAAAGACGGAGTATATCATGATATTTATACCGAATCATCCATATTAAAGCTGCTGAAAGACAAAAGAGCAGGGATCAGACAGGCACTAAGAAAACAAGGGATCAGGTTCAGAAGAGACCGCGAGCGTGCCATGAAGCTGATGGCAGAACAATATGATGCATTGTAGATCCGGGGCAGATATCGACTATTAAATAAGCACAATATACATGCATGAAAAGAATGCGCCCTTCCATTCTCTGGCTTTCTTTATTGATGGTTGCGCACCTGTACGTCAATGCCCAGCATATAATGACTACAGTGACCGGGGAGTTTAAAAACAGCACGGCAAGCCGTTTTATCAGTGCACTTGAAACGCAGACAGGCTATCATTTCTATTATGACAGCACAGGATTTGATAGTGTAAGGGTTGATATGGTGGTAAAGAACCGACCGTTGAATGAAGTATTGGATATGGCTTTTGCGGACACCGATTACCGGTATGCCATATATAATAAAGCGGTCTTTATTACTAAAGGCGCAGCAATAGTCACTACCCTAGCCCGTGATTTTTTTGCACATAAGGATGAAGACACTGTTGCTGTAGCAGAAGCTGACCTGCTTGCAGATCCTGAAGAAGATCATAAGCCGCAGACTGCATCTCTGGAAAACAAACTATACGAGATCGGTATTAAAACAAAGGGTAATCTGCAGGGTACGGCAAAACTGGCGGGCTATGTTCGTGATATAACAACAGGAGAACCGGTGCAGGGTGCTGCAGTGTTCGTTGAGAAGCTTAAGATTTCGGTAACCAGCGACCAGTTCGGCTATTATTCCATAACGC
Organism: uncultured Terrimonas sp.; assembly: GCA_964599035.1. GTDB lineage: Bacteria > Bacteroidota > Bacteroidia > Chitinophagales > Chitinophagaceae > Agriterribacter. The sequence goes on along the minus strand of CAZREP010000031.1, from coordinate 9,119 downwards.
TGCCCAAAGGACGTCACCAGATCAACATACAAAGTCTCGGCAAAAGAGATACCTGGAGGCAGGTCATGCTCTATGCAGACGGCAATCTGAATATAGATATGCGCGATCACGTTCTCTCGCTAAAGGCTGTGGTAATATCCGCCAAAAAAGCGGCCAATATCAACAGTCTGCAGATGGGGCTTGAGAAAGTAGATATCAGAACGATCAAGCAAATCCCGGTGGCATTCGGAGAAGCGGATATATTAAAGGTAGTGCAAACCCTGCCCGGTGTAAAAACGGTAGGTGAAGCCAGCACCGGCTTTAATGTAAGAGGAGGATCGGCCGACCAGAACCTCATACTGTTCAATGATGCCACCATATACAATCCTTCGCATTTCTTCGGCTTCTTTTCTGCTTTTAACCCTGATGTGGTGAGCAGCGTTGAATTATACAAAAGCAGCATCCCTGCCAAATACGGCGGAAGGCTGTCTTCTGTGCTTGATGTAACAAGCCGCGAAGGCAATAAGAAAAAAATAGCCGGTTCTGCCGGTATCGGGCTTTTAACCAGCCAGATAAATGTGGAAGGACCGCTTCAAAAAGACAGGACCTCTTTTATCATTGGCGGACGTACCACCTATGCCAACTGGCTGTTACAGCATTTACCCCAAGAATACAAGCACAGTAAAGCCTCCTTTTACGATGTGAACCTGCTGATCAGCCATAAGATGAACGACAAAAATGATCTGTACCTGACAGGCTATTTGAGCAATGACCGCTTTAACCTGAACAGTGATACGGTATATGGTTATGGCAATAAAAACATTTCGCTGAAATGGAAGCATGTATTCAGTAACAAGCTGCAAAGCCTGGCAACAGCAGGGTACGACAGGTATGGCTATACCATTTACAGCGAGCAAAATCCCATAAATGCATACACCATGAAGTTTGATATTAATCAGGCCAATGTCAAACTGCATTTCAACTACTTTGTGAACTCAAGTCATACATTAGATTTCGGATTGAACTCCATTTATTACACCCTTCATCCGGGGTCATTCCTGCCCCGCAACGAAAAATCGCAGGTAGTGCCGGATATTATTGGCACAGAGCATGCACTGGAAAGTGCCGTATACGTAAGTGAGAAATACAATATCACATCTGCCCTGTCTGTGCAGGCAGGCTTACGCTTTTCAATATACAATTATATTGGTCCTAATACCGTATACCATTACGCACCCGGACTGCCCAAAACCACCGGCAATATCACAGACACCGTATCGTATGCTAAAGGGAGGTTCATAAACAGCTACATGGGTCCGGAATACAGACTTTCCCTGAGATATGCACTTACGGATCAGTTTTCCATTAAAGCCGGATACAATTCCCTTCGCCAGTACATACACATGCTTTCCAATACTGCCGCTATTGCTCCAACCGATATATGGAAACTCAGCGATCCGAATATCAAACCCCAGTATGGCGACCAGTTGTCGGTAGGATTATACAAAAATTTCAGATCAAATACCATTGAAACTTCGGTGGAAGTATACTACAAAAGGATAAAAGACTACCTCGACTATAAAAGCGGCGCCACGCTTGTATTGAACGAACACATTGAAACAGATGTTTTCAATACTGCCGGCAAAGCATACGGAGTGGAGCTTATGATAAAAAAGCTGACCGGAAAGCTTAACGGGTGGATCAGCTACACCTGGTCGCGCACCCTTCTTAAAATGGATGATCCCTCCGTTGGAGAGGTCATTAACAAGGGAGCATTTTATCCTGCCAATTATGACAAGCCGCATGACCTGACTTTCATTGGCAATTACCGGTTCTCGCATCGCTACAGCTTTTCACTGAATGCAACATACAGCACGGGCAGGCCGATCACTATTCCCATTGGTAAGTATTATTATGAAGGAAGCATAAGAGCTTTATATTCTGACAGAAATGCTTACCGTATACCGGATTATTTCAGAACGGATATGTCGCTCAACATAGAAGGGAATCATAAGGTGAAACAAAAAACACATAATTCATGGACATTCGGCGTATATAATTTGCTGGGAAGAAAAAACCCCTACTCGGTGTACTTCGTTTCTGAGAACGGCGTGATCAACGGATATAAATTATCCATTTTCGGGGCAGCTATTATATACGTCAATTTCAATATCAGGTTCTAAACCATTATTATACCGTATCTATCGGGACTAAAACACACAGCGCGTGAATAGAAAAATAGTTGCACGAAAATGGTTCTGCAGGGGCGCACTTGCATTTGCAGTTATTATGGCTTCAGGCTGCAAGGAAAAATTTCCTTTTCCCGAATCTGCCGTTAGCAACAGTTACCTGGTAGTGGAAGGATTTATAAATACCGGCGGCATCACAAATATAAAGCTTAGCCGGACGGCTATGCCAGACGACAATACGCTGATTAGGCCGGAAAGTTATGCCCGTGTTTCTATTGAAAGCGACAACGGGTGGAGCTATCCGCTTGCCGAAAACGGAGCAGGGCTGTATTCCGGAACGCCGTTTGTACCGGATCCCACGGCAAAATACCGGCTCAATATACAAACAACAAATGGCAAATTTTACTTCTCTGATTTTGTAGAAGTCAAAACAACTCCAGCCATCGACAGTATTAACTGGATACGAACAGGCAATGGTGTGCGGATAAATGTCAATACCCATGATCCACAAAACACCACATGGTACTATGCATGGCAATTTGATGAAACCTGGGAGATCCAATCCTCTTACTGGTCGCTGTGGGAGTATAAAAATCATAAAATGACCCGCAGGAGCGATCCTTCCTCCCTGGTTACCTGCTGGCAGTCTGCTTCATCTACGAATATTCTCATCGGCTCATCTGCTAAGCTCGCCAACGACATCATTTACGGGATGCCCCTTGCACTCATACCTGATGATTCATGGAAGCTAGGGGTCAGATACAGCATTAATGTAAAGCAGAAAGCGCTGAGTAAAGGCGCTTTTGAATATCTCGAAAAAATGAAAAAGAACTCGGAGCAACTGGGCAGCATCTTTGATCCGCAGCCATCCAACATTTCCGGCAATATTTATTGCTCCGACGATCCCGACGAAATGGTCATCGGTTATATATATGCCACGAACATCGAGGAAAAAAGGGCTTTTATAACCCGCGGGCAGGTGCCCGAATGGAAATACCGCATGTATTGTGAGTTCTTTTCCGTAACCAGTACCCTTCAAGACAGTCTCGACGCAGCATTCGGGAACGGTGGCAACCTGGTAATAGACGAAATACGGGACGACAGGGGCCTGATAGGTTACACGGGATCTTCCGCCATATGTATTGACTGTACCCTAAGGGGAACAAATATCAAACCGGATTTTTGGCCGTGATCTTAACTATATTGAAAAAACATGAGCAAAGAATCAACAAACAGGATGCCGGTTAACGGACTGAATATGTATAAGGTCATCCCTTTTTTCTTTTTTATCCCGATACTATCACACGCACAAAACAAAGTAACTGATACGCTCCGGCAGCAGTTTACCCGTTATACTCAAAATGCATTTACCGAGAAGATTTATCTCCATACCGACCGGAATTTTTATATCGCCGGTGAGATGCTATGGTTCAAAACCTATATAACAGACGGACTGCTGAATGAACCTTCCAATATAAGCAAGGTGGCATATGCCGATGTTATAAACGGGAATAATAAAATCTTCCTTCAAGCCAAAATAGAAATAAAAAATGGGAGTGGCAGCGGGTCATTGTATCTTCCGGTAAATATGCCGTCGGGCAATTATAAAATAAGGGGCTATACCAACTGGATGAAAAATGCCGGCGCAGCCTTTTACTTTGAGAAGGCATTTAGCGTGGTCAATCCTTCATTGGCTCCGGGACTTACCGCTGCCGATACGACAACACAATTCGATATGCAGTTTTTCCCCGAGGGCGGGAATCTTGTAAAAAATACGGAATGCAAAGTGGCATTCCGCATGACAGATAAAAACGGTAAAGGGGTGTCTTCATTTACGGGCGTTGTATTAGATGAGCACGGAGATACCCTGACAACATTCAGTCCATACCGGTATGGCATTGGTCATTTTAGCTTTTCTCCCCCTGGTACGGGCGTTTACAAAGCCTGTATCACCACTCCTGCAGGCATCATAGTAAAGGAACTGCCACGAGCGTTGGAGGAAGGTTACACGATGAAGCTCCGTAAAACAGGGAACGGTAAGATCGGCATAACCGTCTATTCGCGTATAAAAGGAAATACCATACCTGCTATTCATCTTTTTGCCCATACAAGAGGAGCGGTAAAAAGTATACAAACCGGAACGATACAAAACGACAGTGCATACTTCTCTGTTGACGAACATATGCTGGGAGACGGCATTACGCATTTTACAGTATTTAATAACCTTGGGCAGCCGGTAGGTGAACGGTTATATTTCAAAATGCCTTCAAAGCGCCTGGTCATTAACGCATTCACCAATGCACCTTTGTATGGCACAAGAAAGAAGGTAACAGTTACGGTAAACAGTGTAGATACCGGCAGTCAATTTCTCCCGGCAAACATGTCGCTTTCTGTATACAGGGCCGACTCGCTCCAGGCAGCCGAGCAGGCTGATATTCTCAGCTACCTGTGGCTAAGCGCCGATCTGAAAGGGGCAGTTGAATCACCCGCATGGTATTTTAGCGACAGCGATAGCACAACAGAAGCAATGGATAACCTGATGCTTACCCACGGATGGCGGAGATTTGAGTGGACAGCCATACGGCAAAACAAGTTGCCCTCTCACCAGTTCCTGCCGGAGTATGCCGGGCATATCATCACCGGGAAAATAACGGATCCCGATACCCGCCGCCCGATACCATCGGTAATGATATATCTTTCCATACCCGGTGAGCATGCACAGTTTTATGTTTCCACCTCAGATCTCAATGGCAATATCCGTTTTTACACTCATAAAGCATACGGCCCGGGTGAGATCGTTCTTCAGCCGGCAGGATATTTAGCGGAACGCTATAATATAGAAATAAATACGCCTTTCCAGGATCAGTTTTCAGCAAAGCCGCTACCTGCTTTGCGGCTTGCAGATCATCTCAGGAGTGTTATTGAACAAAACAGCATCAATGCGCAGGTGCAACGAAAATTTTTGGCAGACCAACTGAAAATCCATAGCGTACCCTCAACCGACAGCATGCCTTTTTATGGAAAGCCCGACGAAAAATACCTCCTTGATGATTATACCCGTTTTACTACCATGGAAGAAGTGCTGAGGGAATATGTGGCTGGCGTGATGGTAGGGAAAACAAGGGGAAAGTTTCATTTAAATGTAATTAACATAGCAAACAACCGCGTGTTCAGGGATAATCCCCTGGTTTTGCTTGACGGCGTACCGGTGCATGATATAGACCGCATTATACGCTATGACCCGCTGAAAGTAAGGAAGCTTGAAGTGGTAAAACAAACCTATTATTACGGGTTAATGGTAATGGATGGTTTACTTAATTTCACTACTTACAAGGGGAATCTTCCGGAGTTCGAAATGGATGATCGTACCGTTATCCTGGATTATGAAGGTCTGCAATGGCAGCGGGTATTTTATTCCCCGCAATATGAAACAGAGGAACAGGCAGCCAGTCGCCTGCCGGATTTCAGGAATCTTTTATACTGGTCGCCGGATATCATAACCGGCAGCAACGGGCAAACTGCGCTAACCTTTTTTACAGGAGATGTGAAAGGAAAATACATGGGTATAATAGAAGGCATAAGCACCGATGGCAGGGCGGGCAGCAGCACATTCAGCTTTGAGGTGAAAGATCATGACAACTAAACCTACACCTTACACCCTACACCTTATACCTTATACCTCCTCCCTACCCCGTAAGCTGCTGCCAGATCACATTGTATACATCTGTTGCCAGTAATTCATCTTTCCCGGCAGGCTGGTCGGTGATCAGCACGGGATGAAAAGATTGATCTGTAAATACACTGCCATGGGATCCTTTTACCAGCGTAGCGTCTAATGGAATAACGTCCATTACATAGCGGAATCCTGCTTTTTTCCGCAACAGTTTATAAGCCGCCCTGGCTTTGGAGGTCATGAATAATTCCACAGGGTCGTAACCCGGTTTTTTGTGAATGTCCACCACCCTTGCATAATCGGGCGCCACGGTATCATCCAGCCAGAAATAATAAGTGAACCAGCTTTGATCATCGGCCACCAGCACAATATCCCCCGACCGCTCATGATCAATATGGTATGCCTTTTGCGCTTCCCGGCCGAGCACCATCGCTACTCCCGGAATTGCAGACACGGTATCCTTTACCCGGTTATACACAGCGGGATCATTAATATAAATATGGGCTACCTGGTGATCCGCCACTGCAAAAGCTTTGGAAGCTCCGGCATCCAGTAGCTCAAGCCCCCGTTCCACTCTTATACCCAGGAGGTTCTTTTCACGTAATATCCTGTTAATATGGATGGGACGATTTACCGGTGTAATGCCGTATTCGGATAAGATAATGATCCTGGCACCTTTAACAGTATAATGCTGTACCAGTTGCTCAGCTACCTTATCAATTTCATTTAAATGCGCACTTATCTTTGAGAGATCGGGACCGTATTTCTGCAAACAATAATCTAAATGGGGCAGGTAAATCAGCGTAAGCGTGGGGTTGTATTTTTGATCGGTATATAAAGATGCATCTGCAATCCATTGCGAAGATCTGATGTTGGAACCGGGACCCCAGAAAGAAAACAGCGGGAATTGCCCCAGTTCTTTTTGCAGCTCATCCCTCAGTTCCGCAGGGTGCGAATAGCAATCGGGTAACTTACGGCCATCTGCCAGGTAGTTGGGTCGTGGCGTTACCGCATAGTCTGCGGTAGAATACATATTATACCACCAGAACATTTTAGCTACCGTAAAACCGGAATCGGCCTGTTTTGCTCTCTCCCAAATTTTTTCCGCCTGTACCAGCTTGTTGGATTGCTTCCAGAATTTGATCTCGCAATCCGTGCGGTCGTACCAGCCATTGCCTACTATACCATGCTCTTGTGGCCATCTTCCTGTTATATAAGTAGATTGCACGGCAGTGGTAACCGCAGGCAGCATAGGTTTAATCGTATGGATATGTTTCTCAGCTGCATAGCGCTTCAGGAAAGGTGTATGCTCTCCGATCAGGCTGGAAGAAAGTCCCACAATATCTATTACAACGGTTTTATGCATGGGCAATTAATTAGTTTCAGGGGTCAGGTCTCAAGTTTCAGGTTCCAGGCATAGTTGATCACTGACAGCTACTTCGGATTTCTGATATCTTCCCGCACGTGCGGGATGTTGATTTCTGATTTTGTCCCGAACATTCGGGGTTTATTTGATGCTTGTCATTTGGTTCTTGGTGCTTTCCCTCGGATTTCGCCCCGAACATTCGGGGTTCCATATTCGGACTTTTTAAACAATAAACCCGAAACCAAAAACTATAAACTATCATTCTTCACTTCTTTCACTTTTTCCTTCTCCCCATTCACTATTCACCATCCCTTTCACCCATTCTATCTCTCTAATAATAGAAGCGGTAAGCGGGAGCTTTTCCTGTTCCGGCAACACTTCCCAGGTATAAGTTTCTACTTCGAGATGTGAGGTAAACGGGTGTTCACGATGAACAGATAATACCTCTTCAATATCGTTACGGGTGGATTGCAACAAACCATATCCTTCCACAAAAAGCGGAACATGAAAATGTGCACGCCACTCTTTTGTGGAAGCATTGCCTGCATCTCCTAATGCATCGGGCATATCGGCATATCGTTTCAACTGCCCATTTTGCTGCAAAGCCACTACCTGATGGAGATACACGGGTTCGTTGAACCGGGCAAAGGCCGCTATTGTTGCTTCCCGCTTTTCTTTATTGTCGGGCAGTTCTGCTTTCAGCGCGGCGCTGATCTGTATCTTCCCGGTTTTAATACCAAGCTCCTTTAATTGCCGGATCATCGCTGCATGGTCTTCATAGCCAACAGCAAAATGGCATACATCATAACAAAGCTGAATATGCTGTTTTATATGAAGCTCCGCCGCCGCCTCGCTGCACCCAAAGCATTGGGCGATATAAGGTATTCCCAGCCGCAGCAGGTAGCGGGTATACCATTCTATGAACGCGTTTCCCTCTCCCAGCAGCCCGTCGGGCTCTGGTTCAATATCAATATGGATCAGTTTCCCGGTGGTTTGTTTGATCTGGATCAACTGGTCAACCACCTGCAATAAATGCATGGTTGATTTTTCAAAAACACCTGGTAACTGTTCTTCGGTGTACCAAAACCTGTATGTCAAAGGAGAAGTGGAAATGCCTCCATCCATTTCCCCGGGCAGGAGCTGTGCTAATATCCTGGCCAGTCTTATCGTGTAGTTCATCCGTTCGGCAGTGGTCCAGTCGGGTGCATGTACTTTGTCTTTTACTGCCACACGGTGAAATCCTCCGTAAGGAAACCCGTTCATGGTAAAAACATAGCAGTTGTTATCATTTAACCATTGGCGGAACGATTCCAGGTTATGCTCTTTTATAAGCTCAGTGCTCGCTTTGTCCGACAGGCGCAGGCCAATGCCGAAAGCGTCATTAGGTGATGTCTGCTTCTTTATAGCGGGAACATGCTCCCGTAATTGCCCGAAATGCTCCTCCCAGCTTTCACCGGCATGTATATTGGTGCAGTAAGTAAGATGACCGTATGCTGTTTTCATACTTTCTTAACATGCTTTGAGCCATTGCGCGGCTTTTTGTAACAATGTAGTATCCAGCTCATGTACTTCAACGCCTTTCCCGACAGCGGCAAGCAACATTATTGTTAATTGCCCGCCCAAATGCTCCCTGAATTCATTCAATCCTTTCAGTACGGGGCTTTCGTCATTTTGTATCTCCATCAGAGGGTGAGTAACCGAAAATCCCAGTGATCGTAGCACGTCAACAATCGTTCTCGCATCAGCCTCCCTGAGTCTGCCTGAAAAAAAAGAATAGGCGCTATCGAGGGCAATACCCATTGCCACTGCTTCCCCATGACGGATGGTAAAGCCGGAAAGCTGCTCTGCCTTATGAGCGCTCCAGTGCCCGAAGTCGAGCGGACGGGAAGAGCCCATTTCAAAAGGCTCGCCG
>CAZREP010000030.1:0-35606 GCA_964599035.1 uncultured Terrimonas sp. | reverse complement strand
CAATCTTTTAGCAACAGTTTTCCGTACCCGGTATACCCCGCTTCATTTTTCCAACCCGGTGGGACTGGGAGCCGGCTTCGATAAAAACGCAAAATACCTGCGCGAACTGGATTGCCTGGGATTCGGGTTTGTGGAAATAGGAACGGTTACCCCAAAAGCGCAGCCGGGAAATGACAGGCCAAGGCTGTTTCGCCTGCCAAAAGACAAAGCGCTCATTAACAGAATGGGATTTAATAACGATGGGGCTGCCGTTATCGCAGAAAGATTGCGTCAATGGAAAAACAGGCAGGCAGCTTCCGGAAACAGATCATCTTTAATAGTAGGTGGCAATATCGGCAAAAACAAATCCACTTCCAATGAGGATGCATGGAAGGATTATGTTGCCTGCTTTAATGCTTTGTTTGATCATGTAGACTATTTTGTAGTGAATGTAAGCTCTCCCAATACGCCGGGCCTGCGTGAGCTGCAGGAAAAGGACGCCCTCAGGAAAATACTGGTAAGTCTGCAGGAAGTGAATGGTTCAAAGCAGGAGGCGAAGCCCCTGTTCCTGAAAATAGCTCCCGACCTCACATGGGAACAGATTGATGATGTGATTGATCTTGCGCTTGAAGTACAACTCGACGGGCTGGTTGCCACCAACACCACTATCAGCCGCGAGGGGCTTGTAACATCACCGCGAATCATTAAAGAGATCGGTGCAGGCGGATTGAGCGGAAAACCGCTACAAAAACGTTCCACCGGGGTGGTACAATATATCGTTCAGAAAACAGGTGGCAGCTTACCTGTTATAGCCAGCGGCGGCATCTTTGATGGAAAGGATGCGCTCGAAAAAATCCATATAGGCGCACAGCTTATCCAGGTTTGGACCGGATTTATTTACGAAGGTCCGGGGATCGTAAAAAAAATATGCAGAGAACTGTTGCGGAGTAAACTGTAGGATGCTATATCATCTTTACAGGTGAGAAGTGAATAGTAGAATGAGTACAGGTTGCAAGTCGCAGGTTACAAGTTTCAAGTTGCAAGGGTCATCGTCTATCGTTTCACAACCCTACACTTTATACCCTACACCTCACACCCGAGACCTTAGTAGTGGCTAATCTCCCAGGTTAATGCTGCGTCATCTAAGCGTTTCTCTTTATTGTCTTCCCTGAGATCACGCCACGCATGTAATATTATAATAGCAACAATCACCAGCAGCAGGGTAATGATACTCCCCTGATTGTTTTTTTTTCTCATGTCTGAATCAATCTTTTTCCAACCGGAACCATTATATATTGAACAGCAACTATCAGGCCAATACAAAATAGAGTTATGTTAACCATAATATACGCACCATTTCGTGAATAGTGAATGAGTGAATAGTGAATCCATTCACTATTGACCATTGCCCATTCACCCGGACTATACGGCATGTTATAATTAACATGCCACTAGCCGCCGGTATACATTTCCAGTAATCCGTAGGGCAGGCTCACAAACACTTTCCTGCTTTTATGCTCTACTTTTTGCAGCGTTTGTTCATGAAGGGGGATCAGCACTTCTTTTCCCCTATATAAAATTTTACACAGTACCTGATGAGGTTGTTCAATGATCTCCTCTATTTCACCAATGTCTTCCTGTTTGTTTATTAAATGGTAGCCAAGCAAAGTGATAGGCGCTGAGCCGGAAGCAAGTTTCTTGAAATCTTTCTCCTCCATCCACACTTCTTTTTGTATCATTTTTAACGCTGCTTCACGGGAGGTAATATCTTCCAGTGTAAGGTATATTTCCCTTTCGCTTTTGATACGCGACGACTTTACAAAATAAGGTAAGAAAGCATCCTTGCCATTCTCTATAAAAACAGCATCTATCCCCCTGAGCGAAGTTCTTTTACCGAGGCTATGCAAGAGGATCATTTCACCCTCCAGCCTGAACGCCGCAGCGATCTTACCTATTTTAAAATATTCGGGCATTACAGCAATGCAGGCGCTTTACGGATATCATAAATGGTCAATAAAAAAAAGCCCTGCATAAAGCAAGGCCATTTCATTCAGGTAAAGCAACTTTATGATCAGTTACCTTCTTCTTTTTGCTCAGTTTTTCTGGGCGCAACCGGCCTTCTCGGCCTTCTGGTCTTAGCAGCTTCCTCCTGTTTTTTTCTGATGCTGCCCTCATGTTCTTCGTGCCATTTCTGGAACTTGCCCATAGCAGTTGCCTCATCAAATAAACCCAGACTTACACCGCGCAGTAAATGCTTAAGATACAAAACGCCCTTATAAGATAAGATGCGGCGAACAGTATCTGTTGGCTGAGCCCCTTTTTGCAGCCAGTCGAGCGCTTTTTGCCTGTCTAACTGAACTGCGGTAGGTTGCCCTAATGGGTTATAGGTACCGATCTTCTGGATGAATTTTCCATCCCTTGGCGCACGGGCATCGGCTACCACTATAAAATAGAAGGGTCTCTTCTTGCTCCCGTGACGTTGTAGTCTGATTTTAACAGCCATAAAAAATAAACATTTTAAATGGGTGATACATAATGGATTCTTTCTTAAGGCTTGCGAAGATAAGTCTTGCAAACTATTTACAAAAATTAAAAGTACAAAAAATCACCGTTTTCCCAAACCCATCCGCCCCATGGGCATCTTATTCATCATTTTCATCATTTGTTTCATTTGCTCAAACTGCTTCATGAACTGGGCCACTTCGGTAATATCTTTTCCTGCTCCCTTTGCAATACGGGCTCTTCGGCCGGGATTGATCACATCGGGGTTAGCTCTTTCAAAAGGCGTCATGGAATTGATAATGGCCTCTATTCCTTTAAACGAATCATTGCTTACGTCAATATCTTTAACGGCTTTGCCCACACCCGGTATCATCCCCATCAGGTCTTTAATGTTTCCCATTTTTTTAATCTGCTGCAGTTGTTCCAAAAAATCCTGGAAGTCAAACTGGTTCTTCCGCATCTTTCTTTGCAGCTTTGCAGCCTGTACCTCGTCAAACTGCGCCTGTGCCTTTTCTACCAGGGTGGTAATATCGCCCATACCTAAAATACGCTGGGCCATTCTTTCGGGATGAAACACATCCAGGGTGTCAGGCTTTTCCCCGCTGCTGGTAAACTTGATGGGCTTTTTTACCGTGTATTTGATGGAAAGCGCTGCTCCGCCCCGGGTATCGCCGTCTAACTTGGTGAGCACCACGCCGCTGAAATCAAGGCGGTCATTAAATGCCTTAGCCGTATTTACCGCGTCCTGCCCGGTCATGGCATCTACCACAAAAAGGATCTCCTGCGGTGTTACGGCATTTTTGATCTGCTCCACTTCCCGCATCATCGCCTCATCTACCGCCAGACGCCCGGCGGTATCTATGATCACCACATTTTTATTTTTGCTTTTCGCCTCCTTTATCGCATTTTGTGCAATAGCCGTTACATCCTTATTTTCGGGCTCGCTATATACTTCTACCTGGATCTGTTCCCCGAGTATCTTCAGTTGCTCGATTGCCGCGGGGCGATAAATATCCGCCGCCACAAGGAGAGGGGACTTCCCTTTTTTTATCTTAAGATAATTGGCCAGCTTACCGCTGAACGTGGTTTTACCGCTACCCTGCAGCCCTGCAATTAAAATAACAGCCGGATTGCCGTTAACAGCAAGCTCGCTTGCCTGTCCGCCCATCAATGCCGTAAGCTCGTCTTTTACGATCTTAACCATCAACTGACCCGGGCTTACAGCGGTAAGCACTTTTTCACCAAGCGCCCGGTTTTTTACCGTATCGGTAAACTCCTTTGCTATCTTATAATTCACGTCGGCGTCAACCAGCGCACGGCGTATATCCTTCACCGTATTGGCGATATTCAGCTCATTAATCCTGCCTTCGCCCTTTATTTGTTTAAAAGCTGCATCTAACCGTTCAGACAACGAATCAAACATAATGATGATTGCTTATTTAATCACATAAAAAAAGTGAACCGTACCTGATTGTTCACTTCTGAAAACGCTGCAAAGTTAAGTAAAGAAGCGTAGAATTATGTGCCTAAATAAGTTTTTAAAAGCTTGCACCTCGAGGTTGTTCTGAGCTTGGTGATGGCCTTATCTTTGATCTGGCGCACTCTTTCACGGGTAAGATTAAACCTTTCCCCGATATCTTCAAGGCTCATGGGATTATCGGAACCAATGCCAAAGAAAAAACGGATCACATCCTGCTGGCGGTCGGTTAAAGTGTGTAATGAACGCTCGATCTCTTTCTTCAACGATTCGTGATGAGCTATTTTGAGATCAACGCTATCGGCATTGGGATTTTCCATTACATCCACCAGCGTGCTGTCTTCCCCGTTGGACAAAGGGGTGTCCATACTTACGTGTCTTGCGGCTACCCCCAGTGTAGCGGCGATCTCTTCGCTGTCTATTTCAAGGATCTCCGCAAGCTCCTCCGCAGAGGGTTCCCGTTCGTACTCCTGCTCCAATTGCTGGAAAGCTTTATTGATCCGGTTGGTAAGCCCTACCTTGTTAAGCGGCAGACGAACAATACGCGATTGCTCTGCCAGCGCCTGCAGAATGCTTTGGCGGATCCACCATACGGCATAAGAAATGAACTTAAACCCCCTTGTTTCATCAAAACGCTGAGCCGCCTTGATAAGACCGAGGTTGCCTTCATTGATAAGATCCGGAAGCGATAAGCCCTGGTTTTGATACTGTTTGGCCACAGAAACCACGAAGCGCAGATTGGCCTTGGTAAGCCGGTCAAGCGCCTTCTGGTCTCCCTGCTTGATCAAAGCTGCCAGCTTAACTTCTTCTTCAGGACCGATCAGCTCTACTCTTCCGATCTCCTGCAGGTACTTTTCAAGACTCTGTGATTCACGGTTGGTAATGGACTTCGTGATTTTGAGTTGACGCATACTCATATGCAGGAATATTTAAGAGGTTTAAAAGAGATCATATACATACGGATTTGCTCCATAAAACGCTGGCTACCATAAAGAAATTGCACTTCCCAGGCAATTTAAGAAAATAGCAGGTATAAGAAAAAAATATTATTACCTGAAGATCAGGCACTTTACAGAAAAATTAGCCTGCCGGGCATTTTGTTACCCCTCCCGTCTAAAGAAAAAATATTCCCTAAAAAACTTTGACGCTTCTATTATTTTTATATTATTGCAGGCTATCATGAATAATGACTAACAGACTGACAAATGAGTAAAAAACAATTATATACGCTGGAATACCCGGTTCGTTGCTCCCCTTCCATATTGTATGAATTTCTCTCCACCCCCGCCGGGCTCCAGGAATGGTTCGCCGATAAGGTAGATGAAAGGGATATGATATTCAGTTTTACGTGGGAAGGCTCTACAGATAAAGCGAAAGTAGTGGAAGGAGAAGAAAATAAATTCATCCGTTTTCACTGGCTGCACGCCCCCAAAGAGGAGTACTTCGAATTCAGCATCGAAAAATCGGAGGTCACCAATCAAACCATACTGGTCATTAAGGATTTTGCCGAAAAAAAGGAGATCGCCGATCAGAGCCGTCTTTGGGATTATCAGGTAAAAGAATTATTTCACCGTATAGGAGCTTAGGCAGGCTACCGGAAACCCAACGCGCTGATGATATTGAAAAAGCTTTCTGAAAATTTTTGCTCTGCATCTTCCCATTGCTGTAAAGAAAAATAGCATACCAGTTTCATAAAAGGCATATCTTTCATAAGAGTATGTAGCCCGTTTGCTGCAATGCCGGCAACAGGCTGATGCGTAACAGCAGCATAGTGATGCTGCCATTCATCACCGGATACCTGCATATACCACCCGTGCTGCCCTAATAAGGCTGTATTTTTAAAAAGCACACGTTCAAAAAGCAGCTTATACTGCCCTTTCAGGTGCAGGGTAATGCTAAAATCATTCCCCCATAAGAACATAGTACGGATGGCAAAAATATCATCCTTGGCGAAATGCTTCGGATAATCCAGTATCACATAGGGCAATCCGTTATATTTTTCACCGCGTGAAACTTTGGGATGTTGCCTGATACCGGGAGGAATAATATCCGCAGCCATCATTTTGTAGTGATTGGCCAGCAAGCCAAAGAAATCCGATATTTTTCCCATAACGCGGTTCTTTGTTAAAATAAACTGCTCATCCGTAACCAGGCGCAGTTCATCTGCCGAAAGCTGTATTTTTGCACGATCCATCGGCTAAAGTTATAGCAGTATAAAACAGCAAGCGCACAAACCGTGATTAAAAAATTAGATACGCTTATCGTTAAAACCTTTGTAGGCCCGTTTGTCGTCACTTTTTTTATTACGCTCTTCGTGCTGGTGCTGCAATTTTTCTGGAAATACATCGATGATCTGGTGGGGAAAGGCCTCGACTTTTTCACCATTGCACGTTTAACCAGCTACGTTACCGCTACTGCCGTACCGCTGGCATTGCCATTGGCAGTACTGATATCTTCCATCATGACTTTCGGCAAACTGGGAGAAAGCTTTGAAACCGTAGCTATAAAAGCAGCGGGCATACCGCTGCTGCGCTTTATGCGCCCTTTATTTATTATTTCTTTTCTTATTTCCATTATCGCCTTCCTGTTCTCCAATTATGTCATTCCCGTGGCGCAGCTGAAGTTCCAGACATTGCTGTACGATATAACCGTGGCTAAACCCGCCTTCAATCTTAAAGAAGGGGTGTTTTTCAGGGAGTTTGAAGGCTATACCATTAAGATCGGAAAGAAAGACAAAGACAACACTACCATTCATAATGTCATCATCTTTGAAAGGAATTACAACCTGCAGGACAATATTATCGTTGCAGAGCACGGCAAAATGAACATCAGCCCCGATAAAAAATTTCTTGAATTTTACCTGGAAAACGGATGGCGCTATGAAGAGCGCGGACCTTCCTACACGATCAATACCGATTATATACGGCTGGGCTTCAAAAATTACAAAAAAGTATTTGACCTGAGCTCATTTAAAATGATGCAAACACCCGACAGCCTTTTTAAAGACAATTTCAGAATGCTTAATGTAAGGCAACTGGACAAGACCATCGATTCGCTCAAAATCATTTCGGGAGCAGACATTGAAAAGAAAACCGACAGAGAAGTAGGCATCAACTATACTTTTGTAAAACGTGAGATCCTTCCTCACAAAAAAAACCAGCCGGTCCCCGAAGTTGTTGTACCCCCCGAATCTATACAAATCCGGGATGCTGATAGGCCAATAGCACCAAAATCACCACGTTACAGCCAGAGAAGTGTCGTTTCGGCGCTGGCTCCGCCCGAAGGGATATGGTACGCCCAACTGCTTCCTGATTCTGCCAGAAGAACGGTGATCACCAGGGCAATTGACCAGGTAAGCAGCCAGAAGAACAGCCTGGACATCATAGTGGAAGAGGCCCGCATGAAGCAAAAGAACCTGCGCTTTCACCTTATTGAATGGCACAGAAAATTTGCTTTATCGCTTGCCTGCGTCGTGCTGTTCCTGATAGGTGCACCCCTGGGCTCCATTATCCGCAAGGGAGGGATGGGCATGCCCCTCGTAATAGCGGTAATTTTCTTTCTCATCTTTCACCTGCTCAACATGTTCGGTGAAAAGTTTGTGAGGGAAGATATTACTTCCGCATTCTGGGGCATGTGGCTTTCCACGCTGGTACTGCTGCCTGTAGGCATCTTTTTTACCTATAAGGCCATGCACGATTCCCAACTGTTCAATAAAGAATTTTATTACCGCCTGTTTAAAGGGATCCGTTCGTTTATCAAAAAACTGCAGCCGGCGAAAACGCAGAGCGGGTTGCAGCACTAAAGCAATGGAATGTGTTATCTTTAAACCTTCGTTACATAACAAAGGATGACTAACTGGAAGATCATTGGATTTTTTTTCGCCGGAACCATTTTCTTCCTGCTGATATTACAATGGCAGGGAAAGCAGCTGATTACCCCTTTTTCTCCGGCTGGCATCCTCTCGCTCGAGTTCAGCTATGCCCGGGTTCACACTCAAACCATTGCCGATGCATGGAAGGATTCGTTACGAGTCGCGTTCCGGCTGAATATGCTGCTGGATTTTTTGTTTATTCCTTTTTACGGACTTTTTCTTTACTCCACCTGTGGCTATTTTTCCGTTCATCACCAAACAGGCTGGATTCAAAGACTGGGTGTACTCCTCGCTTTCGGAAGCCTGATCGCAATGCTCCTCGATATTATGGAAAACATCTTTATGATCTTCTCCATTCATTTTACCACCACAGCTCTTACGTCGCTGTTCACTACGGTAATGGCAACGTTGAAATTTCTGCTGATAGGACTGGCGATCGTATATATTATATTGTCTGCAGTATTTACACTGCTGCAAGGGGAAAAGCGTAATGCATACCCCTAAAATTGGCTCAGCCTTTGCCGGAACCTTCCTTACATTAAGGTCGGACCAGCAAAGGCTGATATATGACTTGCAATTCGTTGGCGAAGATAAAGCACCGGGCCGTATAAGTATTGTGCCACTTATTAATAAAATGTAAAAATATCCATCACAATGCCGGGCTATGTGTGGGGCACGCATTCAGAGCGGAGGGTTATCATTACCCAAAAAGCCATGGCATATCCCCATATTCTGCAGGCGTACCTGCCCTGTTAATGATATATACCCGGCGAAAAAGGGTTCCCCACCTTTTGAAGGTTGAAAACCCTGCGGCTGAAAAGGTCATCGGCATATGCTATATTTTGCAGACGCACACAATTTCGTACTTGAAATGCCCGGGGTTTAGGGCTAGGGTACACAAAAACCCCTAATTTCGCTGTACTTTTTCACCTGAAATTAAAAGATCATGCAAGAATGGAAAGATTACCAGCAAAAGAATAAAGACCGCTTCTTAAATGAACTGCTCGACCTATTGCGTATTCCTTCCGTAAGTGCCAGGAGCGAACATAAAAAGGATATGGTCGTATGCGCCGAAGCGGTAAAGCAGCGGCTGCTGGAAGCAGGCGCCGGCAAAGCGGAAATATTCTTTACCGAAGTGCATCCTGTAGTATATGGTGAAAAAATAACCGATCCCGCAGCTCCGACAGTACTGGTATATGGTCATTACGATGTGCAGCCCCCCGATCCGCTTAACCTGTGGCACAGCGACCCGTTCGATCCGGTCATTAAAGACGGCAGAATATTCGCCCGTGGATCATGCGACGATAAGGGCCAGTTTTACATGCACATCAAAGCCCTGGAAATGCTGGTCAAGACCAATACTTTATCCACCAATATAAAATTTATTATTGAAGGGGAAGAAGAGATCGGCTCGCCCAGCCTGGCCAAATTTGTTGCCTCACATAAAGAATTGCTGAGCTCGGATGTTATCCTTATCAGCGATACGGCCATGATCAGCATGGACAATCCCTCCATCGACATAGGGGTGCGGGGGCTTTCTTACATTGAAGTGGAAGTATCCGGACCTAACCGCGACCTGCACAGCGGCGTGTATGGGGGCGCTGTGGCCAACTCCATTACTATGCTCGCAAAAATGATCGCTTCCTGCCATGATGAAAACAATCACATCACCATTCCCGGATTTTACGACGCTGTGGCAACCGTTACCACAGAAGAAAGAAAGCTGATGGCCCAGGCTCCATTCGATGAAGAGGCATATAAAAAAGACCTTGGAGTGAGCGACTTATGGGGAGAAAAGGGATACACTACCAATGAAAGGACCGGTATCCGTCCTACCCTGGAGCTCAATGGCATCTGGGGCGGCTATACAGAGGAAGGATCAAAAACGGTTTTGCCGGCAAAAGCCCATGCCAAGATATCTGCCCGCCTGGTTCCCAACCAGTCGTCTGCTGATATCACTGCCAAATTATTGAAATATTTTGAAGATATAGCACCAGCGGGAGTAACTGTTAAGGCAATTGCTCATCACGGCGGAGAACCTTACATGACGCCGATTGATTCACCGGCCTACCAGGCTGCGGCTAAAGCCATTGAAACCACCTTTGGCAAACAGCCTGTGCCGGTCCGCGGCGGCGGAAGCATCCCGATATGCGCACTTTTTGAAAAAGAACTGGGAGTTAAGATCGTGTTCATGGGCTTCGGCCTGGATAGCGACAACCTGCATTCCCCTAATGAAAAATTTGATATTTTCAATTTCCATAAAGGCATTGAGACCATCCCCTATTTCCACCAATACTTTGCAGCACAGCGGAAATAACGTTTGCACTACTACAGCTTTGCATGTTCCATCATTTCTCGCAGCGTGCACAGCGAAGCAGCGTACGCCACGTATTAACCATTGCGACCGTATCTTTGTATTCCTCTGATGTGGAACGTATAACACCTATGCCTTATACCTTATACCTTATACCTTATACCTTATACCTTACATCTTACACCTTATACCTCACATCAACCTAAAGCTGTCCCCGTCAAACAATCCTTTATCGCTTAGCTTTAAATGAGGAATGACCAGCAGGGCCATAAAGGATAACGTCATGTAAGGCGCAGATAGCCGCGAGCCAAGCGCCCTGGCTGCGCTATCCATGTCCGCATAACGCTCCGCCACGAGATACCCGTCTTCGGCGCTCATTAAGCCGGCCACCGGCAGCGGCAATAGCATGCTCAGCGGTTCACTGCTGCCGGTATCCGCTGCCCACAGGCTCACCCCTCCCCGGCACCCGATAATCATATTTACGGCGTTGCATATTGCCGTATCATCTACCCCAACAGCTATTATATTATGACTATCATGAGCTACCGAAGAAGCTATTGCCCCTTTTTTCAATCCAAAGCCCTTAATGAAAGCTATAGCAACAGGCGCATCGGCATAACGGTTAACCACCACTATTTTCAGGATATCATTTACGGTATCGGCATCTTGCAGCTCACGGCCGGGCAATACCTTATTGGTAATAAGCTGACCATCGAGCGCTTCTATTACCGGCAGAAACCCGGGCGCGCCTGCGAAAGAAAAATCACTGATTATTTTTGTTGTGCAATGAAAATTATTAATGGTTTCGCTTTCTGCAACAGCCGGCAGCAGGCTTTTCCCACGCTCCGCCACAAGCTCCCCTTTTATCCAGGTTTGCAGCACTTCAAAGCCCGACAGGTCCTTCACCAGTATGAAATCAGCACTGTCACCCTCACGTAGCAGACCTACATCAAGCTTATAATGCAGAACGGGATTCATGCATGCTGCCCTCAATATTTTATATACATCAATCCCCTTAGCTGCAGCCCTGGCGCATAACCGGTTTATATGTCCTTCAACCAGACTGTCTGGGTGTTTATCATCACTGCAAAACATGATCCTTTCCGGGTAGTCATGCAGCAGGTCTGCCAGTGCGTCGAAATTTTTTGCCGCGCTGCCTTCTCTGATCAGGATATGCATGCCGTATTGCAATTTATCCAACGCCTCTTCCCTGGTGAAACATTCATGATCTGTTGAAATACCTGCATCAGCATATTGTTTGGCCTGCTCTCCCCTGAGTCCCGGCGCATGCCCGTCTATCGGCTTGCCCAGCCTGTGCGCTATTGCTATCTTTTGCATTACCTCCGCATCCCCGTTCAAAACACCCGGAAAGTTCATCATTTCGCTGAGGTATTTAATGTCGTCTTTCCGTAATAGCTTTTCAACATCTGCAGCATGCAGCGCCGCTCCCGCTGTTTCAAATGGCGTGGCAGGCACACAACTGGGAGCACCGAAGCAAAAATGGAAAGGAACTTTTTTGCCATCATTTATCATATACTCCACCCCTTCCATACCACATACATTTGCAATTTCATGGGGGTCGCTCACGGTAGCCACCGTGCCATGCACCACCGCAAGCCGTGCAAACTGCGAAGGCGCGAGCATGGAGCTTTCAATATGAATATGTGCATCAATAAAGCCCGGTAAAATAAAAGGAAGATCGCGTTCACCTGTATGCCCAACGTCTATGCTTTGTATTTGCTGTATTTTACCCCCTGCAACAGTGACTTCCGCCGGGTATATGGTTCGTTGCACAATATCCACAATCCGACCCTTAACGTAATTATTATTCATCATACGATCAGTAATGAAGGATACAATAACAATTTAAATGATAAATGGGAAATATAAACGAACCGGAAAACTTATTTTTGGCATAAATAAAAAACAGATCAATGAAGGGACTAATAAGATACATAACGCCGGTAGTGTTTGCCGGTATTACAGCAGTATGTGCACAGGCTCAAACAGTAACTGAACTGCAAACAAGCTATATTAACGCGCTCGGAGGGAAAGAAAGACTGTTAGCGCTGAAAGATGTTTTCATCGAAACCAACATGGAAGTAATGGGCATACAACTCCCGGCCAAACAATGGATCGTATATGGCGAGGCCTCGCGGCAGGAGGTTGAATTCCAGGGCCAGAAAATGATCACTTTCATTGGTAAGGACAGGGGGTGGATCATCAACCCGCTTATGGGCGCCCAGAAAGCCACACCCATACCGGATGCTGCGGTAAAAGCAGCACAGGGAACCTTAACGCGCGGAAGTGAACTGACCGATTACCAGGAAAAGGGGTTTACCGCCACCTACGAGGGAAAAGACACCGTTAACGGCATAGCAGCATATAAGATCGTACTGAACAAAGAAAATTATGAAAGTATTTTCTATCTGGACCCCAGCAGCTACTATGTGATCCGTAATATTGTAAAAACGAAAGTGGATCAACAGCCGGTAGAACAGATCACCAATTTCTCGGATTACCGCAAAACCCCGGAAGGAGTTGTTTACCCCTATAGCACGATCACCAGCAACCCAATGACCGGGGATATAAAATTAAGTACTAGCAAAGTTGAAATAAATACTGCACCCGACATTAAAGAACTGGAGAGCACTAATTAACTAGCCGGTAAAGTATATAGAAAAGAACGGAAGGTTTACCACAATGTGGCACTGCTATCCGGTTGTTAAGACGCCTTCCTGTGTTCATCAAGCCCGGAAGACACGGACTCCATGATCTTTTTATGCAGTTCTTCGGGCTTAAAGGGCTTAGGCAGATAATCGTTAAAACCCTTGCTGAGCAGGTCTTCTTTTATATTTTCATAGGTAGCTGCCGTAAAGGCAATGATAGGAATATAAGGATGCGTTTTCCTGATCTCTGCAACGGTTTGTGCTCCATCCATTTCAGGCATTTCAAGATCAATCAGCAGCAGGTCGGGCTGGTGCCGGTAGAAAAGCTCCACCGCCTTCACTCCGTTTTCTGCTTCTATTATTTCTATATGCCATTTTTGCAGGAACCGTTTAGCCACGATCATATTGATGGGATTGTCTTCTGCCAGCAACACTTTTACTCCCTCCAGGTTAGAGAGCCCATTCAGCTTATTTTCATCGACATACGATTTTTGCCGGGCTGCAATTTTAAAGCCAAGTGTAAAATAAAAAGTGCTACCGGCCCCTGTTTTGCTTTCTGCCTGCAGGTTGCCCCCCATTTGCGCCACTATCTTTTTACTTATAGCAAGCCCCAGTCCCGTTCCTCCGAATTTTCTGGTGGTTTCAATATCCGCCTGCATAAAGCTTTCGAAGATCTGCCGCATTTTATTTTGCGCAATGCCGATGCCCGTATCTTTCACTGCAAAATATATATCTGCAGTCTGGCTCCTGAGCGTAACCGTTTTCACTTCAACAGTAATAGCGCCTTTCTCCGTGAACTTAATGGCATTGGCCAGGAGGTTATTCATTACCTGTATCAGGCGCATTTCATCACCGAACACTTCCAGGTTGGCACTATCGTCAATCTTTATCTCAAGCGCCAGGTTCTTTGCGGAAATAGGCGTATTAAAAGGAGATACTACCTTTTGTAAAAAGGACTTTATATTGAACGGTGCACTTTCCAACACCATTTTACCCGCCTCAATTTTGCTGAAATCGAGAATATCGTTCACCAGCTGCATCATATGCTCTGAGGAATATTTAAGCACTTCGAAGCTTTGCTTTTGCGATGGCAAATATTCTTCATGCAGTATAATATTTGTGGTGCCTATAATAGCATTTAAAGGCGTTCTGAGCTCATGACTCATATTGGATAAGAACCTGGATTTTACCTGTACCGCTTTCTCCGCCTTTTCCTTAGCTTTCAATATTTCAAATTCGGCTATCTTGATCTCCGTAATGTCAAGAATGCTGATCTTACAAAAGTTATATTCCCGGTGCGAGAAAGGAACAATGTTCACATACGCAAAAAAGGGCGTATCATCTTTCCGCACAAAATCCATATTGCCATACCACGGAGATTTTTTGGTAAACTGCTGCCTGCCCTGCACTGCAATATGCTCCTCCATTATATCCCCCAGGAGTTGCCGGGCGGACGTACCAACGATCTCCTCTTTACCCGACAAACCAAACACTTCAATGGCCTTCTTATTACACCCGGTTATCTCCATACTGCGGGTATCAACAATGAATACACTGTCCAACGAAGTGTCATACACTGTATCCTTGAACCTCGTTTCATCAAGTAATTTTTCTTCATTGTTTTCCAGGGTCTTGAGCACATAATAGGTAAAACAGGCGGTGATCACCAGTGAAAGACTGAGGTTGGAGCTGAACACGGCACTGTATTGCTCTGTGCTGATGGTTTGCACATTACTTACATAGGGTGCCACAATAAAGATCAGGGCAGCAGTGATAAAAGTTATGATGGAAGTAAAGACAAGCTCTTTATAATTCTTCCGGATATCGATCACAAAGATGAGGGCCAGCAAAAAGGGAAAATAGTACATATGCTCTCCGGCTTTCAACCCTTCGGCATAGCTTATGGCAAAAAGATAAAGATTGATGGTAATGATGCCCAGCACTTTGGCAAACGCCCTCTTTCCATCTTTATTTAAGAAATAACATACTGACAATAGAATAACAGAGGTGAGGTTCAACGAAATGCTGATATAGAGTCCATGGAGCACGTTCATCACCACCGAAATAAGGTTCACCACTATGCCGAAAAAAATAAAAATGATGAGCCGCTGCACCTCCTTATTCTCCTCATGCCCCTTCGAAGGATCAATGCCGCTATTTAAAATACTGTAGCAAAAAGATACTAATTTATCTAAAATGTTCGTTTGCATAAGCTGAGATGATGATTTTACCTCAATAATATTTGATCAATGCAAAGGGTTAAACGCCCCGGCGCTATACAAATTGTGATCATGTATAATGAAGACCAGAAAATAGTATTCCTTTTCTCGCCCGAGCTGAATAACACGTTCCTGCAGGAATTATATGGAGATGACCTGCAACAGGCTGAAGCAGTATTTGAATCATCTGTACAACAGCTCCGTAGTGAGCAGCAGTTGGCTGAGTCGAGGTTCCATAACGGGGATATGCAGGGGCTGAAAAAAGTGATCCACAAAATGAAACCCCTGCTGGGATATATAGGCATGGACGGGATGATGAACGAATTTGCAGCGTTTGAGCAGGTTTGCTCACAGTCTGAAACGGCTGAAGCCGCCGAAAAAGACTTTCAGCACATCAAAGTGCTAACGGCTGAAGCCATAAAAGCCGCGGAAAAAGAGGTACAAAGACTGAAACAACACAATACCCAATATCTATGAAGTATCAGAGCATTATTGTAGAAGACCTGCAGGTTGCTGCAGAATTCCTTAAGAGGTTCTGCGAAAAATCAGGAGTAGTAGACGTTGTTCATCATTTCCTCAATGCTGAGGATGCCCTGCAGTTCCTGAAAGATAACGTGGTGGACCTCATCTTCCTTGATGTTGAAATGCCTGGGGCAAGCGGGTTTGAGCTGCTGGATCAGCTGGTATATACCCCGCAGGTGATCCTGACCACTTCCAAAACAGAATACGCATACGATGCCTTCCAGTATAACGTCACAGATTACCTGAAGAAGCCCTTTACTTACCAGCGTTTCCTGGAAGCGGTGCAGAAGGTAAGCAAGAAAACAGAGCAGATGAATGGCGGTTCAGAGCAGGATCATATGTTCATTAAAACAGACGGCAAGCTGATCCGCCTGCACAACGACGACATCCTTTTTATTGAAAGCATGGGAGACTATGTAAAATTTATCACACCCGCCAAAAAATACATCACCCACAACACCATCAAAAACCTGGAAACCAAAGTGAACCCACAGGTTTTTATGAAAGTGCACCGCTCCTACATTGTCAACTTTACCAAGATCAATGATATACAGGAAAACGTTTTATTCATCAACGGCAATATGATACCCATCAGTAAAACACATAAGTCGGGCGTAATGCAAAAGATCAATATCCTGTAAAATTTTTATTTCTTCTCAAACATCTTTTCCGCTATCCGCGCATCATGCCCGTAAATATCGTCCCTGAAGTTCAGCTCACCCTTTGAATCTACCCAGGCGGTAAAATAGCCAACAAATACTTTTACGGGCTTCTTTATCGTAACGTATTTTTCTTTCCCGCTCTTCATAGCCGCCACTATAGCCGGCACTGTCCAGGAGCTGTCGCCACGCAAAAGGAATTCGGCGAGCTTTTGAGGCTCGCTCAACCGTATGCATCCATGGCTGAATGCTCTTCGTGTTTCGCCGAACAGGCTTTTCTGGGGCGTATCGTGCAAATAAATATTATAGCTGTTGGGGAACAAAAATTTCACCCTCCCGAGCGAATTATTAGGACCCGGTTTTTGCCTCACTACAGGTATGCTGCCCGAATAGCCGGTGATCTCCATGTTATGTCTGGCAATATAATTTTTATCCTTCTTCATGCCCGGCATGACCTCGTTCTTTACAATGCTTACCGGCACGTTCCAGTAGGGACTGAACACAACATATTTCAGATCCCCGCTGAACACTACCGTATTGTGCTGGGTTGATCCTACCACCACATCCATGTTAAAGGAAAGCCTCCCATTTTCAAACACGTGCAGCTTGAACTCCGGGATGTTAACCAGAAGATAATCATCGCTGACCTCCGCCGGCACCCACCGCAGCCGTTCCATATTGATGAGCATAGTACGGATAGCCACCTGCAAGGGCTCATTGAGCTTGCGGAGAGTAGCTGCACCTATAACGCCGTCGACCTGCATGCCATGCCTTAGCTGAAACTTCCTGACTGCTGCTTTGAGCGTATCTGTAAACAAACCCGAACTGTCTGCAGACCCCAGATCACCCAAAAGGAACAACCGGTGTTTTATAGCAGCGATCACCTCTGCAGAATCGCCAGGCTCCAGCTTCTTTTTGTTGCTGATAAGCGGCTTCCAATCTGTTGTTTTTTCTATAGCGTAATAGTCCAGCAGCTTTTCTTTTAAACGCTGATAATACCTGTTCACCGGCTCGTAGCTGGCAACTTTTTCTCCCTTATGTGCAATAAGAGAATCCAGAAAAGCGACCTCATTTATTTTTTTCCGGGGTATATACCATTTCAGGTCGTTCGTATTCAGATGCTGGTCGCCCTGGTAGGCCTTTTCAGCATAACGGAAAAACTGCATGGTAAGCGATAACTCGGCTTTCAAACGGTTACTATCGCTCAACGGTACAAAACGACCACCGCTCTTTAAAGTATCAAACACCTGCTGCAATACCGGGTTGTATAAGCTGCTGTCGCCGCTGTAGGCAATATAATCGTTCTGCATATTTAAGAAGATATAGGCCTGCTCTGCCGGTCCGTCGCTGAAAAACCAGGCATACTGGTAATTGCGGGCATTGTAAAAATTGCGAAACCGGTCGGCTATGGTATCGGGGTATGTCTCGCGCTGTATATATCGCTCCAGGGCAGTACTGTCGAAAAAAAGCTGTGTAAAAGCGTTCGATACTGTAATGGTAGTGTCTCTTTTCTCTACCGCAGGAGCTTTCCTGACAGGGTTGGTACAGGTAAAAAAAAGAAAGGATAATACCGGAACAAGCAGGATAGTTCGCCTCATAGCTGAAAGATAACGATCAATTACAAAAAACTGTAAACTCCTTAACTATAAACACTCAAATCATTGCTGTCCTAAGATTATGCCCCAAACAATAATGCTTTCAACCAAAAACGCCCAAACTATAAACTTTCAAACTACAAACTCCCTTTCCCGGTTATGAGATCCGGTCTTCTCTCCCTCGTACGCTCCAAAGCAACTTCATAACGCCAGTCTGCTATTTTTTTCGGATCTCCGCTCAACAACACCTCCGGTACGGACCATCCCCTGTATTCGGCAGGACGCGTGTATACGGGTGGAGCCAGCAGGTCGTCCTGGTAGGAATCAAAAAGCGCGGATGTTTCATCATTCAGCACCCCCGGCAGCAGGCGGCCAACCGCATCCACCAGCACAGCGGCAGGCAGCTCTCCCCCGCTCAGCACATAGTCGCCGATGGATATTTCCCTTGTTACAAAATGCTCCCGCACTCTTTCATCAATACCTTTATAGTGACCGCAGATCAGCAGCAGGTTCTGCTTCAGGGAAAGCCGGTTCGCCGTTTTTTGATCAAACTGCTCTCCATCGGGAGTGAGATAAATGATCTCGTCGTAAGTCCTGTTTTTTGACAATTGCTCAATAGCATTCACCAGGGGCTCACACATCATTACCATGCCGGCACCACCGCCATACTGGTAATCATCCACCTGTCCGTAAGCATTCACTGCCCATTGTCTCAACTGGTGTATTTCCACGCTCAGCAACCCCTTGTCCCTTGCGCGTTTCATGATCGAATGCGAAAGCGGGCTTTCCAGCAATTCCGGTAATACGGTAAGAATATCTATGTGCATACCGCAAAGATAAACGGGGGAATGCTTATCCACCCTAGATTTTTTAGCCGCGGACCTGTCGGCCGCAGGCAGATATGCAGATTAAAGCATATAGTGTTATGTTAACCATAATATACCGCATCATTTTGTGAATAGTGAGAGGTGAGAAACGTGAGAGGGTGAATCGTTTGCCAGGCTTAACACTTGTGCCGCTTCAACTGTAAATTATCATATCATAATTGCTCACAGATAACGCCGATTTTCACAGACAGGGATTTGCGCAGATTGTTTTGCTTTTATCTGTGCTTGTCTGTGTGATCTGTGAGACAACCCACCCGGCAAGCCAGGGTTGACACAACAATAGTATTTAATGCTTCAAGAAACGACATTGAGTGACAATTGCCCATTCACCCGTACAATGCAACATGTTATAATTAACACAGCATTAGTGCCATGTTAAACGTGAAAGGTGAGACACGAAAGTCCGTTTCCCGTCTCACGACAAAATATCGACATAATTTGATTGACAAGACACCAGTCTTATAGTTCATCTGTGGCATATTTGTCGTGGAGGTTTTTCACAAATTTCTTTCGTTCAAATTTTTTAATAAAGCCGGACTTCTCTCCTTTTTTGAGCTCTTTTACTATTTTTGCCGCACATATGAATACCATTGCCAAAGCGTTTACTGCCATTTTGCTGGTAACTATTTCCTTTGTTCAGGCACAGGAGATCGAATTAGACCCCGTTACGGTAACTGCTACCTTAAGCCAGAAAAGAGCATCGGAAACGGGGCGTAACATTACAATAATAAAAGGAGATCGCATTCAAAACCTGCCGGTGCATTCATTAGATGAACTTCTGCGTTATGTTCCCGGCGTGGAGATCCAGATGCGGGGCCCCATGGGATCGCAAAGTGATATTGTGCTGCGCGGCGGCACTTTTCAACAGGTGCTGGTAATACTGGATGGCATGCGCCTCAACGACCCTAACACGGGACATTTCAATAGTTATATTCCTATTGCTCCGTCCGAAATAGAACGAATTGAGATCCTGAAAGGCGCCTCTTCGGCCATGCATGGCGCCGATGCGGTAGGAGGAGTGATCTATATCATTACCAAATCATTTGCAGCAAAACAAAACCAGGAAAAAACCCGCGTGTCGGCAGGCGTTTCAGCAGGCGAATACGGCTTCCTGAATACCGACGCCGGTTTCTTCTACAGCAAAAACAACCTGAACATCGGCGGCGGCATATTAACCAATAACGCAGGCGGAGTACAGCAAAGAGGTACCAAGGGATTTTTCCATAATACCACCGCGTCGGTGTCGGCCAACTACCATTTCAACTCCCGATGGAATATCGCATACCGTACAGCATACGACAAGCGGGATTTTTCGGCACAGAATTTTTATACGTCCAGCTTATCCGATACGGCAACGGAAGCAGTTACCTCGCTTTGGAACCAACTTCGGGTAGCGTACCATACCGAAAAGCAAAGCCTTTCTTTAGATGCCGGCTTTAAATGGGTGGAGGATGGTTTCACGTACAACAGTCTTTCCCCTTCCAATAAAAACATCTCGCAGGTGGTACAGGCGCTCTTATTGTATCAAAACCAGCTCAGCAGCAAAACTACCCTCGTTAGCGGCATGAACTACCAGCAAAAGATCATCCGTTCCAATGACCGGGGTAACCATTCCCTGTATATGGCCGCGCCCTTCGTTTCCGTTTCGCAACAGGTGGCGCCACACTTTACAGTGCACCCTTCGGTACAATTGGTGCTGTTTGAAAAGATCCCTGCCGAGTTTGTTCCCCAGGTTGATCTTTCCTACCGGGTCAATAACTGGCAGATCCGTGGCAGCGCGGGAAAAACGATCAGGGATGCCGATTTTACCGAACGGTACAACAACTATAATAAAACCACGATCCCCAACGGGCAAAGAGTGGGATATCCCGGACTTAAAGCGGAACGGTCTTTCAGCTATGAGTCCGGCGCCGATTGGTTCCTGCAGGAGAAGCTGAAAGTTTCTTCCACTTTTTTCCAGCGTTTCCACCAGCGGCTGATCGATTACAGCAATACGGAGTACGACGATATGCCGAGGAAAGAGAACCTTTCGCCGGGGGCGGTATATGCCCTGGCAAAAAACGTGGCCGAGGTAAACACCTCCGGCTTTGAAACGGATATACAATACTTCCACACTTTAAGCGAAGAACAGCAGATCACCGCTTCTGCCGGGCTGGTATGGCTCAACAGCAAGAGCAGCGATGCTGCTCCGTCGTTTTACATTTCATCGCATGCCCGCTTCCTTGGCAACTTCTCTCTAATCTTCCGGAGTCATAACTTTACGGCGAGCCTCAACGGCTTATATAAGAAAAGACAGGAGCAGTCTGCTTCCTCCATCAATGCGATCATTACCCCCGATTATTTTATCATGAATATAAAGCTGGAATATGCTTTCTTCCGCAAGACCTTCTCCGCTTTTGTGCAGGCAGATAATATTTTTGACAGGCAATACAGCGACCTGTTGGGTACGCCAATGCCCGGGCAATGGCTTATGGGAGGAATAAAATGGCAGTGGGGCAGGTAAAGCCTCATAAGGCTCACATAAGCATATTTCCCTTGAACAGAAAAACAACAACCAGTATTAGTTTTATATCTCCACAAACAAAATGCTGTTTCAAAACTTCACTAATATTTATATTTTGTTGTTTTAAAACAGCAAAATTATATCATATTTGTAGTATATAAACAACAAAATGCAAATTTTATGGTTATTCGGTTTTATGTATTGATGGCTTATGCCTTATTAAAGTAAAAAGTCTGCACTGAATAAAAATAATCACACCTTACTGCAGGAAATCGCCCTGCCGTTTTAAATTGAGCCGGTATTTGTTGAAGATGCTGTTTTTGGTAACAAAGCCGAGATATTTATTATTCATATCCACAACGGGCAGCACGCGCAGATCCTGGCTGTCCATGATCTGCATTACATCGAACATCTGTGTATTAACCGATATGACTTTTTGCGCAGGCTGTGCAATATCTTTAACAAGGAGATTATGGTTTGCCTCATTTTCACTCAGCAGGTATTCCAACACCTGGTCGCTGAACAGCAGCCCCGTCAGCACTCCCGCATGATCTACTACCGGGAAAACGTTGCGATGTGTACGAATGATATCTGCCCTCCGGCTCTGAAGCGTATCGTCGGGATGGAGGATCACAAAATCCTTTTCGAGGATATATTTCAGCTTGATGCTCCTTAACACGCCATTGTCTTTGTTCTCCTGCGATAAAAGGGTTCCCTGTTCGGCCAGGCTTTTCGTGTAAATAGAATACTTCAAAGTAGCCTTGTTAATAAAATAACCAATGGCAGACACGATCATCAAAGGAACCATCAACGTATAGCCGCCGGTAATTTCAGCCGCCAGGAAAACGCCGGTGAGCGGCGCATGCATCACTCCGCTGATTGATGCTGCCATGCCGGCGATCATAAAATTGGTTACATTTAAGTGTACCCAGCCGGTCTGGTTAAGTCCAAAAGCAAAAACGAATCCCAACAGGCCTCCCACTACCACGCTGGGTCCAAACATTCCCCCATTGCCTCCACTTGCCATGGTAATAATACTGGCAAATGTTTTGCCTGCCATCGATAAAACACCAAATAACACCAATGCCCACCCGATATGCTGGTACTGCGAAAAGAGGCTGTTGGCGAGAAGAGACTCAAAGTTGCCGTCAAGCAGTTGCTGTATGGTAATGTATCCCTCACCGTAAAGTGCAGGAAGCAGGGCGATTAGTATACCCAGGCTTATCCCACCGATCCATGCTTTGGTGTATACGTTCCGGATGCGGCTGAAGCGGTTAAAAAGAAAGCTGTTCAGCCGGCTGTAAAAAACGGAATAAAAACCTACAATGATGCCCAATGCTATGTAATACCAAAGCGCGCCCCTCACCCAGTCCCTGGCTACCAGCACAAAAAGCGGCTCATTATAAATGATGTTGGAAACCACCGATGCAAAGGCAGAAGAAATAAGCAGGGGGATGACGGCAGGGATGGAAAATTGCGGAAGTATGACTTCTATGGCAAAGATCATTCCCGCGATCGGGCTGTTGAAGGCCGCGGAAATACCGGCCGCCGCCCCGCAGGCGAGCAGTAAAGTGGTTTCTCTGTAATCCAGGCCGAAAAACCTGCCGATATTGGATCCGATAGCCGATCCGCTTGCCACTGCCGGCGCTTCCAGCCCGGCGGAACCGCCAAGTCCCACCGTTAATGCACTGGATACGATCTGGCTGTAGATATTATGAAGGTCGATTTTGCCCGAATTACGCGATATATTATACAGAATAGCCGGAATGCCATGCTGGAATTTTCTTTTTCTTATAAAGATGCGGGTATACATGATCGTTAGCATGATACCTGCTAACGGGAAAAACAGGTAGAGATAATATTTGTATTCCCAGTGAAGCCTGTTTTGAAGGAAGTTGGCAATAAAGTGGGTAAGCTGTTTTAAAACAGAGGCAGCGATCCCTCCCATAACCCCCACTACCACGGCAGCTAAAATCAAAAAATTATTCTTGGAGATCTTTTGCTTACGCCACTCGTTTATTTTCGCAAGATATCTTAGTAATCTTTGACGCATCTCAGGTGTAAGATAGCATGTGTTAAGGAAATGGAAAAATACAGGGTAAAACTGCCCACCTTGAAAGCGGGTAGTGTTCTGCGAGAACCACCTTAATGAATATACTGAAGCACCTTTTTTGTCAAGTCTCCTTTTTCATAGCCTATCCATGCATCCAGCATGATGCCTTCAGGAGATATCATTACATAATGCGGAAAGGCTTTTACTCCATACCAGCTTGCAAGCCCTTCTCTTCCCTTACTGTCATTAAGATTGATCCAGGATATTTGCTTGTCTTTTGATTTTATTTTCCAGTAATTAGTTTCGTCGATATTTATACCAATGATAGTAAGTTTATTTTTCAGGCTGTCGGATAACGCTTTTGTTTCAGGCATTGCCATAATGCACGGGCCGCAATTCACAAACCAGAAATCCAGTAATAAATACCTGCCTTTATGCTTATACTCAGCCAGTTGGTGTGTAACCAGTTGAGTATCCAATAAGGCAACATCCGCCATAGGTTCTCCCGGCTTTACTATGGTGGGAGGGAACAAATTCGCGGTGATCTTTTCTCCGATAATAGTCGCTCTTTTCTCGTCCGGAATTTTTCTATATAGTTGCATAATGGCTTCACGATTGGGTGTTTCGGGATATAGTTTTACACCGAATGCAAGAGCAGACATTTTGTTCATCCAAACATCCGTGACCGGAAATTTTTGCAATAATTCAATTTCTCTCCGGGTAATATTTCCCCTGATTGAATCTTCCCGGTCATTTAATACGTCTGCGTATGCTTCCAATGAATCTTTTACATTCCCGGTTGCATTGCGTGCCTGCCGGCGAATTGCTTCTTCCCAAATCTGCAATCCCTGCACTTTATTCCACTGCTCCATATTTAACGCCAGGTAGCGGTTTTCTTCCTGTTGCTCACGCAAAGGACTTTTCACCTTCCAGGTTTTAAGCAGGTAACCTTCACCACTTATATTAACCGTAATACCTGCCGCTGCCCAGATATCCAGCGCCAGGGAGGGAAATTTATCGCCGTAGCTCTTGATCCAGTACAATGCCGGCATAGAGGCAGTATCGCTAAGCACGAAATTTCCGTTATAAATAGTATCGGCACTTACTCCGTCCATTGAACCATCCCTGTATCGAAACAATACAACAACTTCGCCATCGGCTATACCGCCTATTTTACCTTTTACATAAAATTCATCCTGGCTATGGGCGTCAACTGCAAAAAAAGAAAATAAGATGCCTAATAAATACTTCATAAAACTTTATCTTAAAAGAGTGTATAAAAATGACCCTGGAAGGATATTTCCGCGCAATCCGGACAACAATTTTTTGTATTTTCCGGTGCTGCTGCAAGATCAACATCATACCGCTTCCGGTAAAATTAATTAGACAAGACCTTCTATTTTTTTGACAAGAAAATCACCTTCCGGGTTTGTCTAAAAAATAAGGGTGTTTGTCTAAAAAAAGCTAACATTATTATCAGGTCAACGCATCTTCTTCTTTTTTTATTTAGCTTCAAATCTTATGAAAAGGTTACAGGTAAACTGGATGGTGCCGGTTTTTTTTATTTTTTATTTTGTTGTGCTACAGTTCTTTAACGATTGGCAGTACCGCCGTTATTTAGATGGCGGCAATTCGTGGGTAACATTCAAATACCGGGTGGGCAGCCTGCCATTCACCATGTTGGCCTATTATCTTTTTTATATCTGGGGAACGCCTCTTTTAGTTAAAAAGAAGTTTGTCGCTTTTCTTTTAGCGATGCTTCTTTTTATTGTCTTTCTTGAAATATATTCTCCTTTGGTTGGCTGGATAAAAGATTTAATACACGATCCGCATATGATGGAATATCCAAAATTCAACTGGGATAAAAAGACGTACCTGCATCAGTCACTGCATTTTACCTTCATCAATCTTTTCGCCATTACCGGGTTTGCCTATTTTGTTAACATGTTCAAAGAAGAGAAAATAAAGCAACAACTGAAACAGCAGCACCTTCAACTGGAATTGAATTACCTCAAAGCGCAGTTGCATCCGCACTTCTTTTTTAATACCCTGAACAATATTTATAGCCTTGCTTTATATCAGTCGGAAAAAACAGCCCCGATAGTAGAAAAGCTATCGCAGATCATGCGCTATATTATTTATGAGGGGAAAAAAGACACCGTGTCATTGGAAACGGAAATTACATTTCTTGAAAACTTTGTCGCATTAGAAAAGATACGGCACGAAGACAATGCTTCCATTGCTTTTACGGTTCAGGGGAATCCTCATAAGATCAATATCCCTCCGTTGTTGTTTATGCCCTTGTTGGAGAACGCTTTCAAACATGGGTTCAGCAACAATGGACATTCGTGGGTAGAAGCGGCTATGCTTATAGAGAACAAAGAAATTACTTTTGAAATAAAAAACAGTAATGCCTGCGGTGCACGCGGCAGCAGGTCTGGTATTGGTTTGGAGAATCTGAAAAAAAGACTGACCCTGCTGTATCCGAAGAAACATGGATTGCTGATAAAAAGTACAGACAAACAATTTGAAATCAACTTAATCTTAAAGCTCTCATGATGTATAATTGCCTGATCGTGGATGATGAACCGCTGGCCAGAAAGGTTATTGAAAAACACCTGCAATCATTTCCCCAGCTTACATTACTGGCTACCGCAGAAAGCGCCACGAGTGCTTTTGAGCTGCTTCATACCGGGGATATTCACCTTATATTTCTTGATATTCAGATGCCGTTGATCAATGGCTTGCAATTCATACGCTCTATAAAGCATCCGCCGGCGGTGATTTTTACAACAGCCTACTCGGAGTTTGCCGCCGAAAGCTATGAGCTTGACGCCATAGATTACCTCGTAAAGCCGGTAAGCTTTGAGAGAATGGAGCGCAGCATTCATAAGTTTTTAAAAACCGTCCGGCAGGAGCCGGAAGCACAAAAGCAATTCCTGCTCATCAGGCAGGATGGAAAGCTGATCAAGGTTTTCCTGGATGAAATACTTTACATAGAAGCGAGGAAAGATTACCTGATGATATATACGCCGTCCGGCACCTTCATTAAGCACATGACAATGAAATCAATCGAAAAACTATTGCCGGAACAACAGTTCAAAAGAGTACATCGCAGTTTTATTGTTGCTACCGGCGCTATTACAGCCATAAAAAATAATGTGTTACAAATAAATACAAAGGAGATTTCTATCGGTGAGAAATACAGGAAAGAGGTAGTTAGGCACTTTACACGAAGCGGTAATTAATTAATTCTGCCTATGGTTGCCAACCTTGCAAAAATCTGAAATGCGCCCTATAATCCGTGATGCACTCCCTGGTGCATTTCAGGTTTTCGCTCCAAAACAGGAATACAAATAATGTCAGCTATTTAAGATTTATTGTAAAGTTTGAAAACCTTATGACCTTAGTAACAGGTTTGTACCAGACATGTCCTACCTTATTACCTTCAACGCCAATGCAAATAATGTAATAAGGTTGAGTTAACAATTGGTTTCTCTTACTAAGGTTATAAGGTTAAAACGTAATATTAATGAGTGAGCTTATAAAAATAACTCCTGCGAAAATTTGGAATGCGCCTTGCACCCCCTGATACTATAAAAAATAGTATCTTCATTGGGCTGTTCCGGCACTCGGTACACCGGAATAGTGAGGTGTTTTTAATAGTTAACTAAAAGTAAAGATATGAAAGCCGGTTTTGCATGGTTGTTCCTCCTTTTCTCCGCCCCAGCATTTGCACAACTGACCGTGAGAGAGCAGTTTGAAAAAATCACTACGCTGCAGGAAGCGCAAAAATTCGTTGATGCCAATGAGGCGCTTAAGCCGCAGATATACAAGTTAACTTACGGAAAGGATTCATCCCGTGTAGACCAGCGGTTGCTGAAGCTCACCAAAGGTGATATCTTGTCTATTGGTTATACCACGTATAAGATCATTGAATCGACTGAATCGGTAAACTACCGGGCAAGCTATATCTTCCTGGACGGCGCTGAGTTGTCTCCTTCCGAAATTGAAAACTTGAGGAAGCTGATCCTTCAAAAAATCTCAGAAGGAGTTCCGTTTGAGCAGCTTTCAGACGAATATACCATGGATGGTAACAATACCCATGGCGATACAGGCTGGTTTTTCGGAGAAGAAATGGTACCCAGGGAATTGCAGAGCGCTGTAAAAAACCACAAGTTGGGCGAGGTATTTTTTGTGGATGTGCCCGATCGTAAATGGAACTACATCGTTAAAAAAACCTACGACGACCAGATACAAAAAGAGATCACCGTACTCCGTGCCAACGGCAGGTAAGATCGAACAAATTATTATTTCAATCTATCATTTTCTCCCACCATTTGTTGAACTTTTGCGTGGAGTCTTTCCAGTACAAAGGTTCGCCGATTTCGGGTGTGAGCAGGTTCAGCAAATCAGATTCGGCTGCTGCTGATATATTAACGAGCGGCTCGTACCAGGCATGCTTTCCCAGCGCAAACTTTGAATTGTGCACCGTAAAATTCCGGGCAGCTTTAAGCTCCTTCATGGCCTGCACCAGGTCGCCGGGCATGAGGTGAATGTATTTCCATTCTTCGTTATACTGGCCGTTCTCCAATACGGCCAGATCAATCTGTGGAAATTGTCTGGCTATGGCAGCAAAATGGGTATCATAGCCGGTATCACCGCTGAGGTATATGTTCCCCGACGGGCTTTGCAGCATATAAGATACCCAAAGTGTTTTATTCGAAAAAATACCTCGTCCCGAAAAATGGCGGGCGGGAAGACAATGAATGACGAGCCCGTTATCCATCGCTTTACTTTCATTCCAATCCATTTCAATGATACGGCTTTTATCAAATCCCCAGTACTCCAGGTGTTCCCCCACCCCAAGCGGGCAGATCACTTTGCCGATCCTGCTTTTCAGTTGCTTTAACGTTTGATAATCCAGGTGGTCCCAATGATCGTGGGTGAGCAAAAGATAATCTACGTCGGGAATATCCTCCGGACTAAAAATATTGGTACCCTTAAACGGCTTGTTCAGGAAAGACACGGGCGATGCCGATACCAATACAGGGTCTACCAGCAACCGGGTACCGTTCATTTGCAGAAAAAGCGAAGAGTGCCCCAGCCACACCATCACATCCTCTTCCCGCTTAAGGCTCGCCAGACTTGTTTTTACAGCAGGCAGGGGCTTTGCAGGCCGCAAATCCTTCACTTTCCGGAAGGCAAAGCCAAGCAGGAGGGCAGCCTTCGATTTATCGGACGTGATCTGCTGAGTGGGGCTCAGGTTTACAAATGTTCCGTTCTTAAAATTCGGGGATCGTTTTATGCGCTCCAGCCGTACACCGGAGGGCAGCTTTCCGAAAGAGGGCTGATTAACAAACACAATAGTGACAACTGCCAGTAAAAGCACCAGTGCGATGGATATCCACATCATCTGTTTTAGCCTGCGTTTAATTTTTTGCATGCAAAGTAAGATAAATTTTCCGCAGGGATTTTGTATGGTGCCTGCGGTGCTATCTTCTGCCACAAATTTTACAAATGACCATTAAGATTCTGTGTATTCTGTACAAGAAAAGAAAACATAGCCACAAATGCACGAATAAAGAATCAAAATGCATTATCTATTCGTGTATTCGTGGCTCTTGTATTCATAAATCAGTCCACTCGCGGACCGCTTGAATTCGTGGCTATCTCCTCCTAAAATCTTACCGTTTATTTGGTCTACCCCTGTAACATCCAGTGCTTACCGAATTTATCTTCGAGCGACCCGAACCAACCAAAGAATGCTTTTTGCAGGTGCTGCTCCACTTTGCCTCCTTCAGAAAGCCTGCTGAAATAATTTTTCAGCTCATCTTCGCTATTGCAGATCAGCGCCAGGTATACGGTGTTGCCTTCTACCGGTTTTGCCGGCGCCATGTCTGATCCCATGATCTCAATGGTACTGCTTTTTAAATGCGAATGCAATACCTGCTTATGCAATTCGGGAGACATCTGGTCTTTAGCAGGCGAGTCTCCCGCAAGCATTACCTGGAGATCTCCTCCAAAAATGTCTTTGTAGAAATGCATTGCTTCTGTGCACCTGCCGTAAAAATTTAAATAAGGATTGAGCGTTGCCATAACAAAATGGTTTTATTGTTTAGAAATAGCTTATTCACTCTTTTGAGTAATTCAGTAGCCAGCGGTTGCCGTATTTATCGGTAATACCACCAAACAATGTGCCCCAAAAAGTAATGCTCAACGGGTGGGTCTGTTTTCCGCCCTCCAATAGTTTATGGTAACAGTCCCTGATCTCTTTTTCACTGCTGCAATGGATCACAATACTCATAGCATTGCCTTTTACCAGGCGTTCGTTATTACCCATATCTGAGCCCATCAGCACAAAATGGCTGCATTTCAGCTCGGCATGAACGATCGCACCCTTCATGTTAAAGGGTAATTGTGGTGGTACTGGCGATTCACCCAGTGTTTGCAGGCTGAGATCCCCGCCTATACATTGATGATAGAATTCCATCGCCTCACGGCAGTTACCGTTAAAGGTGATATACGGGTTAAGTGTTTTCATATGGAATTATTTTTGATATCACAAAGATGCGGCTGGTAACAGAATGGAAAGCTGTAGGGAAACGACAAGTTTGGGGGTGGATCCCGCCAATATTATTCCCTACCTTTATTTTTAAAAGCAGGTCGATGAAAAAGATAGCTGTGTATGTGCCCGAGCATGCCGTTATAGAAGCGATAACGCCGCCCTATCGTTTATTCAAAACAGCAAACGACTTTTTAAGGTCGTCGGGAAACCAGCCTTTATTTGACGTGGAGTATGTTGGCATGAAGCATACGGTTGATGCCAATGATGGCGAATATATTATAAAAACAGACAGGCTGCTGAAAGATATCGGGAAGACCGATCTTGTGGTATTGCCGGCCCTGTATGGCGACGTAAACAATGCGGTAAAGGCGAATATAAAAGCCATTCCCTGGATACAGCAAATGTATGCGAAAGGAAGTGAAGTAGCCAGCCTGTGCACCGGTGCGTTTTTATTGGGCGAAACAGGACTGGCGAACGGGAAAAAATGTTCCACACACTGGGCTTATTATAACCAGTTCAGGGAGCGGTTCCCGGAAGTAGAAATCGTTGATGGGTCGGTAATAACCGATGAAGGCAGGTTGTATTCAAGCGGCGGTGCAAACTCCCTCTGGAATCTGTTGCTCTATCTTCTTGAGAAATATACTAACAGGAGCATAGCGATCCTCGCATCAAAATACTTTGCCATTGACATCGACCGCAACAGCCAGGCTGCATTTACTATTTTTACCGGGCAGAAAGATCATAACGACATGGAAATACTGCAGGTGCAGCACTTTATTGAAAAAAGCTACCCCGATAAAATTACGGTACATGAGCTCGCCGATAAAGTAAGTGTAAGCCGGCGCAGCTTTGAAAGAAGATTCAAGCAGGCCACTAATAATACGCCCATAGAATATATGCAGCGCGTGAGGATAGAAGCTGCCAAACGCAGCTTTGAATCAAGCCGTAAAAACGTAACAGAAGTAATGTATAATGTGGGTTATAGCGATACCAAAGCCTTCAGGGATGTGTTTAAAAAAATAACAGGACTTACTCCTGTGGAATACCGCAACAAGTACAGTAAAATGTCAGTGCCCGTTTATGAAGAATAAAAAGGCTATTTCCCCTTTGTTTTGCTCACCGCTCTTTTGGTATAGAGCAATGCAAGTAGGCCAAGCACAAAAAATACAATTAACGCAATGATCGAATTGCGGATGCTTCCGGTTACATCTTCAAGCAATCCGAAAGAAAACAAACCGATCACCAGGGCTATCTTTTCGGTTACATCGTAAAAGCTGAAAAAAGAAGTGGTATCCTTCGTTTCAGGCAAAAATTTAGAGTACGTGCTGCGGCTCATAGATTGTATGCCTCCCATTACCAGTCCTACCGAAGCCGCCAACGCATAAAACTGTATTTGCGTTTGTATATAATAAGCCCAGATACAGATAGCAATCCATATTATTACTGCCACGATCAGCACTTTCAGGTTGCCGATACGTTTTGAGATCCTGCTCATCACAATGGCGCCGATAATAGCTACCAGTTGTATAAGAATGAGTGTAAATAACAGCCTGGGCTCATCTTCCGGTTTGGGGAATATTTCCTTCTTGCTAAACCCCGCCGCTACCAGCATTACGGTTTGCACGCCCATGCTATATAAAAAAAAAGCCAACAGAAACCGGCGCAGCACCGGCAGTTGCCTGAGCTGCCCGAATACAATGGAAAGCTCATGAAAACCATTGGTGAGCACATTTTTTTTAGCCCGCCGCTCCTTAAGGCTGGGTAGTGGCAACACGCGAAGCGTAAG
Source organism: uncultured Terrimonas sp. (assembly GCA_964599035.1). Taxonomy (GTDB): domain Bacteria; phylum Bacteroidota; class Bacteroidia; order Chitinophagales; family Chitinophagaceae; genus Agriterribacter. The sequence goes on along the minus strand of CAZREP010000030.1, from coordinate 4,002 downwards.
CTGGGCAAAGCCGAACCACCATAAGCCCGTTAGCAAAAATGATATACGCACGCCAAGCGTGCCATCGCTGCCGTTTAATCCGAACCATTCCGGCTTTACAATAATGGCAAAGCAGATGATCTGCAGCAGCACACTGCCGGTATAACCCAATGCATACCCCCTTGCACTGATACGGTCCTGGTCTTCCGGTGCAGCGATATCGGGTAAATAAGAATTGTAAAACACCAGGCTTCCCCAGTAGCCCAACGCGGCCAGGGAAAACAGGATCACTCCCAATTCAATGCGCTGCGGCGTAAAAAAGAACAGCCCGCAACAGGCTGCCGCCCCCAAAAAGCAGAACCAGCGCAGGTACACTTTTTTATTACGCCGATAATCAGCTATGGAGGATAATATAGGAGAAGATACCGCCACCAGCAGGAATACCAGTGCCAGCGCATAATCCAACAGGGAGGTATTGATAAACTGCCTGCCAAAAAAATCTATATAGTGTTTGCCGTTGCTGTTTCCCATGCTGGTGATCCCAACATAGTAAGCCGGAAAGATAGTGGTGGTAATGACAAGGCTGTATACACTGTTAGCCCAGTCGTACATTGCCCATCCGTTAATAACTTTTTTGGGGGCTGTTTGCATAAGATCGGAAGTGGGTTTTGGGGTGCGTTATTTCAGATAACCTGCATAGATCATGACCAGCAATATTATGCCTACAATAATACGGTAAATGCCGAACAATTTAAACCCATGCTTCTGCAAATAGCCGATAAAGAATTTTATAGCCAGCACTGCCACAATAAAAGCAACAATGTTCCCCACAACAAATGCAGCAGTATTGGATGAATTACTGAACACGATCTCATAGCCTTTTATCTCACCGTCCGGAGTGGGATAATCTTTCATAAAAAGCTTATACACCGTTGCGGCAAGCATAGTGGGAACTGCCAGGTAAAACGAAAATTCAGCCGCCAGGGTACGGGTAAGCTTTTGCTGCATACCGCCAATGATACTCGAGGCGCTCCGGCTTACACCGGGTATCATTGCCACGCATTGCCATATACCAATAATAAATGCTTTGCCATAGCTGACCTCTTTTTCTTCGCTCACCACAGGGTTTTTAAACAATCGGTCTATATACAATAATATGATGCCGCCCACCAATAACGCTATCGCAACAGTAGTGGGGCTTTCAAGCAATTCGTCTATTTTATCGGAAAACAGCTTCCCTAATAACAAGGCGGGAATAACAGCGATAAACAATTTCACATAGAACTGCCATTTGGCGAAATCGAAAAATTTTCTCCAGTACAGCACCACCACTGAAAGAATAGCGCCCAACTGGATAGCGATCTCGAATATCTTGGTAAAATCATCGCCCGAAATACCCATCAGCGAGCTGGCAATGATCATGTGCCCTGTGGATGAAACAGGCAGAAACTCTGTGATGCCCTCAATGATCGCAATAATAATAGCTTGTATGATGCTCATAAGGCTGAAATAATATAGGGAGTTGCGGTAGTATGAACGTACCGTCCATAAAATAAGTACATTAACAATGATTTTCTTAAAAAAATGCGATGGCTCTTCCATCGCATCCTTTCTTTCACCATTACAGGAAATCTATTGACCACCCTGGTGGGGTTTACGCATAATAGCGTACATTTCTATGATCAATCCCAGCAGCAGCAATATCGGCGCCACGGTAATCCGGCGTGTACTGTATACTTCCTTGTAGTCAAACACCTTTGGGTCAGGGCTTTTCCCGCCTGCCATCAGCAATAAGGCGATTACCATTACTCCGGCTCCGATTGCCATCCACATATAATTTTGTCTGCCGAACTGTAAACCATGTATTTTTTTATCAGACATATCTCAGGATTAAGTTTGCAAGATAAAGAAAATGTGAGAATGTGAAAGTGTGGCAATTTGAAAATGCGGAAATACCGACAGCCGATAGCTTTCTCACCTTTTACCCTACACCTTTCTACCTGATACCTGAAACCTGTGACATGCGACCTGAAACCTCCCTCCCGCCCTCACCCTCCACCTTCCGCCTCTCCCGTAAAGCAAACCGGCTCATGCCTTACCGGGAAATTACAGGAATTGGCTATGAAGCATTTTTCATGTGCAGCGGCATGCAGGGCATTTACTTCTTCCACTTTAGCGTTACCGGTTGCTACCCATACCTTTGGATACAGCACCACTTCTGTGAATCGCCCGCCACCATCGGCATCTTCCTGTATCACCCCTGACGCCTCGTCTTCATAAGCCGTTACCACAATGCCATTAGCGGCACACAGATGTAAAAACCACAGCATATGACAGGAGGATAAAGCTGCTAGCAGCAGCTCTTCGGGATTGTACCGGGTGCTGTCTCCCCGGAATTGCGGATCGGAAGATGCAGGTATGACCGGCTTATTTTTTACAGAGATCACATGGCTGCGCTCATAGGAAGTGTAGGTTCCTGTTCCGTTGCCTGTGTTGCCCGTCCAAACCAGCCGGGTGTGGTACTGCTGTATTTTTGACATAATATATTTTTCCTGCAAAGAATAATTACCCGCATACCCTTAAAATCAAAAACCCGGTAAACGCAATATGCTTACCGGGTCAAATATAACTGATATGTTGAGATCAGATCTCTGCAGCACCTTCCACCAGCACGGCCACTTTATTATTCAGCACCTCTGCGAACCCACCGCTGATCTGGTAGGCTACGGAATTTCCTGTTTTATCCTTCAGTACCTTTACTTTGCCGCTGCCTAAAGCGCTCACCAGGGGCGCATGTTTATCTAATATTTCAAACGACCCGGTAATGCCGGGTAATTGTATACCGTACACTTCTCCACTGAATAATTTACGCTCCGGCGTTAATATTTCTAATTCCATAGTGTAGTAGTTTGAGCTTACCCTTTAGCGGCGGCCATTAATTTTTTACCTTTTTCTATGGCATCCTCTATGGTCCCTACCAGGTTAAAAGCAGCTTCGGGATATTCATCCACTTCACCATCCATGATCATGTTAAATCCGCGGATGGTGTCTTCAATGCTCACGAATACGCCTTTCAGCCCGGTAAACTGTTCTGCCACATGGAAGGGCTGCGACAGGAAACGCTGCACCTTACGTGCACGGAAAACCGTCATCTTATCTTCTTCGCTCAGTTCGTCCATACCCAGGATATTAATGATATCCTGCAATTCTTTATAGCGTTGTAAAATAAGCTTTACCCTGTTGGCACAATTGTAGTGTGCGTCGCCCACGATCTTGGGAGATAATATCCTTGAAGTAGAATCCAGGGGATCCACAGCAGGATAAATACCAAGGTCGGCGATCTTACGGCTCAATACCGTAGTGGCGTCGAGATGCGCAAAGGTAGTTGCAGGCGCCGGGTCGGTAAGATCATCTGCAGGCACATATACCGCCTGTACGGAAGTAATGGAGCCGTTTTTGGTAGACGTGATGCGTTCCTGCATGATACCCATTTCGGTGGCCAGCGTAGGCTGATAGCCTGCGGCGGAAGGCATACGGCCGAGCAGGGCAGACACTTCGGAACCAGCCTGCGTAAAGCGAAAGATATTATCCACGAAGAAAAGAATATCTCTTCCCTGTCCTTTTCCATCCCCGTCACGATAGTATTCAGCAACGGTCAACCCGCTTAAAGCCACACGTGCACGTGCACCGGGAGGCTCATTCATTTGTCCGAATACAAAAGTAGCCTTGGAGTCTTTCAGGGCCTGCAGGTCCACTTTGCTCAGATCCCATCCACCATTTTCCATACTGTGCTTAAACTCCTCACCATAATTCATAATACCGGCTTCGATCATTTCGCGCAGCAGGTCATTTCCTTCACGGGTACGCTCTCCAACACCTGCGAATACCGAAATACCTCCGTATCCTTTTGCTATATTGTTGATCAGCTCCTGGATCAGTACGGTTTTACCCACACCTGCACCCCCGAATAAGCCGATCTTACCTCCCTTGGCATAAGGCTCAATGAGATCAATTACTTTAATA
>CAZREP010000029.1:0-36311 GCA_964599035.1 uncultured Terrimonas sp. | reverse complement strand
CATTTTGTTTTCCCTATAAAAAAAGAGGCTGCCCTTTTGAGACAGCCCCTTTTATATTCTTCTTCTTTCGAAATATCAGCTTATATACCGGCTCTTTTTTCCTTGATCCTGGCGCTTTTACCACTACGGCTGCGTAAAAAATAAAGCTTCGCGCGACGCACTTTACCCACTTTATTAAGGGTAACAGAATCTATATTAGGAGAAAACAGGGGAAAGGTACGCTCTACTCCCACCCCATCTGAAATTTTGCGTACGGTAAAAGTAGCCGTATGCCCGGAGCCCTGGCGTTTAATAACATCACCTTTAAAACCCTGGATACGGGTTTTGGCTCCTTCTACTACTTTATAATTAACCGTAACATTATCACCTGCTTTGAACTTAGGGAATGTTTTGGAAGAGGTCAATTGCTCGTGAACAAATTGTACTGCTGTGCTCATGGCTACAAATTTTAAGGGACGCAAAGGTAGCAACGGATACCTGAAATACCAAAACAAATTGTGAAGAGAGTGTTACAGGTCACAGGGTACAGGGATAGGGCATAAGAGATAGGATAAACACCCTGAAACTTGAAACCTGTAACCTGGAATCCTCCCCTATCTTGCCACATTCACCGCTCTTTTCTCCCTGATAACGGTAACTTTAATCTGTCCGGGATAGGTCATTTCTGTTTGTATCTTCTGTGCGATCTCGAAACTCAGCTTTTCACTATCGGCATCCGTCATTTTATCGGCTTCTGCAATCACCCTTAATTCCCTGCCAGCCTGTATAGCATAGGCCTTCTCTACCCCGGGGTAGGATAACGCCAGCGTTTCGAGCTCACGGATGCGCTGCAGGTATTGCTGCATGATCTCCCTGCGCGCTCCTGGCCGTGCTCCGCTGATGGCATCACAGGCCTGAATTATGGGGGAGATCACATATTGCATTTCCATTTCATCGTGGTGGGCGCCGATGGCATTTACTACGGCCGGGTTTTCACCATACTTTTCAGCTAATTTAGCGCCTAATAAAGCATGGCTCAGCTCTGTTTCTTCATCAGGCACTTTTCCAATATCGTGTAATAGCCCCGCCCTTTTGGCTAATTTAGGATTAAGTCCCAGCTCTGCCGCCATAATACCGCATAAATTGGCCACTTCACGGCTATGCATCAGCAGGTTTTGACCATAGGAAGAACGGAACCGCATTTTACCCACTATACGTACCAGCTCTTTATGCAAACCGTGGATCCCTAATTCTATCACGGTTCTTTCTCCTATTTCAAGCACCTGCTCTTCTAATTGTTTTCTGGTCTTTTCCACCACTTCTTCAATACGGGCCGGGTGGATACGCCCATCGGTAACCAGCCGCTGCAATGCAATACGGGCAATTTCCCTTCTTAAGGGATCAAAGGAAGAAAGTACAATGGCTTCAGGTGTATCATCAACAACCAGGTCAACGCCTGTGGCAGCTTCAATGGCCCGGATATTTCTTCCCTCCCTGCCGATGATCTGACCTTTGATCTCGTCGCTTTCAAGATTGAATACGGTTACCGTATTTTCAATGGTTTGCTCGGCGGCTGTACGCTGAATACTTTGAATGACCAGCTTACGGGCTTCCTTGTTAGCTCTCAGTTTGGCATCTTCAATAATTTCCTGCTGTATAACAAGCGCCCTTGTTTGGGCTTCCTGCTTAAGCGTCTCGAGCAATTGTGCTTTAGCTTCTTCTGCTGTTAATGCAGAAATTTTTTCCAGGCGGCGGATATGCTCTTCCTGGTGCTTTTCCAGCTCATTGCGCTTCTGGCTAACCACTTCTATCTGGCGGTTAAGATTTTCCTTGATCACCTCGTTTTCCTTAACCTGCTTGTCAATACTATCTATCTTTTGGTTCAGCGTTTGCTCCTTTTGCCTGATACGGGTCTCCGCATCGTTTATTTTCTTGTTTTTTTCGAGCACTTCCTTATCGTGCTCCGATTTTAGCTGAACGAACTTTTCCTTAGCTTCAAGCAGCTTTTCTTTTTTGAGGTTTTCGGCAGCCGTTTTAGCGTCAGAAATAATCTTAGCTGACTGGTTTTCAGTCTCTTCAATTTGTTTTTTAGTATTTGCGGCAAAAATAAATTTACCCGCCGCCACCCCCACGATGAGGGATACAACAGCAATTATGATAGACAAGACGTTCGGTTCCATGAATTTTTAGTTTAAACTGTTCTTTTATATTTTCCCTTCCTATGTTTCTGCGAGTCATAGTAAGTTGTAATGGGCGAAGATACAAAACAACATTATTTCGTAAAGGCGGAATTTATATTCCGGCGAAGTTTATGGCTAAGCAGTTGGCAGTAAACGGATCTGCGCTCTCACTGCTGACCCCTGATCGCTCGTCACGGGAGTATTTCAAAATTTCGCTTTTACTCAGCTCCATTTCATCTCGTGCATATTGATAAAGATTTCACGCAGCGAACGCAAAGATGCAGCGAGCGCAAAGAAAGCAATAACAAATACTTCGCCGTGGCGCCGCCGTGGCGCCGCTATCGCCGCGAGAAAAATTTTGTCTCCATAACTATTTGTAGTTCTATAATGGCTATTAAATTACGTTTTTCTGCTTATCGTTGAACTTTTGCCTATGCGAAAATTTGAACTCTTCTCACCGAAGGTAAATGCGCTCCTCGTCACTGCTATACAGGCCGGGCATATCAAATTTGTGTAATTTGCAGGAGTATAAATAAGTTGAAATTTCAAATTGCTCATTTTTTCATGAAACGGCTCATACTTTTACTTTTAATATTCATCCTCACGCCTTTTTTTGTTTTAGCCCAGGCTAATACGAACAGCAGGTTTATCATTTCGGGCAAGCTTAAAAAGATGAAAGATACCGCCGAATGGGTGTACCTGTATTATATAGAGGGGAATAACAGGGTCACCGACAGTGCACAGGTGCAAAAAGGAAAATACCGGTTTACAGGCGAGATCAGTGAACCGGTGCTGTCGCGGCTGATGGTAAAATACAAAACGGAGTTGGCAGAGAAGGAAATGCATATCAACGCGGAGAAGCATTTCGCCACGGTCTTTTTAACTCCCGGCAGGATCAGGGTGGCCAGCACAGATTCTTTTTCCAATATGCAGGTAAAAGGATCTCCTGCCCATACAGACTATAAAAAATTTGAATCGCTGAGCCGGCCCTTCAATGACAGTATGCAGGCACTGCTAACCGCGTACAACCTGTACCGCAAAGAAGGCAATACCGAGGAAATGAAAAAGATCGGGGAGCAGGGTATCCTCCTGGAAAAAAGCATCAGGGAAAACGTGTACCGTTCCTTTATCAGTGCGAACCCGTCATCGGCCGTATCGCTGCTCATATTGCAGCAATATGCAGGCAATGAAATAAATCTTGATGAAATTGATCCCCTGTTCAACCAGCTCTCCTCTTCTGTAAAAGCATATCCCTCCGCGCAGCAGCTCAGGGAAAGGATTGATATTGTCAAAAGGACCAGCATTGGGCAAATGGCAACTGATTTTACGCAGAACGATACTTTAGGGAACCCGGTAAGCCTTTCTTCCCTGAGGGGGAAATACCTGCTGGTGGATTTTTGGGCAAGCTGGTGCGGACCCTGCAGGGCTGAAAATCCTAATGTGGTAGATGCTTTTCAGAAATACAGATCTAAGGGTTTTTCCGTACTCGGCGTTTCGCTCGACCGTCCGGGGGCTAAAGACGTCTGGCTGAAAGCCATTCACGACGATAATCTTACCTGGACACATGTGAGCGATCTGCAATGGTGGAACAACGCGGCGGCAAAATTATATGGTATACAGTCTATTCCCCAGAACCTGCTCCTCGACCCCACCGGCAGGATCATTGGAAAAAACCTGAGGGGGCAGGATTTGCACCATAAGCTGGAAGAAGTTTTAGGGAGATAAGAGGTATGAGAATTTTAAATTGGGAAAAGTTGCAGGTTACAAGGTGCAGGGAGAAGCACCAAAAAACAAATCACAAGCACCAAACAAATTGCAAATTCAACATCCGAAGCGAAAAGCACCCATAACCCTCAAAATAGAATAGCTATACTTTTTCCGCAAAAAGTAACCAAGAAAAATGGCGACCTGATCGCAACTCTATAAGGAATTAAAAATTTCAAATTTCAGATTTGAAATTTCAAATCTGAAATCTTACCTTTGCCGCCCCAAAAAGTTCTTATTTGAATTTGGGAGTTCCGATAACTATTGGGACGCTATCACCAAAAAACGTAAAAAAATGGCAAAAGAAGTTACCGGCTTTGTAAAGCTGCAGGTAAAGGGTGGTCAGGCCAATCCTGCACCGCCTGTAGGTCCTGCGCTGGGTTCCAAGGGTATCAATATCATGGAATTCTGCAAGCAATTCAACGCCCGCACGCAAGACAAAATGGGAAAAGTGCTTCCCGTACTCATTACTGTTTATTCCGACAAGTCTTTTGAGTTTGTAATTAAAACTCCTCCCGCAGCCGTTCAGCTGATGGAAGCCGCTAAAGTACAGAAAGGATCAAAAGAACCTAACCGCAGCAAAGTGGGCAAGGTGAACTGGAACCAGGTAGAAGTTATCGCTAAGGATAAGATGCCTGACCTGAACTGCTTTACCCTCGAAAGCGCAATGCGCATGGTAGCAGGCACTGCCCGCAGTCTGGGTCTTACTGTTGATGGTAAAGCCCCGTGGGAAAATTAATCCTTCACTTCCAAAACTGAAAGAAAATGGCGATCAGTAAAAAGAGAAAAACAGCGGAAGCTAAAATAGATAAGAGCAAAATGTATTCGCTTAAGGAAGCTTCCTCCCTTGTAAAAGAAGTGAATATAACCAAGTTTGACAGTTCTGTGGATATCCATCTGCGCCTTGGCGTTGATCCCAAGAAAGCAGACCAGGCTATCCGGGGTACGGTTATCCTGCCCCACGGCACCGGTAAAACAAAGAGAGTGCTGGTGCTTTGCACACCCGATAAAGAAGAGGCGGCAAAAGCTGCAGGTGCTGATCATGTAGGATTGGATGAATTTGTAACCAAAATTGAAGGCGGATGGGTAGATGTGGATGTAATTATTGCCACCCCCGCCGTGATGCCCAAGATTGGTAAGCTGGGTAAAATATTAGGTCCTCGTAACCTGATGCCCAATCCTAAAACAGGAACGGTTACCAATGATGTGGCTGCGGCCGTAAACGAGGTAAAAGGGGGTAAAATAGCATTTAAGGTCGATAAAGCGGGTATTATTCACGCATCTGTAGGGCGCGTAAGCTTTGCTCCCGAAAAGATCGCGGAAAACAGCCAGGAATTTATCAATGCTATTATCAAGGCAAAGCCGTCTACCGCCAAAGGCACTTACCTGAAAAGCGCGTATATGGCGAGTACCATGAGCCCCGGTATTGCTATTGATACCAAATCATTTGTGAACTAATGCTTTTACAGCACAAAAATCTTTTTGTATGACCAAACAGGAAAAAAACGAAGTGATTGAATTGCTGAAAGGCAAGTTCTCTCAATATAATAATTTTTATGTTACCGATACCGAGTCGCTTACGGTAGAACAGGTAGTTAAGCTGCGCCGCACCTGCTTTAATAAGAAAGTGGAAATGAAAGTGGCGAAAAATACGCTTATCAAAAAAGCGCTGGAATCGATAGACGATGAAAGATATACAGGCGTGTATCAATCGCTGAACAATGTAACCGCCCTGCTTTTTTCTGAAAACCCGAAGGAGCCCGCGTTGATCCTTTCTTCGTTCCGGAAGGAAAACAACAGTAAAAAACCGGTGCTGAAGGCTGCTTTTATTGACGGGGATGTATTTGAAGGCGATAACCAGCTTGCTGCGCTTACAACGTTGAAGAGCAAACAGGATCTTATCGGTGAAATCATCGGCTTGCTGCAATCGCCTGCCAAGAACGTTATCAGTGCATTGAATGCCGGTAACAAGCTGGCCGGTTTGATCAAAGCGTTGGAAGAAAGAGCAAACTAATGTGACAATTTGAAAATATGCTAATTTGAAAATGTAAGAAGCTATTTATTGCATTTTCAAATTTTCAAATTGACACATTCTCAAATTAATTATCCCGGCCTGGGGATAATATAAAACCAAGTTTTTTTAATAACTCCGCCGGAGCACAGGCAATGAAGGCGGTAAAAATTTGAACAAAATGGCAGATTTAAAAGTATTCGCTGATCAGCTGGTAAACCTGACAGTGAAAGAAGTAAATGAATTAGCAACTATTTTAAAGGACGAATATGGCATTGAGCCTGCTGCAGCCGCTGTAGCTGTAGCTGCCGGTCCTGCTGCAGGTGGTGGCGCTCCCGCTGCTGAAGAAAAAACCGCTTTCAACGTTATATTGAAAGCTGCAGGTGCCAATAAGCTCGGTGTGGTTAAGGTAGTAAAAGACCTTACCGGATTAGGCCTTAAAGAAGCTAAGGACCTGGTTGACGGTGCGCCAAAACCTGTTAAGGAAGGCGTTGCCAAAGCAGAAGCTGATGAAATTGCAGCCAAGCTGAAAGAGGCAGGTGCTGAAGTGGAAATTGCTTAATTACAGTATTTGCATATAATAGGAAAGTCGCCTTAACCGGCGACTTTTTTATTTTCCCGACTTGTCCAACTCCCAATACTTAAAGTGTAAATTATTGAAAACAAGTAATTTCATTTTTCATGATTTACTGACCTAAAACGCTTTATCACATTTATTATCGTTTTCTGAAGATGAGTAGAAAATCTACATGAAAGCGGCTTTAATATTACGGCGCTATGCGCCTTTTTACTTTTCTCTATTTTTTTCTACAAATATTATGGCAGCTACGCAGCTTTATTTGTCTGTGTGATCTGTGAGACAGCTCACCCGGCAAATCAGGACTGGCACAACAATAGTGTTTAATTCTTGAGGAAACAACATTGATTCACTATTACGCATTCACGTTTCACATAGCACTAATCGTCGTCTCCGCCGCCGCGGTGATTGCGGTTCAGCAGGGAGAAATCAGCTTTCCCGAATCTATAGCTGAAAGTAACGCGGATGCTTCTTACACTCCAGCGCCTGTAAGCATCCTGGTAAAAGGTTTCCGTATCGTAAATGGTTCCCCAGCGGCGGGTGTTAAATACATCGTTAATGCCGAAAGTAATAGTTCCCCTGTTGTTCTTCAGCAGGTCTTTGCGTATGGCCAGATCGAGGCTGAACTCAGAGAGCCTTCTACCCTGGGGGATCACCCGCGGTGATTCATAATTTCCCATCAACTGAAAAGCGAGGTTATTGAACAGCAGCTTCTCCGTTTTGATTTTGTAATTGGCAGTAAGCCGCGCATCCCAGTTAAACCCCTTGTTGCTCAGGTCAATATTGTTGATGTGGGCATTCACTTTCCTGTACTGCATGTTAATGCTGGGCGTGAGGTCGATACCGGCATCTGTTTTATACTGTAATGTGAGCTCGGCGCCATACCGGTTGGTGGTACTGGCATTGACCCAGGTATTCAGGATGGCATTGGGATCTACTGCCGCATTTTGTAACTGTTCGTATTGAGCTGCTGTTATGGTGTCGCTGTATTGTGTAATATCATTCGGGTTACTTCTCCAGTACAGCACGCCCAAAAGATTTCCTCCCTTAAACCCTTTGCTGTAATTGAGCTCAAACGAATTGATAAACTCGGGTTGCAGCTGCGGATTACCCTGCCGCAGGTTAACGGGGTCGTTGATCTCTATATACGGGTTCAATTGCCAGAAATTAGGCCGCCTGATCCTCCTGGAAAAATTAACCTGTATCTCATCCTCTTCTCCGATCTGCCGTGTAAGAAAAAGACTGGGGAAAAGGGCATTCCATATATTGCCGAGTGATTTCGGGTATTCGTAACCGAACCTGAATGCGCTGTCGATCAGCAGCCCGCTGAACTTAGAATATTCGGCCCTTAGTCCTGCCTGGAAAGAAAAATCTCCGATCTTTTGCGAGTAGGTACCGTATACGGCATTGATATTCTCTGTGTATTTGTAATTATTGCTCAGCGGTAGCTTGGTTTCCTGTCCGTTATCGTATCCGAAAACATTAAAGTAGCTTTTATAATCATTAAAATAGGCTCTTAATCCCGTTTCAAATTTCGCGTTCTCTCCCAGGGGATGAACATACCCGGCCTCGAAAGTAATCTGGTCGTTATCATTTTTACCGTTGTTATTGACCGTGGCAGACGGCTTATATGTTGAGCCATCAGGATAATAATAACGGTTAAGGATAGTTGAATTGGAGGAGCTTTTTCCATAGTTATAGGTAATGTCTGCCGTAAGCTCACGGCCTTGTTGAGGGAAAGTATGCTTATAGCTGGCGCGGGTGCTGTTTCGGTTAAACTCCCAGCGGCTGTCACCATCCCGCTCGCCATAATATTGTACTACTTTGTCTTTATTGAGATATTCCTGCTCCTGCGTTTCGTTGTTCTTTGAATTGCCGCCGCCAAAGCGCTGTGTAACAGAAAGGGTGTTGCGGTTGTCCATAAAATAATCAAACCCGAAATTGATAGAGCTGAATTTCCTGGAACGGTTGGTCACGGAGTATTGATTGAAATAATCCCTGGTAACGCCATTTGGCTTGTTCTCCCGCAACGTCTTTCCCCGGGCTTTCCCTCCGGATTGATTATATCCTCCGCTCATGAAAAAATTTAATTTGCCCTGACGCAGGTTAAGGCTGAGGTTGCCATTGAGGACGCGGGGAGCACCAACGGATGCACTTGCAATTCCATTCAGCCCGATACGCTTCTCCTTTTTCAATACCACGTTAATGATGCCTCCCGAAGTTGACGCGTCAAATTTTGCAGACGGGTTGGTGATCAGCTCCACTTTTTCAATATGATCGGAAGGAATCTGGTCTAAGGTAAGAATGGTAGGACGCCCGTCTACAAATATCTGGGGAGTGCTGTTACGCAATTCAACATTACCATCAATATCAACAGATACCGAAGGAATATTTTTCATTACATCAACAGCCGTACCACCAGTGGATGTTAAACTCTTTGCCACATTAAATACTTTTCGGTCTATGCTCATTTCCAGTGCAGGGCGGGTGGCTGTTATCGTTACATCGGCCAATTGCTTTACAACAGGGTGGAGAACGATATTACCCAGATCTTTCTCAAAGCGGCCGTCTTTCCCCGGACTGGCAGCAATAACCTGCTCAACGGGTTCATACCCAAGGGCGGAAATGACCAGCCTGTAATGATGCGAGGCAGAAATGTTAGAGAAGCTGAAATTACCGTTGGCTTTGGTAAGCATTCCGCTATATAAGCTGTCTTTATCTGCCAGGTACAGTTGTACGGAAGCCGCATCTATACCTTTACCTGAATTTTCGTCTACCAGCTTTCCATAGATCCTGTTAGACCTGATCTGCAGGGTTGGAGCATCTGCCTGCGGTATTGGTTCCGGTTCCTGGGCGTCGGCCTTCAAAAAAATAAAAGTAAAAACCAGTAATGGTATAAAAACCTTCATGATTCAGCTATTGGGGTTGATCAAATAATATAACAGGTCCATTTATCCGGATACCATAGGCAATCGCAGGGCACGTGTGTACGCTATCCCGGCTCAGGGTGATAAAAAAAGGGATATATGAGAGCAGCGATAAAGGTACAGTTTTATGCAGGCGCCCGGAATAAATTCAGTGCTTTTAAAATACTGAGAAATGATTTTAACTTTTTATATGCAGCAAAGCGGCCGCGGCCGAATCAACAAACCAGTGCAGCCTGCCCGGAGCAGGCCGTATCACCTGTGAAGGGTAGAGATCGATATTCCGATCGCCTTCCAGCACTTCGTATAAAGCCTTTGCCTTATTGGCACCGAAGGCTAAAAATACTACATCAGAAGCCCTGTTCACTACAGGTGCGGTGAGCGTTATGCGATACATTTGCTGTGCTTCGAGATAAAATGCTTTCACCCATGCTTTGTTTTCATGGACCACCTCTGTACCTGGAAAAAGGGAAAGGGTGTGTCCGTCATCTCCCATACCCGACAATACGAGGTCAAAGCTGGGGTCCTCTGAGCTGAAATACCCGTGCAGTATTTTTTCATATTCCAGTGCCGAGCGTTCCGGCGCAATATCCGTACGCATCACATGCACCTGTTCGGGGATAATGGGAACCTTGCTCAGCAGATGTTCATAGGTCATTTTAGCATTGTTACGGTCGTCGCTGAAAGGCACCGCACGTTCATCACCCCAGAAAATATGCAACCTGTTCCAGGCGATGCGCTCTTTATAGGGACTTGCCGAAAGTATTTCATATAAAGCTTTGGGCGAATTGCCTCCTGTAAGCACCCAGGTGAACCTGTTCTGCTTTTGCAAAGCGGCTTCAATGGTCTGTGTTATCCACTCCGCTAATGCTATGGCTACCGCCTGCGGGTCTTTTTGTATATGAAGCATGGAGATACGAGTGGTTGATGATTGGTTATTTGTGCTGGAGCAGACGTTGTCCCTAAGTAATATGCCGTATCGTCTTCGGCAGTCGAGAGAAGTGAATTGTGAAAAGTGAAGCAGTATTACCCTTATACCCTACACCTTTCACCTTTTTCGCTCTATAATTTTCCCTGCTTGATCCCTTCCACCACGCTGGGATCGAGGAGAGTGGAAACGTCACCCACTTTATCCGGTTCGCCTTCGGCGATTTTTCTTAAAATACGTCGCATGATCTTGCCACTGCGTGTCTTGGGCAGACCTTCCACAAACTGTATCTTATCGGGTTTGGCAATAGGGCCGATGAGACGCGAAACGGTTTGAGCAATATCCTGCCGTGTTCTTTCCTCATCTCCATGAAAGCCGCTTACGATCACATAGGCATAGATGCCCAGCCCTTTAATGGGGTGAGGATAGCCTACTACAGCGCTTTCCACTACATTCACATGCATATTAATGGCATTTTCCACTTCGGCGGTTCCTATGCGGTGGCCGCTCACATTCAGCACATCATCTACCCGGCCGGTAATGCGGTAATTACCTTCGTCATCTTTTAACGCACCATCACCGCTGAAATATAAATCGGGATAAGCTGCAAAGTAATTGGTTCGGCAGCGTTCATGATCGCCATAAGTTGTTCTCAGCATGCCTGGCCAGGGTGCTTTCATACATAAGTTGCCCTTATAAAATCCATCTTCGTTTTTTTCAGTGACCTCTTTTCCATGCTCGTCCACCAATACAGGCTGAACGCCGGGCAATGGTAATGTTGCCCATGAGGGCTTGGAAGGTGTTACGCCGGCGAGCGTGGAAATTAATATCCCGCCGTTTTCGGTTTGCCACCAGGTGTCTACGATAGGACACTTTTTTTTGCCCACCTGCTCATTATACCAGTGCCATGCTTCCTCGTTAATAGGCTCACCCACAGATCCCAATACCTTTAAAGAAGAAAGGTCCTTGTTTTGCAGGGGATCCAGTCCATAGGTCATCAGGCTGCGGATAGCAGTTGGTGCGGTATATAAAATATTCACTTTGTATTTGTCAACAATGTCCCAGAACCTTCCGGCATCGGGCCAGGTAGGGATCCCTTCGAACATCAGGCTGGTTGCGCCTGCACTTAGCGGGCCATACAGGATGTAGCTATGCCCGGTGATCCAGCCTATATCTGCCGTACAAAAATATACCTGCCCCGGCTGATATTGAAACGTGTTTACAAAGGTATATGTGGTCCATACCATATACCCCGCGGTAGTATGCACCACGCCTTTGGGCTTGCCGGTGCTGCCGGATGTGTATAAAATAAACAGGGGATCTTCGGCGTCCATCTCTTCCGCTTCACCAAAGCTTTCTACCGGCAGGGTGTCGGTAACTTTAAGCATCTCATCTTCCCACCATACATCTCGTCCTTTTATCATGCTTACCGGCGTTCTGGTGCGGGTATATACAATTACTCTTTTTACAAGGTTGTTTCCTACCAAGGCATCATCAACCACGCTCTTTAACGGAATATCCTTGGCGCCCCGATAGGCACCGTCGCAGGTAATAATGTATTCAGCACGGGTATCTTCCAGCCTGTCGGCAATGCTGCGGGCAGAAAAGCCGCCGAAGATCACACTATGGATAGCGCCTATCCTGGCACAGGCCAATACAGCGTAGGCCAGCTCGGGGATCATTCCCATGTAAATACATACCCGGTCGCCTTTTTTTACGCCGTTATTTTTCAACACCTGGGCAAACTGACATACTCTTTTATGCAATCGCTCATAAGTAACGATCCTTGTTCTTTCTTCCGGGCTATTTGGCTCCCATATAATAGCGGGCTTATCGGCCAGCGTTTTCAGGTGCCGGTCTAAACAATTTTCAGTGATATTGAGTTTACCACCGGCAAACCATTCTATTTTAGGCTCCTTGAAATTCCAGTTCAGCACCTTGTCCCATTTTTTTCTCCACGTAAAATTTTCAGCGATTTCGGCCCAGAAATTTTCAGGATCTTCCACACTTTTTTTGTAAGCGGCCCTGTACTCGTCAATACTTTTTAACTGATAGGGGTAAGACATATAGCATTGCAATTTTAATTTCGCATTAGAAAGGCTAAATTAACTACATTCGGTTGAATATAAATGTGAGCGTAGTAAATTTTCTCTTTCGTTGCAGTATTTTGAGTCTTTCACAACAGTTCTTTTAATGAAGTGCGTGTGCGTTTCCGGAAGTTGACCAATCGTTTGAGTCCGGTATGAATTGCCCAGGAAAAGGGTTATGCACTTGAAGTACATTCAACATGCCGGCAAGGCTGTTTAAAAAATCCAACGAAGAATATTTAATCAACATACGCTTACTAACAACCGTTATTATTATCACTTTATTTTATTTTCCTTTTGTTTGCATTTTCAGGTTTAGTATATTCATCCCCTAATTTGCTTGCGCACAATGTCAACATCTCCCAAAGGTATCTGGAAAGTTATTGGTGCTTCCTCTGTGGGTACACTTATTGAATGGTATGATTTTTATATTTTCGGCAGTCTGGCCACGGTAATCGCTACCCGCTTTTTTCCGCAAACCAACCCAACAGCCGCTTTATTGTCTACGCTGGCTACTTTTGCGGCAGGCTTTATTGTACGCCCGTTTGGTGCATTGGTATTCGGCCGCCTGGGTGACCTGGTGGGTCGTAAGTATACTTTTTTACTTACACTCATTATTATGGGAGGTTCCACTTTTGCGATAGGGCTGGTGCCTTCGTATGAAACCATCGGGTTTGCAGCACCCGTTATTGTTCTGCTGCTACGCCTGTTGCAGGGCCTGGCTTTAGGCGGCGAATACGGCGGCGCGGCTACTTATGTTGCCGAGCACGCACCACCCAATAAGCGGGGCTATTATACTTCGTGGATACAAACCACCGCTACGTTAGGACTATTTGTTTCCTTAGGCGTGATATTACTGGTACGGCACGGCTTAGACAGTGATGTAAATGTTTCCATTCAGAAATTTAACGAGTGGGGATGGCGTATACCGTTCCTTGTTTCCATTATCCTTGTGGGTGTTTCCATTTACATCCGTTTAAAGATGAATGAATCGCCCCTGTTCTCCCAGCTCAAGGCGGAAGGCAAGGTATCGGTGAATCCGCTTAAAGAGAGTTTTGCCCGGAAGACCAACCTTAAAATGGTTTTACTGGCTTTGTTTGGCGCTACGATGGGGCAGGGTGTAGTGTGGTACACCGGTCAGTTTTATGCACAGAGTTTTATTGAAACGATCTGCAGGATAGATTTTGAACAATCACGTACCATGCTTATATGGGCTATACTTTTTGCCACTCCGTTTTTTGTGGTGTTCGGCTCATGGAGCGATAAAGTAGGAAGGAAATGGATCATGATGGGAGGGATGCTGCTGGCTATTATATTTTACCGGCCCATTTACCAGCAGTTCCTTCATCTTTCTGATGTAACGGCTTACCAGGCCCAGTCGCCTGTGAGTGTGAGCGAGCCGGCTGTTCACAGGGATGAAAATAACGGGAAAACCATTGTTACCACCAGTGTTGTAAAAACCTTCGCCGACGGCTTCTCCTATACGCAAAGAAACAGGGATACGGTTTTTGCAGGCATCTCGCAACCTGTACCAGACGCCAGCCCGGTTTTTGTGGAAAAGAAATTATCCACACCGGTTTACTGGCAATTTGTATTCCTGATTTTTGTGCAGGTCATTTTTGTTACGATGGTATATGGGCCTATCGCTGCATTTTTGGTGGAGATGTTTCCCACGCGTATCCGCTATACTTCCATGTCGCTGCCTTACCATATAGGTAATGGCGTGTTTGGCGGACTAACGCCCTTCATCGCGTTATTATTAACTACCATCAACACAGGGGATAAACTGGTGGGGTTAATGTACCCGATTATTGTTTCTTTTATATGTCTTATTATCGGAACCGTATATATCAGTAACAGAATTGATCCTGATGTAAGCGATTAAATAATTAAACCTATTATAATGAATCATTTACGGAAATGGCTGGGGCCGGTATGGATGCTGGCAGGACCAGTATCTATGTTCTACCTTATTAAAACAGCCCTGCACCAGATTGCTCTTCATCCCGTAACCGATACCCGGATCCAGTGGGGCGTATTTGTTATTGTGTTTATACCTATTGCTTTCGGTTTGTGCATTTTTGGCTGGTTCGCCTGGAGAGACGAGTATAAAAGATAAAAGTAAAAAGGAGTGCTTATTTTTGTTTCATGTCAATCCGGGTACAGAACCTGCACAAAGTGTATGGTGAGCAAAAGGCGGTAAATGATATTTCCTTTTCCGTGAACAAAGGTGAGATCGTTGGTTTTTTAGGTCCCAATGGTGCCGGGAAGTCTACCACCATGAAAATATTGACCGGCTATCTTAAGCCAACCTCCGGCGAAGCTACCGTGTGCGGGCTGGATGTATCCCTATTCCCGCTGGAAGCAAAGAAGAAGATCGGGTACCTGCCCGAATCTAACCCCCTGTATTATGACATGTACGTAAAAGAATACCTTGGCTTTATTGCCGGGGTGCATAAGGTTACCCATAAAAAGAAGGCGGTTAGTGAGGTCATTGACATGGTAGGATTAGGTCCCGAGCAGCAGAAAAAAACAGGGCAGCTTTCAAAAGGGTACAAGCAAAGAGTAGGGCTTGCCGCTGCACTGATCTATGACCCGGAAGTGCTTATTCTTGATGAGCCTACAACGGGCCTCGATCCCAACCAGATCATTGAGATAAGGGAAGTGATAAAGCAGCAGGGCAAAAACAAGACCGTGCTTTTTTCATCGCATATATTGCAGGAGGTGGAGGCCATATGCAACAGGGCTATCATTATTAATAAAGGGGAGCTGGTGGCCGACGATACCATGGCCGGTCTGCAGGCAGGCAAGGGAAGTACGCAGCATATCGTGGTTGAATTTGCACATGCTGTAAAGTCTGGCTTGTTTGTTCCCGTATTTGAGCCGGCACAGGTACAAATGTTGTCCGATACAAAATACCGTTTCACCGGTGGTAATCCTGAGCTGCTCCGCCGGAAATTAAGGGAACTGGCCCTGCAGTATGATCTCGATATTACCGCTATGCAAAGCGGGAGTCAAAGCCTGGAAGACGTATTTAAAGAATTAACGGGCAAAAATGAACAATAGCCTTAGTTTGTTTTGCAGCCCAAACCGAAAGCCTTTTCTTTGCAAAAAAATACCTGTAAATCATTTTCTATGAGTTTCATATCAGATGTTCATGCCAGACAAATTTTAGATAGCCGCGGAAATCCCACTGTTGAAGTAGATGTAATTACTGAAAATGGTTTGGTTGGAAGAGCTGCCGTTCCTTCGGGTGCTTCCACCGGTAAGCACGAAGCGGTAGAGCTGAGGGATGGCGATAAAAGCGTATACCAGGGTAAGGGTGTTTTAAAAGCGGTGAAAAATGTGAATGATATTATAGCTGAGCAACTGATCGGCATTGACGTGACCGGCCAAACCTACATTGACAGCCTGCTGATAAAAGCAGACGGTACGGAAAACAAAGCCAGGCTGGGTGCCAATGCCACTCTGGCTGTTTCAATGGCCGTTGCCAAAGCGGCAGCGCAGGAAAGCAATTTGCCGTTGTATCGTTATCTGGGAGGAGTGAACGCTGCCGTATTGCCTATGCCGTTAATGAATATCCTGAATGGTGGGGTGCACGCCGACAATAAAATAGATTTCCAGGAATTCATGATCGTACCGGTTGGAGCGTCTTCGTTTAGCGAAGGATTACGCTGGGGCGTGGAAGTTTTTCACAACCTTAAATCGGTATTGAAGAAAAAAGGATACAGCACCAACGTGGGGGATGAAGGCGGTTTTGCCCCCGACATCCAAAGCAATGAGGAGGCTATTGAAACAGTATTGCAGGCTATAGAATCGGCGGGCTATAAGGCGGGGGAACAGATCGCTATTGCCATGGATGCCGCCAGCACCGAAATGTTTGATGAAGGCAGCCAGTCGTATAAATTTTATAAGAGCAGCGGAAAATCCATCAGCAGTGATGAGATGGTGGCTTACTGGAGCAACTGGGTTAAAAAATACCCAATTGTTTCTATTGAAGACGGTATGGCGGAAGATGACTGGAGCGGGTGGAAAAAGCTGACGGAAGAAATTGGCAAAAAATGCCAGTTAGTGGGAGATGATCTGTTTGTAACGAATGTTAAGCGTTTGCGGGAAGGCATTAATAAAGGTATTGCCAATAGTATATTGATCAAAGTTAACCAGATAGGCACGGTTACGGAAACGATAAACGCTGTTCAGTTGGCCCAGGCAAGGGGCTATACCACCATTATGAGCCACCGGAGCGGGGAAACCGAAGATACCACCATTGCCGACCTGGCTGTTGCCCTGAACTGCGGGCAAATTAAAACGGGTAGTGCTTCCAGAACCGACAGGATGGCCAAATACAACCAGTTGATACGGATCGAAGAAGCATTGGGTGAGAATGCAATATATCCGGAAGGAAAGGCTATTTTTGGGGATAGATAGAGGAGGCGTCGGCTATGAGCTGTTTCTGGTCGCAAAATTCCTTTGCGCCGCTGCTCCGGGCGAGCGCTGCGTGAAACAGTGGATAAAGCACCAGGAACCAAAAGACAAGAACCAAATAAATTACAAATCCGAAGCCTGAATCCCGAAATCCGAAAAGGAAGCATCAAGATCCAAGATACAAGAACCAAAGAAATCCCGAAAGTCCGGGGCAAAATCAGAAATCAACAAATCAGAAATCAGCAATTAAACCTCATACCTTATACCTGACACCTCATACCTTATATGAACTACCTCAAACACATACCTGCGTGGCTGAAAAATAAATACGGGCTTAGCCTGCTGTTTTTTGTAATATGGCTGTTTTTTTTCGATCATAATGACCTGTTCGTGCAGGTGAAAAGAACATATGAACTGAAGCAACTGGAAAAAGGAAAAGCATACTATACAGAGCAGATCGAAGCGATGAGAAAAGCCCTTACGGAGCTGGATAATGATCCCGCTTCATTGGAAAAAGCGGCAAGAGAACAATATCTGATGAAAAGGGACAATGAGGATATATTTATTATAGAGGAAAAATAAATTTTACTAAATTTTTGCGCTTTCCACAATATCTTTTCCCCTGTTCCGTTTTATGTTCAATTCCCTCCCATTGATAAACCCCTGAGAACACCTATTAATCCGTATTATCTGAATATCCTAAGAACCGTATGAGATTATTTGTGAATTCAAAAATGAATGGCGCATGGATATTTATACACCTGAAAACATGATAAGATTTCTTTATAAAGAAACCTCAGCCGAAGAAACCGCTGCTATACAGCTCGCTTTGGATACGGATTGGGCCTTACGTGAAAAGTTTGAGGTTCTTAAAAGGGCAATAGGCGACCTGAATACGCTCCATCACGCTCCCCGCCCCTCTGCCATACAATCGTTACTTCGTTATGCCGGCATAAGCAAGGAAGTTGAACAGCATTAGCGGCTTTCAGTGCCATGGCTTAACTTTGGGCATCAGGAAAACCTCCAATGACACGAAAAGAAAGGTATGCCTACGTGCTGAATTGGTTTAGCGAGCACACGCCCGATGCAGCAACCGAATTGATATATGATAACCCATACCAGCTCCTGGTAGCTGTTATCCTGTCTGCACAGTGTACCGATAAAAGGGTCAATCTTACCACTCCCGCTGTTTTTGAAAAGTATCCTACTCCCCGACAGCTCTCCGGGGCAACCTTTGACGAGCTTTTTCCTTATATTAAAAGTATTTCTTATCCCAATAATAAAACCAGGCACCTCATCGGCACGGCTAAAATGTTGGTGGAGAAATATAACGGGGAAGTGCCTCTAACGGTTGAAGCGCTTATGAAATTACCCGGCGTAGGCAGAAAAACAGCTAATGTTATTACCTCTGTTATAGACCGGCAGCCCAATATGGCCGTGGATACCCATGTTTTCAGGGTGGCGGCAAGGATCGGGCTTACGCATCGTGCAAAAACGCCCCTGGCAGCAGAAAGGCAGCTTGTTCAAAACATACCGGCAGAGCTCATCCATAAAGCCCATCACTGGCTGATATTGCACGGTCGTTATATTTGTGTTGCACGCCATCCTAAATGCAACGAATGTGGGCTGCGTCCGGTTTGTAAGTATTACCAGAAAAATGTAGCGGGTGGGGAAAGCGTGAATAAATGATGTTGTCTTTAAATATTTATGATACCAATGTTTTTTCGGTAGAATTATGAACGAATTTTTCTATCGTTCTTCCGATATGTTGGCCAGAAAAATAAAAAGATGGTTTTTGTCTCATTCCTTAGAAGAGCAATGAAAGTGCTGTTATTGCAATCTGTTCTTGTGCTCTTATTTACGGGCACCGCTTTTTCCGAAAATTCAGATACGGCCTATCCGGTAAGTCATCCTGTTTATACTCTGAAAAACCTGGATATTCAGGATCTGAAAAAATCAGTTAAGCCATTAATGGGGATGACAATAAAAGAAGTGATTGCCCAGGTGCCAACCGAATCAGGAATCAATTTTATAGGATGCCCTAACTGTCATAGCGGAGCTGAGGAGATGAATGTATTAGGCTGGAAACCCGGGATGGGTTCGAAGGTTAACTGTAATTATTGCAAAATGGTATTCCCTAATAAAAAGTTTCCAAACAATCGTGAAAAGGTGATCATCGCTCCGGGTGGCGCTAAGCAGGTGTATCGCTATTATGAAGACAGCACGGGTTATCCTTATTATTTTGAAGCGCATGCATGGTATGAGCAGTGGTTATGGATCCGGCCTTTGGCCGAAAAACTTGCACAACTCTGGTATGCGACTAAAGACAATGTTTATGGCGACCGGGCAGCAGCGATTGCAGGTCGTTTTGCACAGGTATTTCCAGATTATGCAGTACGTTATGATTATCCTCATAGGCCTGTACAATTTTTCCCTGCTAACCAAAAATGGCCTTATGAAGGATTAACGCCTTACCGTGGTGCGAAATGGAATTGGTGGGCATACGCTGATATACCGACCCATCTTGCCAGTGTATATGATATTTTAATGAGTGGTTATGACTGGAAGAGAATGGATACATTCATTGGTAGTGGAACAGATAAACGAATTGTTCGTGATTTGCTTCGTTTGGGATATGACTTTACTACAGCCAACCCGGAAACTTATACCAATATGTCGCCTGTGATATACCGGGATATGATACGAATGGGTCGAATATTAGGTGATCCTTCGATGGTGCATAATGCGGTAAATCGCTTCAGTGAATTTTTTTCAAAAGGCTTTTTTGCTGATGGATGGTGGATGGAAGGTACACCGTCGTACCACGACCAGACAATCATTTTACTGAAGTCGGTAGTAGATGTGTCTAAAGGGTACACAGATCCGGCTGACTGGAAAGGAGCGCGTTTTGACAACCTGGATCTTAGTAAGCACAATCTTCTTTTTGGGAAGGCGCTTCAGGTCAGCAGTGACGCGGTATTGCCCAACGGGCGAAAAATACCGATCAATGATACATGGAGTTTTGATCGGGGTGAAAAGACTGACAGTACGATATCCCGTCTATGGCCGGTATTAGGTAATGCTGCGGTTAGCACAGAACAGGGAGAGCATCAAGTTCTGCTAAATGCAAACTGGAGCGGCAACTATGGTCATTCGCATTATGATAATGGTTCTATTATTTTGTATGCTGCGGGTCAGGAATTGCTTTCAGATATTGGGTATACGCATACGAAGTACCGGGGCTGGACGCTTCATACAGCTTCCCATAATACGGTGGTGATAGACCAACGGAATCAGGATTATGGTTCTAAGGAAAAGCCTGTTACAGGGAGATTAAGTTTTTATGATGATAAAGATCCGCATGTAAAAGTGATAGATGTAGATGTCTCCCCGGCTTACTCAGCGTTGGATATTTATCGTAGAAGGCTCGTGTTAGTTCATGCAGGTCCGGGGCGCGATTATGTGGTGGACCGTTTTGATGTGAAAGGTGGTGAAACGCATGACTGGTTTTTGCATGGGATGTGCGAACAGGAGGGAAAGCTGGAAAAGAGCGTTACAGTGAACAAACCGGTTGAAACGCTGGTTCCTTCATGGGGAGGCAGGGAAAAGCCCAGGAACCAGTATGAAACAGATCCGAAACGCTTTCACCCGTATTCTTTTCTTCGGGACATCGGTTCAGGAGCCGCTACGGGACAATGGACCGCAACCTGGCGCTATGACAGTTCGGGCTTACGTTCTCATATTATTTCGCAAGCGGGCACTGAAATATTCCGGTTTCGTTCGCCCTCTGTACGATTAGCAGATGAAGATGACAATAAGACGGATGATTATATGCGCAGTGGGATCATGCAGCGCCATTCGGGCGGTTCATCTACTTTTATAGCGGTTCATGAGCCTTTTAGAAGTAATCCCTGGATAGTGTCTGTAAAGATGGAAGGCGATGTGATGATAGTGCGCTACGAATTAAATGGAAGCGAAATGGAAGACCATATTACATTAAACAATAATAATGAAGTAACCGTCAGCTCCTCTGCAGGATGGACGTATCAATCAGGCGCTCCGGTTTCCGGTGAGGTAAAGTCATTGTCCAAAAAAGGAGAGCAATGGAGTTTGGAATTAGACGGGCAGGCACCGGAAGTAAATTATATCCGATTGGATTTTTCGGGTGGGCAAACTTATTATTGCCCTGTTGATTCGGCTCATGGAAACAGGCTGGAATTAAAGGATGATCCGGGATTCATTTTAGATAAAGAAGGCAATGTACAGTTTCATACTTTCCCGCAAGACCACCATAAAGCGCCGTTGCGTTATACGCTTTTTGTGAAAAATAAATGAGATGGGGATTAATTATTTAATAACCATTCGTCTATAAAATAAATCAACTATAAAATAAAAAAAATGATCCCGTCTTTTAACTTACGCAGTTTTGCTTTGATAGGTATAGCTGTTTGGTTTTGTTCTTGCAGTACCCAAACGGCTCTTAAACAGGGGTTAGCAGGCTATTGGCAACTGTCTGGCGATATAACAGACAGATCCGGCAACGATCTTCAGCCTATCATGCATGGATCGGTTCAATTAAATGCAACAGACGCCGATGATAAAAAAAATCCTGCCGCCGGATTTGACGGGCACAGCTCCTGGCTGGAAATTCCGTCTCATCCTAAGCTGCAATTAGGGAACGGAGATTTCAGTGTAGCTGCGTGGGTATATACAGATCACATTTTAAAGGATGTGCCCGGGGATATTATTAGTCAGTACGACCCATCGTTGCGGCGGGGATTTCATTTGAGCTTAAAAAGCAATGATGCCACCACCAATCCTGCCAATTCCCGCCAACTGGATTTTGGAATTGATGACAACCTCTCTTCCCAATGGGTGGATTATGGCAAACCGGGTAATGCGCTTCTGGCATTTGGGATGATTGACTATAAAGGGCATTTGTATGCAGGTACCTGTGAAACGGGAGTAAATGAACGCGGTCATGTATATCGCTACTCCGGAGGCGATAAGTGGGTTGATTGCGGCTTCCTTGACAGCTCCAATAGCGTGGTGGCATTTGCAGTATTGGATGGCGAGTTGTATGCCGGTACGGGACATTACCGGGTAGGAGGATCGTCGCTTCCGGAATCAGAGAATATAAAACCCGGTGGAAGGGTATTTCGTTATATAGCCCCCGATAAATGGGAGGATTGTGGGCAGATACCGGAGGTAGACTGTATTGGCGGAATGGTTGTATTTGATGGAAAGCTGTATGCTACTTCCATGAAGCCTCCTGCCTCTTTTTACCGGTACGAGGGCGGAAAGAAATGGGTTAATTGCGGTGTTCCGGACGGTAAACGGGTGATTAACATGGCAGTTTATAATGGCTACCTTTATGCAACCAGTTGGGATTGGGGACATGTATACCGTTATGACGGCAATACCTGGGCAGATTGCGGTCAGGTGGGAGATGAGAAGATAAATACCCAGTGTTATGCTTTTGTAGTGTATGAAGGGAAGCTATATACGGCTACCTGGGCAAGCGGCCGGGTGTATCGCTTCGACGGCATCAATCAATGGACAGATGTAGGGCGGCTGGGGCAGGAGCTGGAAGTAATGGGTATGTTGGTGCATAATGGCCGGCTGCTGGGAGGAACTTTACCGTTGGGGGAGGTATATTCCTATGAAGGAGATACCACCTGGTTAAGGATGGATCAATTAGATAAAACACCGGATGTAAAATACCGGCGGGTATGGACGATGGCGGAGCATGGTGGTAAGGTATTCTGCAGCACGCTTCCTTCGGGTAAGATATATGGTTTTGAGGCAGGGAAGTCCGTCATGTCTCCTGATGAGGTTCCTTCCGGCTGGCAACATGTGGCAGCAATAAAGACAGCCGATCGTTTGAGCATATTTATAAATGGGAAGTTGGTCAACGAAACCCCAATTCCCGCTTCAATGAAATTTGATCTTAATAGTGAGTTGCCCATAAAGATTGGCTTTGGTCCTAATGATTATTTCAACGGTCGTATGAGGGAACTCAGGCTTTATAACCGGGCATTGAATGATCAGGAAATAAAGGCGCTGTCTGCTAAATAGCATTTTATTGTAACCCTTTTAATAAAGTTGTTCCGGTTCCTAACGGGCAGGTTCAGGTTACAGACCTTAGTGTATTGACATAAAGCGGAGGATATAGTTAACTTTAGAAAATTTAAATAGAACATGAAACGGGTAACAACACTTGCTTTTATACTCATGTTGATGCAGCTGCCGGTATTTGCGCAGCAGAAAAATATCAATTGGGTACAGGAAACGAAAAAAGCTCCCTGGCAGCCCAGGGATTCACAGGGTGAATTTGTTTACAATAATTTTATGTGGATCCTTGGTGGCTGGGACACGCCAAAAACGCCCAACTTCCTGGATGTATGGAAATCTTCGGATGGGAAGAGCTGGGTGCGTACTATAGAAACCGCACCATGGGTGCAAAGCGACCTGCCTGTATCGCTGGCTTTTAAAAATAAGATGTGGATCATGGGCGGGCGTAAGGTTCCCGGTAGTGAATGCAGCAATAAAGTATGGTCTTCCACCGACGGAGCCCAATGGAAGCTGGTTACTCCTGATGCAGGGTGGAGCCCGAGATTAGGCGCCGGATTTGTTGTTTTTAAAGATAAGATGTGGGTATTGGGCGGCACAAGTGATTTTTACCATAACAATGATACCACATTAATGAATGATGTTTGGTCGTCTTCAGATGGTAAGCACTGGAAATTAGAAACGGCTAACGCGGGTTGGTCCAAAAGGGCTTATGCACAGGCTGTGGTTTTCGACAATAAGATATGGATCATGGGAGGCGGCAAACGTGCGCCGGATCCCGCTGTTGCTGCCAATGACGTATGGTGCTCTGAAGACGGCGTGCACTGGACAGAAGTAACCCCTGCTGCACAATGGAGTTCGCGCTTGTGGTTTTCTTTAGTAGTGTATCGTGATAGAATGTGGGTACTGGGTGGTTGGTCAGATCAGAACCATAATTTTGGCGATGTATGGTATTCGAAAGATGGTAAGCACTGGACGGAATTCAGGTCAGATACCTGCTGGTCGAGCAGGCACGAACATTCGGCATTTGTATTCCGGGATAAGATATGGATAGCAGGTGGAGCTGCAGAACCAAACTATAAATTAAACAGTGAGGTATGGAGCCTTCATCTTCCTCATCATTACTTTAAAGAAAAGTAAAGAATATTTCAGAACATTGATAAAACAGGGCACCAACATTTAAGGTTTGGATATGTACTGGTTGCCTGGCTTATCCCGGTGCCACCCAATCGCAGATAGTCATTAATTTTTTATAATTTCAGGCTACCAAAATAACTCATTGTCCGAAATGCTTGTAAACAGAGAACAGGATTTATTGCTGAAGATCGCATCAGGAAGTGAGGCTGCATTCAGGGAGTTGTTCCAGGCGTATCGTAGAAAATTGTTCAGTTATATTTTTAAAATAACAGGGTCCAGGGAGATCGCCGAAGATACCGTCCAGGATATTTTTTTGAAATTGTGGTCTGTCCGCGAAGCGCTTCCTGCTATCGGTAATATAAATGCCTACCTGCACCGGATGGCGCATAATTACGCTTACCACGGGTTCCGGCGGCTGGCAAAAGAAACATTGCTCCTGGATCATCTGAGCAGGCAGGAACAGGGCGACACACACAGCCCGGTACAGGAACTCCTGTCGAAGGAAGTGGTAGCCTATATTCAGCTCCTGGTTGACCGGCTCACCCCCCAGCAACGTAAGGTTTTTTTGCTGAGCCGGGAAGAAGGATTAAAGCAGGAAGAAATTGCCGGCCGACTCAATATTTCTATCTCTACCGTTAAAAAACACATGGTTGACGCCCTGGCTTTTCTCCGGGAAGAGATCCGGCAGAACTACAGCCTGTATGCAATTGCCGTGTTTGTTATCTGGCAGCTCTAAAGAGGTGTAAGGTAGAAGGAGGAAGGTGTAAGGTTTAATTGCTGATTTGTTGATTGCTGATTTCCTGATTTATTTGGTTCTTGTATCTTGATGCTTCCTTTTCGGATTTCGAGCTTTAGTATTCGGATTTTATTTATTATTTGTCATTTGGATCTTGGTGCTTTACCCGCTGTTTCACGCAGCGCTCGCTACGGAGCGGCGACGCAAAGGATAATACCACACTATTTATCATTTCATTGCCCGCTTCGGATTTCGAGCTTAAGTCTTCGGGCTTTCTTTGGTTCTTGTGATTTGTTTCTTGGTGCTTTTAAGGTGTAAGGTGTAAGACAGAAGGCCCTATACCTTACGCCTTATACCCTATACCCTCAGAAATTTCTTGATCTCATCTTCTCCTATCTCTTCTTTTTTTACTCTTACTGTTCGTTAACACCCGTTTTATGACGAACAGATTAAAAGAATTATTCGAGCGTTTCCTTGATAATAATATCTCGCCCGGGGAAAGAAAAGAATTAATGGGCATGGCGTTGGAGGAAGGCTTACAGGATGAGCTGAGGCAGGTTATTAAAGATGCCTGGGGGCAGACGGGGGAGGAAGAAGATATTACGGATGCCAGAGCGGAGGAACTGATGCAAAAGATCTTTGCGGAAAACAATACTAAGCTGGTACCTATCGGCAAGAGAACCGGATGGCGAAACATTGCAGCGGCAGCAGCGATTGTGACCGCAATTGGAGCCGCGGCATATTATGCAACCCTTCATAAGTCAGGCAAAATCGCTGAAACAGTAAAAGTTACTGAACGGCCTGCAGATATAAAACCACCCCAAACCAACCGCGCAACCATTACAATGGCTGGTGGTAAAACAGTGTATTTAGACAGCGCTGTCAATGGTACACTGGCGGTGCAGGGGAACACACAACTAGTTAGGCTGGATGACGGCCAGATAGCTTACCGTGGTTCGGCCAAAGCATTGATCTATAATACGCTTACTAACCCGCGGGGCAGTAAAATCATTAATATGACTTTGTCTGATGGCAGCCGGGTTTGGTTGAATGCCGGTTCCTCCGTCACCTATCCCGTTGCATTTATCGGCAATGAAAGAAAAGTATCCATTACCGGTGAAGCCTATTTCGAAGTGGCACATGATATTACAAAGCCATTCACTGTAAGCAAAGGAGACCTGCAGGTTGAGGTATTGGGCACCCGGTTCAATATCAATGCGTATGATGATGAAAGCGATACTAAGATAACCCTGCTGCAGGGCTCCGTAAAAGTAAAGAACGGTAAAAAAGAAAGCATGCTGCAGCCGGGTCAACAGGCACAGGTTGCATCAGCAATAAAAATAGTCAGCGATACAGATGTAGAACAGGTAATGGCGTGGAAAAACGGCTTGTTTGTATTTGACAGGGCGGGTATCCAGGATGTGATGCGGCAACTGGCACGCTGGTACGACCTTGAAGTCCATTACGAGGGTGATATTCCGAAAGGGAAGTTTAAGGGAGAAATTTCAAAAGACCTGAGCGTGTCGCAGGTATTGAATGGACTAACGGCAACGAGAATTCATTTTACCATGGAAAGAGGCAACAGGATCACTATTTTGCCGGAATAGATGAATGCTATGTCAAACGTGAAACGACAGGCGATAGAGGGGAGCATCTCACGTTTATCGGCTCACTTCTCACAAAAAAATACGACAAATTATTGTTAACACAACACTCTAATAAAAACAGCAATACACTAAATAAAGAAATTGGCGGAAAATAAAAACCGGGAGAAGATTGGACCCTTACCCGGCTTTATTCAGGCTAATGTTTAACGGGCATAACTGCTTATTACTTAACCTAAACAATGTAAAAGTATGCAAATTAAATCTCTTTACAAGTCCTCCGTTTATTGCGGTATGGGCGCAGCAGAGATCTTTACCCAAACCTGTCCTGCAGGGTTACGCAGGATATTGTTAGTTATGAAGCTAACGGCTGTTTTACTGCTTGCTGTCATATTGCAGACGGCGGCGAAATCCAATGCGCAGACAGTTACTTATGCTGCAGAATCTGTCAGCCTCGAGAAAGTTTTTGTTATTATCAAGCAACAGACAGGGTATGTCTTCTTTTACCGTGAGGACGATCTTACGGGTTTGCCGGCTGTTTCTGTTGCTTTCAGGAATACACCCCTTGCAACAGCCCTCCAGGAAACATTAAAAGGCCAGCCGCTGCAATACAATATACAGGGTAGAACCATTTTTATTACCAGAGCTGGCACCTCTAAAAGAAATCATATAATACAGGAAGAAACGGCTTCAGAAAAACAGTTGCGGGAAATAATAGGCGTGGTGAGAGATAAAAATGGAGGCCTGCTGGAAGGTGTGAGCGTAACGGTTAAAGGCACCCAAACCGGAACCACCACCGATGCCGGCGGACGGTTCAGGCTGTCTGTACCTTCCTCCGGCAATGTGGAACTAATTTTTTCTTTTGTAGGATATGCTCCACAAACCCTAAAGATAGGGAGTCAGTCGGTGCTTAATATTGTGTTGGAGGAAGTGGTTTCTGATTTGAGCGACGTAGTGGTAGTTGGATATGGGACTGTTAAGAAAGTTGATTTAACAGGGTCTGTAGGCAGGGTGAATATGAGCGACATGCAAAAAGCGCCGGTGAGCTCTTTCGCCGAGGCACTCGCAGGAAGGGTTGCCGGCGTGCAGGTCAACAGTGTTGATGGACAGCCCGGCGGCGGCATCAACATTATGGTCCGCGGGGCGGGATCACTCACTCAAAGTACTACTCCCCTTTATGTAGTAGACGGATTCCCTATAGAAAACCTTGACCCCGCTACACTGAACACGGAAGATATAGAGTCGATAAGTGTGTTGAAAGATGCTTCCTCCACCGCTATATACGGGTCCAGGGGCGCCAATGGCGTGGTACTTATTCAAACCAAAAGAGGGAAGCAGGGAAAGCCGGTTACCACGCTCACCGGTTCATTGGGATATCAGCTTCCTCCGCCGTCAATACCCATGATGAGCCCGTATGAATTTTTGAAATACCAGATAGAGCTTGATCCTTCGATTGCGACTACGGATGCTTATTTTGAGAACGGAAAAACCCTGGATGATTACAAGAATGAGAAAGGGATTAACTGGCAGGATCTGGTTTTGGATAGGGGAATAATGCAAAATTATAACCTCGCTATAAGAGGAGGTACTGATCAGACAAAGTATTCCATATCAGGGAATATTTTTGACCAAAAAGGAGTAATTATTAATACGGGATTTAGCAGGTACCAGGGAAGGATAACGATAGATCAAACGATCAGTAATAAAATAAAAGCAGGTGTAACGGCTGATTATACAGAAACTGATGCTTACGGACAGCAGGTAAGATCAATCTATTCCGGAGGCAATAATACTTCTCCTGTATTGACCAGGGCATGGATGTACCGCCCGATCTCCGAAGACCCTGATGAAGACTTGTTAACCTCGTTAGCGGACCTGACGTTTATGTCTACCAGTGATTTTAGGATCAACCCGGTAATTGATCTTGAGAATCAATATCAGCATACTATCAATGATGTTATTAAGGCAAATGGGTATGTAAGTTATGATTTCATTCAAGGGCTTACTTTTAAATCTACAGCTGGTGTGATGCATGTCAAGTCCAGTAATGAACAGTTTTATAATTCGAAAACTTCACAGGGTAGTCCGATCAATCCGGG
Organism: uncultured Terrimonas sp.; assembly: GCA_964599035.1. GTDB lineage: Bacteria > Bacteroidota > Bacteroidia > Chitinophagales > Chitinophagaceae > Agriterribacter. Next base: position 7,788 of record CAZREP010000029.1, on the reverse strand, counting down.
TAATCTTAACGGGATATGGGGATACCTAGGGAGTACTTATGGTAATAGTTTTTTTAATGAAAACACGCTTAATTTTAAGAGAACTATCAGCGAAGATCACCACCTTAACGCCCTGGTACTTTTCGGAGTTAACAGGTATAAGACCTTTTTTTCGAGTTTTACGGGTACGCATCTGCCTAATGAGGCAAAAAGAATGGATGGGTTAGATGAATCTCCTTCCGGCTCTTTTAGCCGACCGAGCATATATAATAGTATTAACACTATGGCGTCTTATGCCGCAAGGGTGGATTATAATTATAAATCCAAATACCTGATTACCATAAATTTCAGAGCAGACGGATCATCCAAGTTTCTTAACCATTGGGGATATTTCCCGGGTGCGGCTCTTGCATGGAATATGGACCATGAGGAATTTTTTAAGAATGCACTGCCATTTATTTCCAATTCCAAGCTGAGGGTAAGCTATGGGGAAAACGGGAACAACAGGGTGGGTGATTTTGATGCTTATCCTAAATTGAATATAAACAATTCCGGTCAAGGATATTCATTTAATAATCAGCCACCTATACCAGGCGCATATCTGTCTACACTTGGAAATGCAAAATTAAGATGGGAGAAGAGCAAACAAATAGATATTGGATACGAGATCGGAATATTAAATAATAAGATCGCTCTTGAAGTAGATTTATATCGCAGAGAAACGGAGGACCTTCTCCTGAATGCGAAACTTCCTCCAAGTTCCGGATTTACTTCTGCCCAACAAAATATTGGAAAATTGAGGAATGATGGCATAGAAATTACTTTGAATACTATTAATATTTCTTCAAGAGCATTTTCTTGGGAAAGTAATTTTAATATAAGTTTTAATAGAAATAAGATTTTGTCGCTTACTTATGGCCAATTTGCCTTAACTAACAATGGCAGCTATTTTAGCGAGTTTAATCAACCTTTATATTTATCGGCGATCGGGAAACCAGCAGGAATGATGATCGGTTATATTTGGGAGGGTAATTATCAATTTGAAGATTTTGATAATCCGGCACCCGACATTTATATACTTAAAAAAAATGTTCATACTACTAACGGTCCTAACCCGGTACGTCCGGGGGATCTTAAACTGAGAGACCTGAACGGAGATGGAACGATCAATACTGCAGATATGGCGATCATTGGGCGTGGACAACCTATACACATAGGTGGTTTCTCCAATAATTTTTCTTATAAAGGCTTTAATCTAAACTTATTTTTTCAGTGGTCTTACGGAAATAATATCTATAATGCCAACCGTCTTTTGATGGAAGGGAACAGCAACGGCTTCCACGGCATCAACCAGTATGCAAGCTACGCGAACCGGTGGACACCGGAGAACCCAACTAATGAGAATTACAGGGCCAGAGGACAAGGGTTTATCGGTTATTTTTCCTCGAAGAACCTGGAAGACGGGTCATATCTCAGGCTTAAAACAATTTCCCTTGCTTATTCCCTTCCAGGTACATTAATTAAAAGACTGTCTCTGAGTAACCTGACTGTGGATGTATCGGTACAGAACCTGTTTACCTGGACTAAATATTCAGGCTTAGATCCTGAAGTTTCCACGCTGAATAATATTCTTCAGCCCGGTTTTGATTTTTCAGCATACCCTCATGCTAAAACAATTGTCGTTGGATTAAAAGCATCGTTCTAAAACTCATTCATTCACCTTATTATTAAAAATAAAATGAAAAGAAATTATTCTTTGCTTATCGTATTTTTCTTACTAAGCTTTAGCTCGTGTAAGAAGTGGCTGGGCACGGAGCCAACGGATTTTCTTAGTACAACCAATTATTTCAAAACGGAATCGGAATTAAAAAGTGCGTTGTCAGGCGTTTATAATATTGTAGGGAACGGCGGCCTTTGGGGCAGTTATGCTAATTACTTGCTGGGTTGGCAGGCTGAAGAGTCTTATATGAACAGGCTTTCGCTGAATGGACCTTTCAATTACAATTATTCCGGGGGAGATCCATATATGACAGCGCTTTGGAATGCATTATGGAATGGTATCAACAGGGCGAATGTATTATTAGCTAATATAGATAATAGTAAGCAAATAGATCAATCTGTGAGAGATAAAATAAAAGGAGAAGCCCTTTTCCTGAGAGGTTATTATTATTTTTTACTGGTTCAATATTGGGGAGGAGTTCCAATAAAAAACAGACCTACAGGGTCTGTAGAAGACGTAAACATGGAAAGGAACTCAGTGCAGGAAGTATATGAACAGATCTTATCTGATATGACTACTGCTGAACCTTTGGTACAAGGCATTAAACGGCTCGGCTTCGGAAGTACTGTTAATAAATCTGCAGTTCGCGGTATGCTGGCCCGGGTATGTTTAACTATGGCAGGAGAGCCGCTTAAAGATGTAGCGAAGTATCAGGATGCCAAAACCTGGGCAAAGAAGGTAATTGATGATACTGAGGCAGGTCATAGTCTTAACCCGAGCTATCCGGATATTTTCATTAAAATGTTACGCGATGAGTATGATATAAAGGAAAGTATTTGGGAAGCCGATTTTTATGGGAACAATACGAACCCGGCTACCCTTTCATTTTCAGAATGGGGAAACAATGCCTATATTAATGGACCTTTTTCTTACGCTGGATCAGCAACAGGAAGATGTGATGCTTATATGTCTATCACTTCCAAATTTTACGATGTATTCGAAGAAGGAGATTTAAGAAAGTGGTGGTCCATTGCCCATTTTACTTATGTAAATAGTAATATAAATGGGGAAAAAACATTGAAAAATATTCCAACCAATGCAGCGGGAAAGTGGGTCCTGGAGCCGGGTAAATGGAGAAGGGAATTTGAAACTGATCCATCAAAGCCTACCGCTTTTACATCGTCAGCTAATGTACCGCTATTGCGTTATTCAGATGTGTTGTTAATGTATGCCGAAGCGGAAAATGGTATTAATGGACCTACGGCTGAAGCAATAAACGCGGTGAATAAAGTTAGACAAAGAGCATGGTCTACAGGAGTAAAAAATATTACTGTTACCAATGGAGGATCGGGATATACCGAAGCTCCAACTGTAACTTTCTCCGCAGGTAATGGAAGCACTGCAACCGGAACTGCCACTATATCCGGGGGGCAGGTAACCGGTATCACTTTAGACCGTGACCAGACCGGTGTTACCTTTTATAATGAAGGTAAATATACCGATCCGCCCACAATAACCATTAGTGGCGGTGGTGGCAGCGGCGCGGAAGCCACAGCTACCATATACAGCATTCATGACGGAGATGTTACCCCGGCACAATCTGCCTCAAAAGAAGCCTTTCTATCGCTTATACAGGACGAAAGAATGAGGGAGTTCAATATGGAAGGACAGCGTAAGGCCGATTTATTAAGATGGGGTATCTTCCTAAGAGTAAACCAGGATATGGGAAATGTTGCTCAGCAGGATTCGCCCGGGTCGGCTTTTGTGCTTTCTTTCTCAAGAGTACAAGCCAGAGATTTATTAATGCCTATACCTAATGATGAATTAACTAACAATCAGAAAATGGTGCAAAACCCGGGTTGGTAATAGACTCCCTTTTAGTAACAATTTAAATTATAATGACATGAAATTTAAATATATTATTATATTATTCATCATGTTTGCAGCAATATCCTGCAGGAAAATGCTGATCGTGAAAGATGCCCCGGATTTTACAGTTTTTACCGATGCTACTACCTATAAAGCAGGAGAACCCATTAATTTCAATATACAGGGGAATGCAGAAATTATCTCTTTCTACTCAGGTGAGATATTTCATGAGTACGCGTTTAGGGAAGGTAGGGAAGTGGATGTAACAGGGCAAGGACTTAATCTGAGTTTTAATAGTGCTGTTGCTCCAGGCACACCGGCAGGCACGCAGGAAAACCAGTTTTCTCTCCTGGTTTCTACGAATTTTAGCGGTAATTATGATAACCTGGCCAGCGTAAAAGCAGCAACCTGGACCGATATTACCGACAGGTTTACACTGGGCACTTCTGCTGCCTTCACTGCTTCCGGCAAACAGGATATTTCGGACCTGCTGGTTGCGGGGAAGCCCATTTATTTTGCGTTCCGGTATATTAATAAGCCGCAGGTAGACAATGGATTTGCACGACAGTGGATGGTGGAGAATTTTGCCTTGACCAGCAATGCCCAGGTGAATAATACGCCTGTTACCATCACCGACCTGGCTCACACCGGCTTCAGGATCGTGGATCAGTATCCGGATAGCGCTAAGGCGAGATCTACCATTACTACTACCAGGGTAACGCTTTACGGGCCGGTTTACAAAGATCCCAATGATCCGGTTTATGACCCTAATAACCCGATTTACGATCCTAATAATCCAATCTATGACAAGACTAACCCGAATTATATTCGCGGACGGAAACCGCCGGTATTTATTCCCTATGTTCCAAATAGTCCGTACAATGATCCCTATAGTGAAAACTGGGCTGTATCGGCCCCGGTTTCCCCTGGTAAGGTTAATTTAGGAAGTGACTGGGCAGTACGGGTAAGAGCAGGAATTTATCTCGCAATGCCTGATTCATATACTTATACTTATCAAACACCGGGTACTTATAAAGCAACATTTGTTGTGTCTAATAATACCATTGATGAGAGCAAGCAGGTTGTGAAAGAGATAATACTTACTATAACGCCTTAATAGCCGAAAGGGATAGTGTATTGAAAATACAAATCTTTTCTCCGACGACGTTCTTCTATGCTTAAATATTTAGACTTTATGCATAAGAAATTAATGTTTCTTTCAGGCTGTTCTGTGTTAGTAATACTGAGCCAATTTTTCAAACCTGTAGCGGGATGCGGTCACACAAATACATTATTATACGGAGAACCTGCCCGGGCTGCTTTATCTACTTTTGCCACAAAGCCAGAGTTTAAAACTGAATTGGTAACTGGTAGATCCTTATTGCCTTTCATGTCTGTTATGCTATCGGAAGATTCAGCATATCCTGTGAACCATCCCGTTTATTCTCCAAAAGATCTAAACATCGAAGCGCTGAAAAGATCAGTTGAGCCATTGATGAGGATGACGATAAAAGACGTAGTTGCCCAGGTACCTACAGAATCGGGTATATTTTTTATAGGCTGTCCCAATTGCCACGGGGGTGTGGAGGAAGCAAGGGTGCTGGGTTGGAAGCCCGGGATGGGTTTGAAGGTTCGTTGTAATTATTGCGGGATGGTATTTCCCAATAAACAATTTCCCAATAACCGTGAAAAAGTGATCATAGCTCCAAGTGGAACACGTCAGGTTTACCGTTATTATGAAGACAGCACCGGGCATCAATATTATTTTGAGGCGCATGCCTCGTATGAGCGGTGGTATTGGATCCGCTCTCTGGCTGAAAAGCTTGCTCAGCTCTGGTATGTAACCCGGGACAATGCTTATGGCGATCGTGCGGCAGCGATTGCAGGCCGTTTTGCACAAGTATTCCCTGATTATGCTGTTCGGTTTGATTATCCCAATGTTCCGGTGCAATTTTTCCCTGCTGATCAAAAGTGGCCTTATGAAGGATTAACCCCTTATCGTGGTGCAAAATGGAATTGGTGGGCATACGTCGATATTCCATCAGATCTGGCTAACGTATATGATATTTTGATGAGCGGCTATGACTGGAAGAGAATGAATGTTATAATCGGGCGGGATACGAATGAATGGATAGCCAGAGATCTGTTGCGTTTAAGCTATGAGTTTACAACAGCCAATCCGGACGACTATTCGAATATGTCACCATATGTTTATACCGATATGGTACGTGTAGGCCGTATTTTAGGTAGCCCTGGAATGGTACATAAAGCGTTGAAGCATTTAAGGGATTTTTTTTTAAAAGGCTTTTTTGCTGATGGTTGGTGGCGGGAAGGGTCGCCATCTTACCACGATCAGACAATAAATAGCCTGGCAAGGGTGGCAGATGCATTATCCGGATATGTTGATCCTGTTGACTGGATGGGAGAGCGTTTTGATAATCCGGATATGATTAAGCAAAACTCCCTGTTCGGGAAGGCCCTCCAGGTTAGCCGCGAAGTAGTATTTCCAAACGGGCGAAAGATCCCCATCAACGATACCTGGAGTTTTGATCGCGGTGAAAAAACAGACAGTGCGATATCCCGCTTATGGCCCGCATTAGGGAATGCAGCAGTTGGTGCCGGACGGGGAAAAGATCAGATTATGCTGAATGTAAACTGGAGTGGTGACTATGGCCATTCACATTATGATAATGGTGCTATCATTCTGTATGCTGCGGAACAGGAATTGCTTTCTGATATCGGATATACTAATTCGAAGTACCGGGGGTGGGCCACTTATACTGCATCACATAATACGGTTGTCATTGACCATAAGAATCAGGATGCAGGTTCTGAGAAAAAGCCTGTAACCGGCAGGCTACAATTTTATGATGATAAAGATCCGCGTGTAAAGGTGGTAGACGTAGACGCATCGCCGGCTTACTCAATGTCTGATATGTACCGAAGGAAGTTAGTGATGGTGCATGCAGACGAAGGGCATGATTATGTAGTAGATCGTTTTGATGTGAAAGGCGGCCAGGTACATGACTGGTTTTTACATGGGATGTGCGAGCAGGAAGGGGTACTGGAGACAAGTGTTTTACTTAACCGGTCAGTGAAAACCCTGGTACCCGAATGGGGTGGAAATAATTTACCGAAAACTGAGTATGACATGGAGCTGTCGGGTAAGCGTTTCCATTCTTACGTATTTCTTCAAGATATAAATGCAGGAGCGGCAATGGACTTGTGGACTGCTACATGGCGATATGATAGTTCGGGTTTACGGTCTCATATCTTCTCGCAGCCGTATACCGAAGCCTTTCGTTTCCGTTCATCATCCGTAAGGCCGGCTAATGAAGATGATAATAAACTCGATAATTACATGCGTAATGGAATCATGCAACGCCATTCGGGCGGGTCATCTACTTTTTTAGCAGTTCATGAACCCTTTAGCAATAATCCCTGGATAGCGTCTGTAAAGATGGAAGGTGAAGTGATGATAGTGTGCTACAAATTAAAAGGAGCTGCAATTGAAGATCGCATCACATTAAATAATGGTGATGAAATAACAGTCAGTTCCTCTGCAGGATGGAAGTATCAATCAGGTACTCCGGTTTCCGGTGAGGTAAAATCATTAGACAAGAAAGGGGGGAATTGGAGTTTGGAGTTAGACAAACAGGTACCCGAAGTAAACTATATCCGATTGGATTTTTCAGGCGGGCAAACCTATTATTGCCCTGTTGCTGCAACTCATGGCAACAGGTTGGAATTAAAAGATGATCCGGGATTTACTTTGGATAAGGATGGTAAAGTAAGGTTTTATACTTTCCCCCACTATCAGTACGATGCTCCATTACGCTATACACTTTTTGTAAAGAAACTGAACAACAATTAGAGAAATTAAATGATGGTAAAGAATAAAGGAATGTATTCAAATTTATTTATTGGAGTGCTGAGAAAATCAATTGAGCTATTGATGAGGATTACGGATAAAAGAGGGAACTACAATAAAAAAATGAAAGGAAGAAATTGTCGGTTTATCAATACTGCATTATGGTATTTAATTACCATAATATTTTTAGGAATACGCTCTTCATTTGGTCAACTAAAGGAGACCGATATAAGTACAAAAGTAAAAATTAGTAAAATAACTCAGCCTGCTGAAGATGCAGGCTGGATGGTGGGGATTTCCCGCCGTACCATCACTCCCGCTACCGATGTGTGGTTGGCGGGTTACGGTA
>CAZREP010000028.1:0-36714 GCA_964599035.1 uncultured Terrimonas sp. | reverse complement strand
CAGATGAAATTATCACAATTCCGTTTTGACCTGCCACTTAATCTTATTGCACAACATCCCGCTAAAAAAAGAGAAGACGCCCGCATGATGGTGGTGCACCGTGCCACCGGACAAATTGAGAACAAGCATTTCCGCGACGTGCTGGATTATTTTGATGATAAGGATGTGTTTGTAGTAAATAATACCAAGGTCTTTCCGGCCCGTATGTATGGTCGCAAGGAGAAGACCGGGGCAAAGATCGAAGTGTTCCTGCTTCGCGAGCTGAACCATCAGAATAAATTATGGGATGTGATCGTTGACCCCGCCCGTAAAATAAGAGTGGGGAATAAACTTTATTTTGGGGATGCGGAAGATCTGGTGGCTGAGGTTATAGACAATACTACCTCACGCGGACGTACAATCCGGTTTCTCTTTGACGGTAGCAATGAAGAATTCAAGCAGGTGCTGAATACCCTCGGTGAAACACCTTTACCCAAATACATCAAGCGCAAGCCCGATGAAGAAGACAGGGAACGCTACCAGACCGTGTATGCCAAGCATGAGGGTGCAGTTGCTGCGCCAACGGCAGGCCTGCATTTCAGCATTGAGCTCATTAAGCGGCTTGAAATTAAAGGTATTCGCTTTGCCGAAGTAACATTACATACCGGATTGGGAACCTTTCGCCCTATTGAAGTGGAAGACCTGAGCAAACATAAAATGGATGCGGAATATTACAGGATCGAAGAAAAAGCATGCAATATAGTGAATAAGGCCAGGCTGGATGGAAGAAGAATATGCTCAGTCGGTACCACTACCATGCGGGCGCTGGAGTCTTCCTTCACTGCCGAAAAATTACTGAAGCCTTCCGAAGGGTGGACCAATACTTTCATCCACCCGCCGTACAATTTTTCCATAGCCGATTCGCTCATCACCAACTTTCATCTTCCCAAAACAAGCCTTTTGATAATGACCTGTGCTTTTGCCGGGTACGACCTTGCGATGGAAGCTTATAAGAAAGCCATAAAAGACAAATACCGCTTCTTCAGTTATGGTGATGCCATGCTGGTGATATAGCCAGCGCCTGTGCCAAATGTGAAACCTGAGAAATCAGCATTTCTTCTTTCTCGTCTGTCCTTTCACGATAGCATAAAGGCATTATTTGTTATTTGCCTGACTTATCGCTATAGCCGGGCAACACCGCCTATTGCATAAGCAGCATTTCCACCCGCCTGTTCACAGCTCTTCCCTCCGCAGTACCATTATTTGCTGCAGGGTGTGAAATACCGTTGGCTGAAACTATGATCTGTTTTTCATTTACACCCAGGTCGATCATATACTGCTTTACGTTCCGGGCGCGTAACAGCGAAAGGTTTTGATTGTATTTTGCATCGCCTGTATTATCGGTAAAGCCTGCGATGCTTATTTTCAGCGACTCGTCAAAAATCAACCTGTCGGCGAGCTGAAGGATATTATTGAATGCGTCAGTTTCAATTGTTTCGTAATCATTAACATTGAACTGCAACGTTGACAGTTCGAGATACTTGCCGGATTGCTTCATGGTTTGATGCAGCAGGCTGTTCCGGCTGTTAATCTGCGCGAAGCTGCTGCTTCCGGCAGATTTAAATTTTACGGGCTCTTCCTTTTCGGGATGCTCAGGCGCCTCATTTAAAGCCACCCTGTCGGATGTTGTCGCTTCTGCAACAGCAGGTGCAGCATTATCCTGCAGCGATTGATCCGCCTCTGGTGAAACTTCACTACCGGCAAATGCGTTATTCAATATGGTTATGCTATCGTTGGTATCAGAAAAATGGTTTACCAACAATCGGTCTATCTGAAAGGATAAAAGGATAATACTGGTAACGATAAATAGAGTTTTCATACGTGTTTTTTTGTGTGATTGATAGTATTATCCCGGTACGGGTACGTAAAAATACCTATAGAAATGATGAAAACCGCATGATCGGTCACTAATTTAAACGGAGAAAGGATTTCTTATCATACCTCAACAATAATGCGCGCAATAAGAATAGAGACGTTGATATAGATCAATGCGCCATTATATTTTTTCAACGCTTATAACTGCGTCGAGGTTAATAGGCCCGTATATATGTGGGAATGTATCTTCAATGGCATTAGACCAGTCGTAGATCAGCTGGCTGGTCAGCTTATCTGTTTCTATAGCTAATTTTACAAGATCTGTTTTATCGCTATAAAACCTTTTCAGCACATCAGGGATCTGCCGCTCTTCACTGCAATGGATAAAGCCTTCTTCCTTAAGCGCACTGGATTCATAAGTGCCTTTGTGCTTTGCATCATTCCATTCGGAAGCAGTGGTGATATGGTAAATAACAGACATGGTGGCCGGTTTTATAATGCATTGAATTTATAACACTCTTGGAATCTGCTGCTCGCTTAGCAGCAGATCTGCCAAAACAATGGCGGTTACCGCTTCCAGTACAACAGGTACCCGCAAAGCGATACAAAGATCGTGACGCCCTTTTACAGAGAATGGCTCTATGGCCCCGGTTTCCCAATTCAGTGTTTCCTGAACTTTAGGGGTCGATGAAGTGGGTTTCACCGCAATACGGAATACCAGTTCATTTCCATTACTTATTCCGCCCACTATGCCACCAGCATGATTGGTACGGGTAGTGCCATTCTGATCTGTAATGGCATCATTGTGCTCGCTGCCAAACATCCTGGCGGCTGCAAAACCTGTTCCGAATTCAATTCCGCGTATAGCAGGTATGGCAAAAACGGCATGGCTCAGCAACGACTCCACAGAATCGAAGAACGGTTCTCCCAGACCCGTCGGCAAGCCGTTTACCCTGCACTCTACAATGCCTCCAACACTGTCTTTAGCATCGATGGCTTTTTGGAGTCCTTTCTCCGTGTCCTTTTGCCCGCCGATCTCAAGTATGGAAGCAACAACCGAGATGGCTCCGGCTACCGGGCTCTCTTTATGCTGTGAGCCCGCGCAAAGCAATAGCTTTTTGGCAATTACCCCGGCGGCTACCAGCGCTACCGTTAAACGACCACTGAAATGGCCACCTCCCCTGTAATCTTCGTAACCACCAAATTTCTGATGAGCCACAAAATCAGCATGTCCCGGCCGGGGAACAGCCCTTTGCTTTTCATAGTCTCCCGAACGGGTATTGTTGTTCTCAAACAATATGGTAAGAGGTGCACCTGTAGTGACATTATTGAAAATCCCGCTTTTGAAAACAGGCAGATCCGATTCCTGCCTTGGTGTGGTCCCTTTTTGGGTACCTCCCTTTCTTCTTTCTATATCGTTCAGGAAATCATCCACTTTCAAAGACAAACCTGCAGGGCACCCGTCAATGCTGATACCTACACTCTCACCATGCGATTCACCGAATATATGTACGCGAAATAACCTTCCAAAAGAATTCATTCTACGAATTTACTTAAAGCTAATGATTAATGAATATGCCCAATACATTTTCTCCGGTTGGTGTCACCACCAACCGGGGCTGCCGCCGTGGGCGGTGTCTCACCGCCCACGAGATATGATGCGAAAATTTGAAATTCACCCTGAATAGAACTTCACTGCTGACTTATTTTTATCTTTGCCCCTAATTTAACGAGGTCTGTATAAAAATCAGGGTACGATTTGTTCACCGCGTCTGCTTCTTCGACCACCGTTCCCCCATCTGCCCGCAGTGCAGCCACTGCGCATGCCATGGCAATACGATGATCATGACGCGAGTGTACGGTTGCTCCCTTCAGCCCTTTTCCACCATGAACAAGCATTACATCATCCTGCAAGTCGATCATCAGTCCCATTTTGCCAAACTCATCCCGGAGCGTCAGCCCCCGGTTGCTTTCCTTATGTGCTAACCTGCTTACCCCTTTAATAGCGGATGTTCCGCTGCAATATGCTGCCAGCGCCACTAAAGGGGGAAACAGATCGGGGGAGTCTGTGGCGTCAAATGTGAAAGCCTTTAATGTCGCCGGAAACAGCCTGATCCCTTTCCCGCCTATCTCTATTCCTGCACCTGCATCACGTAATGCTTCGAGTATTTTTTTATCAGCCTGTGCAGAACCGGGGTCAAGCCCGTATATTGCCATGTTCCCGGCAATGGCTCCTGCTACCAGTAAAAATGCTCCTCCGCTCCAGTCTCCTTCCACAGTATACCGGGTTACAGAGGGAGAAAGATGTGCAGGCGACCGGTCAAAATAGAATGCTTCGTAGCTTTTGTTGTCGGGTACTTTTAAGTTAAAGGCCTGCATTACTTTGAGGGTAAGATCTATATAAGGCCTGCTTTTTAAATTATTCACTTTAATGGTTACGTCGCGGGCGCCTGCAGCAGCATAGGCCATAAGCAGTCCGGTTAAAAACTGGGAGCTTAAGGAACCGTCAATTTCAATATTGCGGGGTTGCAACGGGCCGGAAAGTGTAATAGGCAGCCTGCCTTTGTTGGAGCTCACCGTAACGTTTAAACGCGGCAGTATCTCGTCAAAGAAATCCATCGGCCGGGATAGCAAACTGCCTGCTCCCTGAATGGTAACCGGCTGCCTGCTTAATGCAATAATAGGTGCAAACATGCGTATGCCCAACCCACTTTCCCCGCAGTTTACAATCAATGCCGTACCCGGGGATGACAGATCCACTCCTGTGCTATCCGTTTCTATTGCATCGTCTGAAGAGTGGACTACTTTTGCTCCCAACGCTGCGATCACGCCCATGGCAGCCTTATCGTCGTTCGAATGACCGGGATTACAGATGATGCTTTTACCGCCGGATATCAATGCTGCAGCGCAGGCTCTTTGCATAGAACTTTTGGATGCAGGTGCCTGAACTGTATTTGCCAGCTCTGAGGGCTGAATGGTTGCGATCATAGCTTATAATGCTGTTATTATTTTTTCTAATTGTTGCAGAGGAATGGACTGGATCACTGCCCTGCCCGTTTTTTCAAGCAGCACATAGTTCATTTCTTTTCTTTCTCTCTTTTTATCCATTTTCAGTACGTCTATCACTTTCTTTTTATTAAAGCCCGCGTAAGTGGGCAGGCCGTATTGCGTTAATAATTTTACCACCCTGTCTGTGTCACTAAAGCCTTTTAACTGTGCCGAAATATGACAGGCATAGGTCATGCCGATGGATATCGCCTGGCCGTGCGACAGGTCGTACTGGTTCTCCAGCGCATGCCCAAGGGTATGCCCGAAGTTCAGGAGTTTCCGGTCGCCATTTTCGAATTCATCTTTTTGCACCACCTTAATTTTGATCAGCGCATTGCGGCGGATCAATGAACGCAACGCAGGCTTTTTTTGCCGGTAGGTTGTAAGCGAGCCTGCTTCCAGTTCCCTGAACATAGCAGCATCCTTTATGCATGCGTGCTTGATGATCTCAGCAAAGCCGTTTTCCCATTCATTTTGGGGCAGGGTTTGCAAAAAATTATGATCATGTAAAAGAAAAGCAGGCTGCCTGATGGTACCCACCATGTTTTTGTACACTCCCACATCAATACCGTTTTTGCCGCCAATGCTCGCATCTACCATTGCCAGTATGGAGGTGGGTACAAATCCAAAAGGAATGCCACGCATATATATGGAGGCTGCATAGCCGGTAATGTCGGTAATCACTCCTCCTCCCACACCAACAAGCGTGGTTTTTCGGTCGGCCTGTAAAGCGATCATTTGTGCGATCACGGTATCAACGGTGTTCTGCACTTTAAAAACCTCTCCGGGTTTCAGCACAATGGTATTCCAGTTCCTGAATTTTTTTACATGACCGCTGTAAATATTTTCATCGGTAACAATGACTGCCGATCGGGGATCAACGATCTTTTTCAGCTGCGAGAAGGCTGCATCAAAATAAAACCGGGTAGATGTGTTACTGAACTTATATGTTACGGGCTCCATTATAGTAGTGCTGATTTATGGTTTTTGGATGCTGTTAATAACCGGTCTACAGATGAACCACCATTTTATTAAATGCTGCAAGCTCTTCCTCCAGTGTCTTTGCCTGGTGGTATTCTTCCTGCCGGCTGATGTACTCAACGGCTTTATCAATAGTGGAAGGGCTGACAGACCAGGCCCAGTAAGAATCGTCCCATTCGAAGGGTTCCGGTGAAAATTTGTTATTGTTCAGCCAGTTTTCCGATTCGTTCCTGAGTTGGTTTATTATTCCTGAAACAGGCTGCACAGGCATCAGCTTAAAAAGACAATGAACATGTTCCTCACTGCCATTTACCGCCATTACCTGGATACCCTTTTCTTCCGCAGTTTTTTTCATACTCGGAAATAATACTTTCCTTACTATGCGGGTAAGCACGGGCAGCCTGCCGGCAGTACACCATACAGCATGAATATAAATATAGGTATCAGCGCTGCCCTGCATATTGTTGCTGCGGAATGCTTCAGGAATTCATGATTTTATTCTGGTGGTTAATGGATTCCATATGCACCGCATCAAAGTACTTGGTGATAAATTCACTGCTCAACCCGATCTTCTCGCCTTTTTTGAAAGCCCTTTCAAGAATCTCATTCCACCTTGAAGTTTGCAGGATCGTGATATTATTTTCTTTTTTGTATTGACCTATTTTCTCAGCGAGGCTCATCCGCTGGCTGAGTATTTGCATCATCTCATCGTCGAGGTGGTTGATCTGCTGGCGCAGCTTTTCAAGTGCCGCATGAAAGGCCTCCGAATCCGCATCTTCTTTTCTCCAGGTAATGGCATCCAGCATCTCGCCGAGCTTTTCGGGAGTGACCTGCTGCTTGGCATCGCTCCACGCTTTGTCGGGTTCAATATGGCTTTCTATCATAAGCCCGTCAAAATCAAGATCAATGGCTTTCTGGGCCACTTCCAGGAGAATATCCCTCCGCCCGCAGATGTGTGAAGGATCATTGATTATTTTCAGACCGGGGTTACGTCTTTTCATTTCGATGGCCAGGTGCCACATGGGAGCATTACGATATTCTGTATTGCCATAAGAGCTAAAACCACGATGAATAAGACCGATGGTTTTAATGCCGGCTTTGGCTATACGCTCCACAGCACCTGTCCACAGCTCAAGATCTGGATTGATGGGGTTCTTAATGAATACCGGCACATCGGCACCACGTAAAGCATCGGCAACTTCCTGCACGCTGAACGGATTCACCGTTGTACGGGCTCCGATCCAAAGCATATCTACTTCAAAATGCAGGGCATCCTGGGTTTGCCTTCCTGTTGCCACCTCAACTGTTGTAGGTAATCCTGTGATTTTTTTTGCCTGTTGTAACCAGGGCAAACCTTTTGTGCCCACCCCTTCAAAGCTTCCCGGGCGGGTTCGGGGTTTCCAAATACCGGCCCTGAGCATATCCACTTTGCCTGTATTGGCCAAACGCTGCGCTGTTTCCAGTACCTGTGCTTCCGTTTCTGCGCTGCAGGGACCGGAAATGACCAGTGGCTTTTTACTCAGCTTTTCCAGCACTACCGCTTTTGTATTGGTTTCAACCGCTTGCATATAAAGATGTTTTATTTGTTTATTGATTTGTAAAGCGTATCATTATTGCATTGATCTTAAAATTATCTCCTGTGATCGGCTTCGTTCATTCGAATACTCCTGCCTTTATATTTTTTCCCGTCAATAGACCGTATCATTTGGGTGGCTGATCTTTTATCCACCTCAATCCAACTGTTCATTTCTTTCATGTCTATTCTTCCGAGCGAATCTTTCCTTAAATCGCTCATATCTAAAATGAACTGCAGGAAACTAGCCTTGTAGAACCCGTCTTTGGTGCCGAGATTTACAAACAGCCGGGTATAATCGCCATTGCCTCCACCATATACGCGCCCTTTGGTATCGTGCCGGTAAGTCATATCCCTGCTTCCTGCAAATCCGCGGGGCACTCGTTCACGTAGTTCACGGGGTCTTTCTCTCACGTTCAGGTCTTCTGCATTTTCATAGTACTTTAAAAAGCGCTTGAATTCATGCGCTGCCAGCCGTCTTAAAATTTCCTGCTTGCTCACATCGGCGAATTTTTCCTCCAGCATGGGTATATAAGGTTCATAGCTGTCATCGTCTATATCGAGCTGCATCAGGTTGTCCATAAAATGGTAGAACTGCTTGCGGCATACATCCTTACCTGCCGGTATTTCCAGCTTATGGAAAGGAACCTGCACCATTCTTTCTATCTGCCTGATCTTCCCGATCTCCCGGCTATGAATGATCGACATGCAGATACCGGTGTTTCCTGCCCGTCCTGTACGGCCGCTGCGGTGAGTATATACTTCCACGTCATCTGGCAGCTCATAATTAATGACATGGGTGATACCCTGCACATCAATCCCTCTTGCAGCCACATCCGTTGCTATTAAAAGCTGCAGGGTTTTGTCCCTGAACTCACCCATCACCTTATCTCTTTGCTGCTGCGTGAGGTCGCCGTGCAGTGCATCAATATCATAACCTTCCCGGGTAAGCTTTTCTGCTATCGACTGGGCATCGGCTTTCGTTCTGGTGAAAATAATACCGTAAATACCGGGATTAAAATCAATCAGGCGCTTCAATGCCTCATACCGGCGCTGGGCGCTGGTAACATAATACTGGTGATCAATGTTCTTGTTAGCCGTATTCATTTTACCCACGGTTATCTCAACAGGCTCCTTCATATATTTTTTACTCACCCGTCGGATCTCAGGAGGCATGGTAGCGCTGAACAGCCATGTGCTTTCGCGGTTAGGGGTATTCTGCAGAATAAATTCGATATCATCCTGGAAGCCCATGTTCAGCATTTCATCTGCCTCATCCAGCACTACATATTTAATTTGCTCAAGATTGATGGCCTTACGCTCGATCAGGTCTATCAGTCTTCCGGGGGTTGCCACCACGATCTGCACCCCCCTTTTCAGCTCCCTGATCTGGGTGCCGATAGATGCTCCCCCGTACACCGCTGCTATATGCATGCCGGTGATGAATTTCTTGAAGAGATCAATTTCATTAACGATCTGTATGCATAGCTCTCTCGTAGGACAAACCACTAAAGCCTGCGGATATCTGTTTTCGGCTTTTATCAATTGCAGCAGGGGTAATCCGAAAGCCGCTGTTTTTCCCGTACCTGTTTGCGCCAACCCCACCAGATCCGTTGTGCCGCTCAGTAAAACAGGGATCGCCTTTTCCTGTATAGGGGTTGGCTGTTTAAATCCCAAAGCATCGGTAGCCTGTACCAATCTCCCGTCTAAACCCAACGCTTCAAATGTCATCATATATTTAAAAAAATTTTCGCAAAGATAAACACGATTTCGCTGATTCTGCCTATTATTTGTCGTTTTGCACCCCAGATTGCAGATGTTGGCAGTCAGTCTATCTGTACACTCATAGCCCTTTGTCCGAAACTGAAAGCCTAAATCACAAAATCAAAAATCAACATCCCGCATGTGCGGGAAGAAATCAGCAATGGCTATGGGCTCTCGGCGAACAATGATACCTTACATCTCCCATCACCTGATTATCCGGTTTATTTTATTGGCATTTTCCATCAGCTCCTGCAGGTAAGCATAGTTCTCCTTTTCAATGCAGCTTTTGAACTTCCTCAGTTGGGTAATATGCTCATTGAGTACGTCGAGCACATGCTCGCGGTTCTGCTTGAAAATAGGCAGCCACATAGACGGATTACTTTTAGCGAGCCGCACGGTACTTTCAAACCCACCACCTGCCAGATCAAAAATAGCACCATCTTCTTTTTCCTTTTCGAGCACGGTATTGGCCAGCGCAAAAGAGGTGATGTGTGAAATATGACTTACGTATGCGGCGTGCATATCATGTGCATCTGCATCCATATAGGTAACATGCATACCCAGTATGCGATACACTTTTTCCATGGTCTCCACTGCATCTCTGTCACTCCTTTCTTTTTCACAGATCACACAGGTACGCCCCGCAAATGCATCTCTCACAGCAGCTTCCGGCCCGCTGTATTCCGTACCCCACATCGGATGAGTGGCTACAAAGCGCCCTCTTGCAGGATGGTCCGACAGTGCCTGGCAAAGCGCCAGCTTGGTTGATCCGGCATCGGCCACAATTTGTTTATCATTAACCAGATCCATGATATGCCGTACCATCGGAATGGTAACGTCTACCGGTATGGCTACATAAATGAGGTCGCTTTCCCGAACGGCCTCTTCCAGTGGAAGCGCTTTATCGATAATGCCCAGGTCGAGTGCTTTTTTAAGGCTCTGTTCTGTTCTGCTCACCCCGATCACCTGTTTCACCAGCCTTTTCTCTTTCAGGATCATGCTGAATGAACCGCTGATCAGTCCTACTCCTACAATGGTAATGGTATTGAACATCTGTTATCTTTTTCTGTTCTTTAATGCTTTGATCCTTTCTATGCTTTCCCCGATCTTTTGCTCCGTACAGCACAGGCTTACCCGCACGTAATCTTTGCCCGCGCTTCCAAAGATCCCCCCCGGCGTTATGAATACCCCGGCGTTGTACAGCACTTCATCGCTCAATGCGTATCCGTCTTTATATGATGCGGGAACTTTGGCCCACACAAACATGCCTGCCTGATTTGATGAAAAGGAGCAATCCAGTAGCTGCAGTAAAGCAAATACTTTTTCCCGGCGGCTTTTATACACTGTATTTATACTGTCGTACCAATCTTTCCCAAGGGTCAGCGCCTTTGCTGCCGCCAGTTGAACCGGCAGGAACATGCCGCTGTCCATATTGCTCTTGAAACGCAGCACGTCGTCGATCCTTTCTTTTGCACCGCACAGCATTCCTACCCGCCAGCCGGCCATATTCTGCGACTTGCTCAGGGAGTTCAGCTCAATGGCTACATCCATAGCGTTCTTTACGCTTAATATGCTTACAGGGTTATTGTTCAGGATAAAGCTGTAGGGATTATCGTGCACGATCAAAACATCATTTGCCCTTGCAAAGTTGACCAGGGATTCGAAAAATGATCGCGACGGCAACTGCCCTGTAGGCATGTGCGGATAGTTTACAAAAAGCAACCGTACAGGCTGCTGCTTCCCCGAACCGGCGATCTGCTTTTCAAGCTGTTCAAGATCAGGCAGCCAGTTGTTCTTTTCCTCCAGGGTATATTCCACAATATTACCACCTGCCAGCCTCGCGGCGCTCCTGTAGGTAGGATATCCCGGGTTGGGAACGTATACATCGTCTCCTTCATTAATATAGGTCATGCATATGTGCATGATGCCTTCCTTGCTGCCGATAAGCGGCAGCACCTCTGTATCTGCGTTTAAATTTACATTGTACCATGTGTCATACCATGCTGCAACAGACCGGCGCAGCACCGGTGATCCCTTGTAGCTTTGGTAAGCGTGAACATCGGGCCGGGCACTTTCTTCCTGCAGTGTTTTTATTACATCGGGATGAGGGGGCATATCCGGACTCCCTATGCCAAGGCTGATGATCTGTTTACCCTGGCGGTTCAGTTCATCTATCTCTCTTAATTTTTGAGAGAAATAGTATTCGCCGATGCCTTCTAACCGTTTTGCTGTAGAGATCATAATGGTGATGTGGTGAATAGTGAATGAGAGGTAAGTGGTTTGGTTTTATGTATAATGTTTTCCTTTTCGATAGACACCGTAAATTTTCAGATCCTCCGTAAGCGCCTTGATATCCTTTATTACCTGGTAAAACTGGTGCAGCGAATCGAATTCCATGTCGGCATGAAAAGAATACCTGAAATCGGAACCCGGGATAGGAGAGCTTTGCAACTTGCTGAGATTGATCTCTCCTTCCGCTATTTTTGTAAGCACCCTCGCCAGGCTCCCACGCGAATGATCCGTATGGAAATTCACGGAGGCCTTATTGGCATTTTCAATTACCTCTGCCAGGTCTTCATGCTGGAGTATTAAAAAACGGGTGTAATTGTTGATGAGGGTGTGAATATCGGGTGCCAGCACATTCAGATCGTAGAGGTCGGCGGCAAGCGTGCTGGCAATGGCCGCTATATGCTTACTTTTATGCTGGTGAATATGTTTGGCACTTAACGCGGTATCTTCCGTCTCTACCAGCTTCCAGTTGTATTGATCGAGGTATTCGAGACACTGCTGGATAGCCATAGGGTGGGAGTGAACCTCCCTGATATCTTCCAACTGAACGCCGGGGTTTACCAGCAGGTTTTGACTGATCTGCAGGTATATTTCACCTATGATTTTAAGCTTACTTTTTTGCAACAGGTTGTAATTGGGCAAAATGCTTCCGGCAATGGAGTTTTCGATCGCCATTATGGCACCGTCGCTTTGTTTTTTGCTTGATGCCTGCTTTACCACTTCTCCGAAGGTGGCACAGCAGATCACTGATGTATTCCTGCCAAAAAAGTGTTGTGCAGCCGCCTGGTGAAAACTGCCTTCATAACCCTGTATGGCAACTACTACCGGGTTTTCTCCTTGTGATAATTCGGGCTCTGCGGTAACTGTTCCTGCGGAGGAGGCTTCCTCTCCTTCGGTCATATCCTTTGATTTACTCATATCGTATTTCTATAATCTGATTTCAAAAAGTCACAAAAAAATCCCGGTTTTAAGCCGGGACTGTTTATGCTGATTTTTTTATGTTTTAGTTATTTTTTCAACAAAAGCAATCCCGGTCTACCGGTAAAGTAGAAATAAAAATAAAAGAATCCGTATGCCTTTGTTATATTCATTGCGAAGCAAAGGTAATATTAAAAACATATAAAAAAATATTTAGTGACTGATTTTTATAAAAAAAATGCCACCCCTGAACAGGAGTGGCCTCAACGATTGCTTGCCATATAAAAAAACTTCTGTCGCTTATTGCTTATCAGCTTCTTTTACAGCGTCAACGGCAGCGTCAGTAGCATTCTGTAAAGAATCAACAGCAGCGCCGGCATCAGCCTTAATGCTGTCTGCAGTAGCTTCGGCAGCAGTTTTCAAACTGTCTACAGTAGCTTCAGTAGATTCACTTGCATTGTTGCAGGCTGCAAAAGCGCCTATAGCTAAAATAACGAGTAACTTTTTCATTCTTAATGTTTTTGAATAGTTTTATAATGAAATCTATCCTTAATACAGGAGTGAAAAAAAGGTAACCCGCTTTCTTTAAATTATTTTTTAACCAATTTTGGGTTACCATTTATGCTATTATTGTATTAATATAAGCTTAGTGAATAACAACCTTAAGGAACAAGAACTCATCAGGGGCCTGGCGTTAAACGATAAAAAAGCTATCGAGTGTATATACAGCGATAATTATGGTGTTATTCAAAACCTGGTGTTAACCAACAATGGAACGGAAGAGGATGCGAAGGATGTATTTCAGGAAGCTTTGATCGTGTTGTATGAAAAGGCCAAAAGCGGCGTATTTGAGCTCAATTGCCAGATCAAAACTTATCTGTATTCCGTTAGCAAGCGGCTGTGGCTTAAGCGGCTGCAAAAAAGCAGCCGGTATGAGCTGCAGGCAGGGGGCTTTGAAGAAACCATATCTGTAGAGGAAGATCTGGGGCTGCATGAAAAGAGGAACAGTGAGTTTGGAATGATGGAGCATGCCATGGCAAATATCGGAGAACCCTGTAAAAGTCTGCTGGAGGCTTATTACATCCGTAAGCAAAATATGCAGCGTATCGCTGATCAATTCGGTTATACGAATGCAGACAATGCCAAGAACCAGAAGTACAAGTGTTTAATGCGGCTGAGAAAGCTCTTTTTTTCACAATATAAAAATGGTAACAAATGAATGATATCCGTTTACTGGAAATGGTGGAACGTTACCTCCAGGGAGATATGTCGGAGGAAGAAGTAATATTGTTCCGGGAGCTGCGCAGAACCAATCCTGATGTAGATCAGTTAGTTGTGGAGCATCATTTTTTTATTAATCAGATGGAAAGGTTTGAGCAGGATAAACAATACCGCTCCTCGCTGGAGGAGGTACATAATAAATTGGCTGCGGAAGGAAAATTAAGCAGAGCAGGCGGCAGCGCAAAGCTGCTCTACCTGTGGAACCGCTACAGGAGGACTATCGCTGTTGCCGCTTCGATAGCGGGGATCACCGCTTTAATTATAAGCGGGATGATCACGTCGTTAACTCCCAAAACAGACAAGGCACAAATTGAAAACCTGGGGCGCAAGATCGATATCCTGGAAAAGAACCAAAATCATACCCGCCGCGAGCTGACCGATGTAAAAAATAAAATTGAAATTCCCGGCATTCCCGCAAAATTTGGTGGAACGGGTTTCCTGATTGATAGCAGGGGATATCTGGTAACCAATGCCCATGTGGTGAATAAAGCAGAAAAAGTTACCGTGCAAAATAAGCCCGGTGTTGAGCTCAGCGCTTCGGTCTTATTTTCGAACGACAGCCTGGATATTGCCATACTCAAGATCAGCGATAGCCTCTACAAGCCTTTGGGCGCTTTGCCTTATTTTGTTAATAAAAGATCTATTGTCGACCTGGCCGAACCCATATTCACCCTGGGTTATCCGAGGGAGGAGATCGTATATGGCGAGGGCTATCTGAGCGCAAAAACAGGCTTTAACGGCGACACGCTTACCTGCCAGATATCCATTTCTGCCAATCCCGGCAACAGCGGTGGCCCGGTCATTAATAAAGATGGTGAAGTGATCGGGATATTAAGTACGCGTCAAACCAGTGCTGAAGGTGTTGTTTTTGCTATTAAATCGAAGAATATTTTTAAGGCGGTGGATGCATTAAAGAAAGACAGCAGCAACCTGCATATTAAACTCCCTTCCGCCGCTAATTCCACTCTAAAAAACACAGACAGGGCCCAGCAGGTGAAAAAGATCGAAGAATGTGTGTTTATGGTTAAAGGATACTAGTGTTGTTAAGTCAACTCCAAATTATGGCTGTGCGTTACCGTGAAAGGAGAGACGATAGAGAGGAAAAAATTTTTCGCTTCCCGTTTTGAGGAGTCCACTAATGGTCGACAGCTTGGCGTTTGTAACGGCATTTGAAAACGGCAGCCGGAGGTAAGCATTATTGTTGGTAATAGCACAACAGTTGAATTACTTCCGTCAGCCGCCATAACGCC
This sequence comes from uncultured Terrimonas sp., assembly GCA_964599035.1. Taxonomy (GTDB): domain Bacteria; phylum Bacteroidota; class Bacteroidia; order Chitinophagales; family Chitinophagaceae; genus Agriterribacter. Next base: position 21,756 of record CAZREP010000028.1, on the reverse strand, counting down.
AAACTATTTGTTGGTAGTGCGTGCCTTCTTTGTCGTCAAGGTTGAGTCGTTAAGCAAGAAGATTATATACAGTATTTGTCAATCAGTTTTTGATATTCACCTTTGGCAATCGCTCTTTTGGCAATCCATTTTAGAAGTGGAAATAAAAGTTCAGGCAATCCCGGTATACGCATGTCACTGGTGTAACCGATTATGGCAAGATGCTTAATACTTTTTGGAATACTGTTTTTGTTAGTCAATCCGTCTGCTGCCATTCCATATAGAATCCTAAGTGCATTTTCCATTCCTTCATGCCCTGGATTTAATGTTACTTTAAATTTATTTTCTGTATTCCCTGGATTGAAGAAACGGTGTAGTTGCTTTGGTTGAACAGTATAGGTTTCTCCCGGCTTTAAAACAATTCGTTGCTTTTTGCCCGCATACAATCCCAACTCGCCTTCTAATGCGGTGAATGTTTCAGTATAAGTTGTATGATAATGAAAAGGGTTGCCCCCTCCGGGCATAAGGGTAAAATCCGCCTCTGAAACCTTTCCGCAACTTTCGGCAGCTGTTTGAATAAAAGTCGCCGTGTCCTTGATGACTGGATTTACAAGATGCCTTTTCATGTTTTGTTTCTTTTGTTCAGAGTGTCTGTTTACAATGACTGCCCCAAGGATTGTCGTTAATACCTCAGTTTTAAAGCAGGGGAGTTATAGAATCTCCAAAGGCTTATTAAAGGATTGAGCAAAAGTGTGTAGTATATTCCATGATTCGTTGCACGGGCTTCCGGGAACACCGGAGTCGGTAATAGGGGAGGGATTCTGATCTTTTCCGGGTTCAATATATTCGCCCGAGAGCCATACGCTGCCCTCTTGTATTTTTGCCTTTATTTGTGTAGCTACATTCGCTTTTCCGGCTTCTTTTAAATGGGTTATAATAATGCTCAGCGAAGCTTCACTCTTTTCTATCGTATAACCTGCATCTAAAAAGCCCCTGATCAACTGCTCTATACCAACCCCTGATATTTTAATGATGTGGTTGCCGTTCGGCTGGCTAAATGAAGCTGACGGAGCGGCTGCTATCAGCAGCATGATAAACATTTTCATCATAGCGAACATTCGTCTTTATAAAACAATATACAATAATTATTGTACCGGAATGTTTTCCGCACACCGTTGTGAATAAGTTTTTTTAAGTTTGCCTTGTCTGTATATAACGTGTATTACTAATATATTAACAAAAACAGCCCTTTTGCCAGATGGAGATAACAAGGAACTTTGTTTGCTGCCTGCTTACACAACAGCATGCCCGCAGGTAAGCAAAAACGCTTCATCTGCATCTGCACCAATACCCAAGCCATCAGGCAGTTCCACAAAGAAATTATTATAGGTTACACCTCCCGTTACCGGATCAAGCCGGTGTCCCAGCATACAGGTATCCATATCATAAAAACTGATATTGGGCGTAGCCGCGGCAAAATGTGCAAACGCGGTTAATGCAATGCGGCTTTCGAGCATACCACCCATCATACAGGGGATATGGAAATGACTACATACCTCATTTATTTTTTGTGCTTCCATGATACCCCCGCTTTTCGCGAACTTTATATTCACATAACTGCATCCCCTGCTTTCTATGATCCTCCGGGCATCGTGGTGGTCAAACACGCTTTCATCGGCCATAATGGGAACGGGAGAGAGCCGGTTGAGCTCCGGGAGCCGGTGATCATCATACCGGCGCATCGGCTGTTCACAAAACTCTATATTATACCGGCCGAGCGCAGAGAGCGCCTGCAGGGCGCCCTCATAAGTCCATCCCTGGTTGGCATCTATGCGTAATGGTACGGCATCACCGGCGGCTCTACGTATCTGCCTGATGCGTTCTATATCTTCTTCGGGTGCCTTACCTAATTTTATCTTCAGTATCCTTGCTCCCCTGTTTATGAATTCAACTGCCTTTTTAGCCATTATCTCCGGCGTATCAATGCCGATGGTAAGGTCCGTTTCCATGCTTTTTTTCTTTCCTCCTAAAAAAGCGTATAAAGGCTTGCCTGCAACCTTGGCGCTTATGTCGTACAGGGCCATATCAAAAGCGCTTTTTATGGTGCTGTTGCCGGCAGTGTAAGCATGCAGTTCCTTCATACGTTCAGATATGTTCAGCGGATCCCTGTTCTTCCACAACAAAGCGAAGTCCTTTGCCATTTCAAAGCAGGTTGCCTGTGTTTCGCCAACGATCATAGGGAAGGCTGAGCATTCCCCCACACCATATAGTCCTTCTTCAGTATGTATCCTTATGAAAATGTTTTGAGCAAAATGCATCGTTCCGGTGGCAATGGTAAAGGGATGCATGGGGATGCTGAACTTATAAATATCCGTATGTGTTATGTTCATAATATTGTGCTGCTGAACTGCAATATATGCAAAGCGCCAAGAACCAAAATACAAGAACCAAATAAATTTCAAATCTCAAATTTCAAATCCGAAGGGAGGCTTTCGGCTATGGGCTTTGAGCTGACCGCCAGCACCCCTGCCTATCGCCGCTTTGAAAGCAACTGCCTTCGTTTGATCTCTTTCCTGATCAGGCTTAATTCCCTGCCTGTTTGTCCCGATACAGCGCTGTTTTCCTGTGCCCGCCGCATAAGGTAAGGAACCACATCTCCAATAGGACCAAAAGGAAGGTATTTGCTTACTGTACAACCTACCCCGGCAAGGTTAAAAGTAATATTGTCGCTCATACCATACAATTGTGAAAAATGCACATGCGGATGATCCAAAGGCAGACCTTTCTGCTGCAGCAGCCGGGTGGCATGGAGACTGCTGTATTCGTTATGCGTAGCTACGATAACGGCGATCCGGTCTATATGATCGATACAAAATTGAATGGCTTCATTATAATCACGATCGGTAGCCGCTTTATCGGGCTGTATCGGCGAAGGATAAGCCATTTGAGCAGCCCGTTCCCTCTCCTTTTCCATATAGGCGCCCCGTACCAGCTTTGCTCCAAGAATAAAATGTCGCTGCTCCGCTGCTTCCAGCGAATCTTTCAGGAAATGCAGCCTGTCGTGCCGGTAAAGCTGAAGCGTATTGTATACAACTGCTTTGGAGATATTGAATTGCTCCATCATTAATATTGTCATTACATCTATGGGATCCTGTATCCATGTCTCTTCCGCATCCACCAATACCCCAACACCTTTTTCGGCTGCCACACTGCAGATCCTTTCCATTCTTCTTTGCACATTTTGCCATTCGGCTTGTTCTTCACTGCTCAGCGACGCTACGGCTCCGGTATATCTTTTCATCAGAGTGCCCCGGAGACCCGATACGGAAGAATCCAGCTTTTCCAGTAAGCCTATTCTTGCAAATCCAGTAACCTTAATGCTTATGAAAGGGATATTGGGCTGGGTGGAAGCATATTGTATTACTTCAATAAACTGCTGCATCGAATGATCAAAAGCCGCTTCATCTTTTTCTCCTCCTTCCACACCGTAATCGAGGATGACACGCACATTATAACTGTCTAATTTTTTGACCACCGGCGCTGTTTCTTCCAGCGTTTCCCCGCCTACAAACTGTTCAAAGATGGTACGCCTTATCATCCCTTTTACCGGTAGCTTACGCCTCAAAGCCCATGGTGTGATGCGGATGCCCCACTGCACCAGTAAAGGATGCTCCATTGATGAGAAAAGGAACCTGGCTTTTTTGAGCTCCCGGTCGGTTTTATAAGCAAAGGCATTTTCCGTATTGTCGAATGAAACAGGTGCATTGGTGTTCATATGCCTGTGTTATTTATTCCAAAAGTAAGTAATACACAACGGATTTTTATTTGGAGGCGATAAGGAATAAAGCACCAAAAATCAAATGACAAGAACCAAATAAATTTCAAATCATAACTTTGCGCCGCTGCCCCGTGGCGAACGCTGCGTGAAACATTACCAAAAGACAGGAGCCAAACCAGTCTGCCGGGGCGGACAAATCCCAAAATCAGCAATCAACAAATCAGCAAGAGCTTTGTACCTTATGCCTTACACCCTATACCTTCCACCTCACACCTGATACCTTGCTGACGCCTACCTTCTCGTCAGGCCTGTTATCCTTAAATAATTATCTTTGTTCCCAACAAAAAACAACCTTACTAATATATTAGATGAGTGATAAAGACCTGCTAAAAGCTGCTTTTAACCAATACCGTACCTGTGTCATCATACCTACTTATAACAACGCGGCTACGCTTCCCGCTGTGATCACAGACGTGGAGGCATATACTCATCATATTATAGTAGTAAACGATGGCTCCACCGATAATACGGTATCAGTTCTGGCATCTTTTCCACAGGTGGAGGTGATCAGCTACCCCCGGAACCAGGGAAAAGGAACGGCTTTACGCAAAGGCTTTGAAAGAGCAACAGCGCTGGGTTATTTATATGCCATCACTATTGATTCGGACGGGCAGCATTTTGCCAGTGACCTGCCTGTTTTTATCCATAAGTTACAGGAAACGCAGGACGCTATCATTATAGGCGCCAGAAATATGGATCAGGCCGGTGTTCCGGGAAAAAGCAGCTTCGGTAATACTTTCTCTAATTTCTGGTTTAAAGTAGAGACCGGCATCCGTGCGCCCGACACCCAGTCGGGGTACCGGCTTTATCCGGTAGCATTAATGAAAGACATGCGTTTCTTTACCCGCAAATATGAATTTGAGATTGAGGTGCTGGTAAGGGCTGCCTGGAAGGGAATTAAAATTGAATCGGTGCCTGTTTCTGTGTATTATGCGCCTGAAGGAAAACGGATCTCTCATTTCCGGCCTTTCCGTGATTTTTTCAGGATCAGTCTGTTGAATACCGTGCTGGTGCTGGTGGCATTGCTGTATATCCGGCCGGTAAACTTTTTTCGCTCGCTTTTTGCTACCAAAGACTGGAGAGGATTTTTCAGGGAACAGGTATTGAATGTAAATGAACCCCATTATATAAAGGCTTTTTCTGTTGGACTGGGTGTATGCATGGGCATTATGCCGGTATGGGGCTTTCAGCTGGTTACCGCTATATTTTTATCAATAATATTAAAACTAAATAAGGCGTTGGTTATTATTGCGGCTAATATCAGCATACCGCCGGTGATACCGCTGATCATTTTTCTCAGCTACAAAACCGGCGCCATCTGGATGAAAGACGGTGGAGGGAGTTTGTCCTTTTCAAGCCAGCTTACCTTCGAATCCGTAAAAAACAATTTCCAGCAATATCTTTACGGGGGCATTACCCTGGCAATAGCCTCTGGCGTGGTTTGCGGTTTGGTAGCCTGGGCACTCTTTGCCTATCTCGGTAAAAAAACAACTACGGCAGTTTAATTCAACAATGGTATGGAGAAGATCTTTGCCGGCATATACAGCTATTTTCAAAAACGCAAATGGCAACTCTTCCTGCTGTTCTCCCTTTGTCTGATCACCTTTGCCTTCTTTGCCTTCAGGCTCAGATTTGAAGAAGACATTTCCAGGATATTTCCCAAAGATGAGAAAGTTGAAAAGCTGAACCATATTTTCGGGCAATCCAAATTCATGGATAAGCTCGTAGTAATGGTATCTTTAAAAGATACGGCAGCGGAGGCACCCGACAGCCTTGTGGCTTTTGCCGATGGTTTTACGGAGCAGCTTCAGCAAAAGCTTTCACCCTATATCATCAAGATCAGCTACAAGGCAGATGATGAGGTAACACTTGAGCTGTTTGACATGATCAATGCACACCTGCCTGTTTACCTTACGGAAGATGATTATCATACCATTGACAGTCTTACCGCTCCGGAAACGCTGCGGAAAACCCTGGAGCGCAATATCCGTACCTTAAGCTCTCCTGCAGGACTGGCGTTCAAGAACATGATCAGTAATGATCCCGCCGGCATTTCATTTATTGCGCTGAAGAAGCTGCAGCAGCTCCGGTACGATGACAATTTTGAACTGTACGACAATGCAGTGATCACCAAAGACCATAAGCATCTCCTGCTCTTTATCACGCCGCGCTATCCCCCCAACAATACCGGTAAAAATATCCTCTTTTTAAAAGGCCTCGACAGCCTTATAATATCGCAAACGGATCATCAGTTTCCCCATATCCATACCGCCTATTTCGGCGCTACGGCAGTTTCCGCAGGCAATGCCCAACAGTTGCAAAAAGATACGCTGTTTACACAAACCGCCACCGTGGTTTTTCTGGTCGTTTTTATCGGACTGTATTTCAAACGGGTGGCTGCGCCGTTGCTGATCATGATCCCCGTGGTATTCGGAGCACTGTTTGCGTTGATGGCGGTTTATTTTATACGGGGCAGCATTTCGGTGATTGCCATTGGTACCGGTTCGGTGATCTTAGGCATTGCCGTGAACTACTCGCTGCATGTATTCAATCATTACCGCCATACCGGCAATATGCGAAAGGTGATCAGCGACCTGGCCTTCCCGCTCACCCTCGGCGGCATTACCACTATCGGCGGATTTTTTTGCCTGAACTTTGCAGCATCCGATATGCTGCAGGATTTGGGTCTTTTTGCAGGATTCAGCCTTATCGGCGCATCCCTCTGCTCTCTTGTTTTTCTGCCTCACTTTCTCCCCGAAACAAAAAAGCAGGCAGCACAATCCGTAACGCGGCATTCCTGGATCGACCGCATCGCAGCGCTCCGCCCTGATCATAACAGGTATATCATCATCGGCATTATTGCGCTTACCATCATCTTTCTCTATACCTCCGGCCGGGTTGGCTTTGAAACAGAGCTGAACAATATGAACTTTATGCCAGATGATCTGAAAAGATCAGAGGCAACGCTGAACAGCATTAATAAAGCTGCATTGCAATCAGTGTATCTTGTGGCGGAAGGAAAAACCCTCGATGAGGCGCTGGTAGTTAATGAGGCGCTGACAAAAAAGATAGAAGCATCTAAAGCAAAAAATATTATTTCCGGGTATTCCGGCGTATCCACGCTGCTGATCTCAGATACCCTGCAAAAGCAAAGGATCGCACGATGGAACAGCTACTGGACACCGCAGAGGAAACAGGAGCTGCTCTCGGCAATGCAGCAGCAGGGCGCCGCACTGGGGTACAGCGCTAAAGCTTTTGACCGTTTTGCCTCCCTGCTCAACCAGGCATATGAGCCCACAGACAGTGCTGCCATGGCTACGATGCGGAAAACCCTGCTGGATGATTATATAACCGAAGCACCGGGCATGGTAACAGTGGTGACCTTACTGAAAGTAGCCGCCGAAAATAAAACCGCCGTATACGATGCCTTTGAAAAAGAGCCTGATGCCACCATACTCGACAAACAATATCTCACGGGCAAATTTGTGGAGCTGATCAATGCCGATTTTACCTACATAGCGCTTGTTACTTCGCTGCTGGTGTTTTTTGTGTTGCTGGTCACCTACGGGAGGATTGAGCTGGCCCTGATGGCTTTTTTGCCCATGTTCATAAGCTGGATATGGATACTGGGCATAATGGGCCTTGCCGGCATTCAATTCAACATTATCAATATTATCGTATCCACGCTTATCTTCGGGCTGGGCGACGATTACAGCATTTTCATCATGGATGGTTTGCTGCAGGAATACAAAACCGGCAAAAAAAATCTTTCTTCTTTTAAATCCTCCATCCTGCTTTCGGCTATTACCACTATCACCGGGCTGGGTGTGCTCATCTTCGCCAAACATCCCGCGCTGAGATCTATTGCTGCGATCTCCGTTATCGGCATTTTGTGCGTAGTGCTGGTGGCACAGGTATGCATCCCTTTCCTGTTTGACTTGCTGATCAGGAACAGGACACAGAAAAAATGGTTTCCCTGGACGTTTTGGGGCTTGTGCAAATCCATGTTCGCCCATATATGGTTTATTGCCGGCAGCATCGTACTGTCGCTGCTGGGCTTCCTGCTTGTAAAGTATAATCCTTTCAATAAGGAAAAAGGCAAATACTGGTTCCATGTTTTAATTGCCCGGTTTTCGAGATCGCTCATTTATATCATGGGCAACGTCAAAAAAAAGATCCTCAACCCGCTGGGCGAAGACTTTTCAAAACCTGCGGTTGTGATATGCAACCACCAGTCGGGGCTGGATAACTTTGTGATGATGATGCAATATCCAAAGCTGATCCTGCTTACCAACGACAGGGTGAGGCATGCGCCGGTTTCGGGTGCAGTGGTGCGGTTGGCCGACTACTATACGGCATCGGCAGGAGCAGAGAACAGCATTGAGCAGCTGAAGGAAAAAGTGCAGCAGGGCTATTCCATTGTTGTCTTTCCCGAAGGCACCCGTTCGCCCGACGGGAAAATGAAAAGATTTCACCGGGGCGCTTTTTATATTGCGGAGCAATTGCAGCTTGATCTGTTGCCCGTGGTGATCCACGGTACCGGCTACACGATGACAAAGAATGACATGCTGGTAAAGGATGGGAGGATCACGGTTCGCTTTTTGCCGCGCATACCGCCGGAAGATACCCGCTTCGGCAGTACATATAGCGAACGGGCAAAGCAGGTGGGCAGGTATTTCCGGGATGAGTATGAACAACTCAGGGCGTCGGCAGAAACACCTTCATGGTTCAGGGAACAACTGTTTTACAATTACATTTATAAAGGCCCGGTGCTGGAATGGTATATGCGGGTGAAAGTGAGGCTGGAAAAGGATTACCTTGAGTTTCACCGCTTGCTGCCTTCACGGGGCCGGTTGCTGGATATCGGCTGCGGCTATGGGTTTATGTCGTATATGCTGCATTTTGCCGCAAGGGAAAGAAATATTACCGGTATTGATTATGACGAAGAAAAAACCGTGGTGGCTGCCCATTGCTTCAGCAAAGATGAGCAGATCCGCTTCATTCATGCGGATGCGATCAGCTTCCCCTTCGAAAAGTACGACGGCATTATCCTTGCCGATATGCTGCATTATCTTACCCCGGAGCAACAAAAGCAGGTCGTTGACAAATGCCTGAACAGCTTAAATGTCGGCGGAACGCTTATGATCAGGGACGGCGACAAAGACCTTGAAGCGAAACATACAGGCACCCGCCTCACAGAGTTTTTTTCAACAAAGCTGCTCGGGTTCAATAAAACCACTTCGGCCGGACTGTCTTTCCTGTCGGGCAGCATGATCATTGAAGCCGCAAAAGCACATCATATGGAATGCCGGAAAATTGATGAAACGAAGTATACGTCTAATGTTATTTTTGTGATCCAAAACCGCAATAGCGCACAATGACAGCACATGATTATGATATAGTGATCATAGGAAGCGGTATCGGCGGACTGGTATGCAGCGGGATACTCAGCAGGGAGGGCTACCGGGTAGGCATACTCGAAAAGAACAGGCAGATCGGCGGCAGCCTGCAAACCTTTTCGCGTGAAAAGGAGATATTCGATTCAGGCGTTCATTATATCGGAGGATTAGCCCCGGGACAAAACCTGTACCAGATATTCAAATACCTGGGCATAATGGATAAGCTGAAGCTGCAAAGGATGGATGAAGACGCTTTTGATAAAATTATCATCAGCAATGATCCCAAAGCATACCGGCAGGCACAGGGCTATGAAAATTTTATACGGAACTTAGTGAATGATTTCCCGGAGGAAGAAGCTGCTATCCGTAATTATTGCAAGATGATAAAAGATACCTGCAACAAATTCCCTTTATATAATTTAAGGACCAACGGGCTGTACGATGAGAAAGCCGATGTGCTTGGGCTGGATACCTATGCTGTTATCACTTCTTTAACCAACAATGCAAAGCTGCAGGCGGTGCTGGTGGGTAATAATGCCCTGTATGTGGGCAAGCCGGATGAAACCCCTTTTTATGTACATGCGCTTATTATTAACAGTTATATCGAAAGTGCATGGAAGTGCATTAACGGCGGATCTCAGATCGGGAAAGTGCTTGCAGCAAGCATCAGGAACAGCGGCGGAGAGATCATCCGCAACTGCAGGGTGATTAAGATAGCAGCCGATGGTGATAAAGCGGTATATGCCGAAACGGCCGGCGGCGACAGGTATTACGCCCACACCTTCATTTCCAATATGCACCCGGCCAAAACCATGGAAATGACGGATGCTGCCGTTATCAAGAACATATACCGCAGGCGTATCCGTAATCTTCCGCACACCATCTCCTCCTTTTTGGTACATATCGTGCTAAAGAAAAATTGTTTCCAATATCGCCGGCATAACTATTATTATCATAAGGAAGGGGAGATCTGGAATCTGGCCGATTATACCGAAGATAACTGGCCCCTGGGCTATGCCCTTTTTTTCCCCCCTTCGCACAAAACAGGGGAATATGCCGATGCAATGACTATCTTCACCTATATGCGCTACGAGGAAGTGGAAGCCTGGCAGCATACTTTTAATACGGTGTCTGCCGAAAGCAACCGGGGAACAGGGTATGAGGCGTTTAAAAAATATAAGGCCGAAATTTTACTGGACTGCGTGGAAGAGAAATTTCCGGGCTTACGGAATTGTATCCAATCCTATACAACCTCCACACCGCTTTCCTACCGGGATTATATAGGCAATTACGACGGGTCGCTGTATGGTATTGCCAAAGATTATAAAGACCCTTTAAAAACCTTTATATCAACCCGCACCAAGCTGAGCAACCTGTTCCTTACCGGGCAGAATATCAATATTCACGGGGTGCTGGGCTCCTCCATAAGCGCATTGCTAACCTGTGTATCAGTATTAGGCAACGAAAACGTGATTGAAAAGATCAAAAATGCGTAAAATCAAAACAGCGGTAAAGTGGCTGCTATACAGCACTGGCATATTGGTATTGATACTGCTGTTGGGTTTTGCATACGTGGTACACGTAAGTAAAACAGATCCTCCCGTGGTGGCAGACCGCAGCAGCCTGCAGTGGCAGCGTACAGATCATGGCAACGGATTTTATACGCTGGGAAATAACTGGCTCCGAAAGAGCAGATCGGGACTGTTTGAATTGTATGTAGAGGGAGCGCCTTTTGAAAGGGGAGTGGCCAATGGCAAGCTTTCCAAAGAGCTGCTGGTATCGCAGGAAGATTATTTCAGCGCCCGGATCCGTAACATGATCCCTTCCAGTTTTTATCTTCATTTCCTGAAATATATGATCGGATGGTTCAACCGCAACCTGAGCAGCCATGTAACAGAAGAATACCGGAAAGAAATATACGGCATATCTGAGTCTGCCTCAGATGCATACGGATATATAGGTACTAACTACCAACGCATACTTAACTATCATGCGGCCCACGATATCGGTCATGCGTTGCAGAACATGGCCCTGGTAGGTTGTACTTCTTTCGGCACATGGAATGCGGCTTCTGCAGACAGCACCATGATCATCGGGCGAAATTTTGATTTTTATGTAGGTGATGATTTCGCCAGGAACAAGATCATCCTTTTTGAACACCCTGACCGGGGCTATCCATTTATGAGTGTTACCTGGGGTGGCTTTATAGGCGTGGTGTCGGGCATGAATGAAAAGGGACTAACGGTAACCATCAATGCTGCCAAAAGCAGCATTCCTTCCGGATCGGCCACGCCGGTGTCGCTGGTAGCCAGGGAAATATTGCAGTATGCTGCTGATATCAAAGAGGCGGTTGCCATAGCGCATAAGCGCACGATGTTTGTGTCCGAGTCCTTCCTGGTGGCATCGGCGGCCGACAATAAAGCCGTGATCATTGAAAAAACGCCCGATACCCTGGATGTATATGACCCAAAACAGGATCATATTCTCTGTGCCAACCATTTCCAAAGCGAGGGACTGGCCGGGTCTGCACCCAATATCCACCAGCTCCGGGAAAGTGCCTCGGCCTACCGGTATCAAAGACTGCAGGAGCTTTTAGGGGAGAAAGGAAAGAATACCGTACAAAAAACCGCTAGCATACTAAGAGATCAGAAAGGATTGCATGATGCCGATATTGGCATGGGCAATGAAAAGGCGCTTAACCAGCTGATCGCACATCACTCCATTATATTTGAGCCTCAAAAACTATTGGTGTGGGTATCCACCTCTCCCTGGCAGTTAGGTGAATTTGTAGGGTATGATCTCCGGAAAATCTTTGCCATGCACGGGCTGCAGGAAAACCATGAAATCTACGAGCCGTCGCTTACCATTGCTGCCGATACTTTTTTACTGACACCACAGTATAAAAATTTTGAACGATATCGCCGGTATAAGCAACAACTGGCCGAAGGAGAGGAAGTAAATACAGACAGCCTCATCGCCAGTAATCCGCAGTTTTATCATGCCTACGTGCTGGCAGGGGATTATTGCTTCCGGCACCGGCGATGGAAAGATGCACTCCAATATTATGAGCAGGCATTAACAAAGGAGATCGCCACAAAGCAGGAAGAAGACTATATCAGTCAGCAGATCACGGCAATACAAAAAAAGGTTCAGTAGTATGATCGCAGGCATAGGAACAGATATTGTTGAAACAGGCAGGATAGCCAGGGCTATTGAAAAAGACCAGGGCTTCAGGGAGCTCGTTTTCTCAAAAAAAGAAATAGCATATTGCGAATCAAAGACCAACAAGTTCCAGCATTATGCGGCCCGCTTTGCAGCTAAGGAAGCTTTTTTTAAGGCGCTCGGTACGGGTTGGAAAAACGATACCGCATTTAACGAGGTAGAAATCCTTAATGCCGAAAACGGCAAACCGGAGCTGAAACTGCTTGGTACAACGGCAGAAACGGTGGGGCGTATAAAAGTACAGGTATCCCTGTCGCATATTGAAACGGTAGCAACGGCAGTGGTGATCATCGAAAATTGAGCGATGTCGGTTTGATGCCTTCAATTGTAATGTGCCGGAAGCAGAATATAATTTTTAAAATACCGTATAATTAATCGCATCAAATACAATCTGTTTAGTAATTTCCTTTCATGAAAAAACTGGAAGCCGCTTATGACGTGGTGATTATCGGTGCGGGTATCGGGGGACTTACCGCAGCAGCTTTATTAAGCAAAGCCGGGCTTTCCGTTTGTGTGTTGGAAAAAGAACCCCATGTTGGGGGATACCTTGCGGGTTTCAGGAGAAAGGATTTCATTTTTGATACCGCTATTCACTGGTTGAACCAATGCGGGCCCGAAGGGATTGTGACCAGGTTATTCAACATATTAGGCAGTGATTATCCGCGGGCCGTTACCCTGCGTCGCACCCGCAGGTATAAGGGGAACAGTTATGACTACCTGCTTACCAATGATCCCGATGCACTGCGCAACCAGTTGATCGCAGAATTCCCGGGTGATAAAGAAGGAATTGAACGCTTCTTTCTGCATGCCCGGAAAATAGGCAATTCATTGAACAGCCTGAACCAGATATTCCGGTCGGAAGAAACAATGTCTTTCCCTGAGAGATTGAAAAACAAATTGAAAATGCTGAAGGTCGTGCTGCCCTTCATTCCTTTTATCTCTCATAGTGGTGAAAAAGGTTTAAAAAGAGGCTTAAACCGGTTTTTTAAAGCGAAAAAGCTGCAGCATATTTTTGCTTCCGAAACCGAGCTGATCGGATGCATGGTTCCTGTAGGCTGGTCGTATGCCAACGATTTTCAGTGTCCGCCAAAAGGAGGAGGGCAGGTTATCCCGCAATGGCTGCAGCATGTAGTGGAGCACTATAATAACACCGTCCGCACACAATGCACTGTTAAAGAGATCGTGGTACAGGATGGCATTTGTACAGGTGTAAAATTTATGCATAAAGGGAACATGTACCATGTGAACAGCAGGTATGTAATTGCTGCCTGTGATATTGAAGCGCTTTATGAGAAGATGCTGCCGGCTGATGCCATTCCGGAGAACCTGAAGAAAAAGCTACGGCAGGCCGAGCTATACAGTTCGTCTGTAACCATTTCCATCGGGCTGAACTGCACTGCAGAAGCGCTGGGCTTTGATGAAGAGATGGTTCATATTGCAGATGAAAGGCAATCGTATGGCAGCTATCATGCGGGGGATCCGTCTACTACCGAGATCACTATACTGGCGCCTTCCGTAAGAGACAAATCCATGGTTCCCGAAGGATGCGGATCGCTGACATTATTTATGCCGGCGTTGATGGATTACCGGGATAGCTGGCTCACTACCCGCGATCAGGAAGGCAATTATGTAAGGGGCGAGGCATACAGGACGTTAAAAAAAGAGATTGCCGAAAGGATCATTGACAGGGTAGAAGCGATGGTAGCTCCCGGGCTACGATCACATATTTTGTTTTACGAGGTGGCAACACCGGTTACCCATTACCGTTACACCGGCAACAAAGACGGCACTATGATGGGAGCTAAGCCCGGCCGAAAAAACATGCAGCGTAAAATAGCGCATTACAAAACGCCTGTAAAAAATCTTTTACTGGGAGGTCATTGGGCTGAGCTGGGAGGCGGCGTGCCCATTGCCACAAAGGCGGGAACAAATGCCAGCCTGTTGGTATTGAAAAAGGAGAACAAGACCGCTTTTACGGCTTTGTGTCGGTACATCGATGGGAAGACCACATTGCAGGAATTGCTTGATACCCGATGCTTCAAGCCCTATGACAATTCGTGGGTACAACCGCTCACTCCGGCCCAGAAACGTGCTGCACAACAGGCGCGTACAGCTTACCCTGCTTCCCCCGCCGTAGCGGAAGAGCAGGATGCAAGTGATGCGGAGGAATGAAGAGGGCTGTTCTTTTCATGCCTGATGCTCTGCTGTGTATTTGGAACAGTCATTATCCCCTGCCGGGGGCTGAAACCTGTATTATCAACAAAGTGTAAGTGGGGTGGGCGTGTGTCTTCCCCCTTTGTAAGAGCCTTTTAGATCAGAAAGCTCCCCCCTCTACGAGGGGGATATTAAACCGCTTGCTCTTTAACCAGGGGGATTGTTCTGGTGGAAAATGATTGAGTTATCATTTAATGCCCCTCTCCCGATTTCAAACGGCTATTATCCCCTGCTGGCGGGGGGTGGATCTTGCATCATCAACAAAGCGTAGATGGGGTGGAGTTACACCACCTACTTGTTCTTTTCTATCCAGTCTACAAGGTAATCGCGTACGCTGCCGATGTTGTTTAATATTTCTCTGCCATCAAAGCGGAGCACTGTAAACCCGGCTTCCTCTAAATGTTTTTGACGCACCGCATCTATTTCTGCGGCGCCTTCCCACTGGTGAGAAAGTCCATCAGCTTCAATAATAAGCATCAGCTCTTTACACATGAAATCGGCAATTGGGAATGGTTATTATCCCCCATTGGCGGGGCCGGGTCTTGAGTAATTAACAACGTGTAAATAGGGGTGGAGTTACTGCCTCCCCCTTTGTAAGAGCCTTTAATTCTAAGCGTTACCCCTCTATGAGGGGGACATTAAACCGCTTGTCTTTTAACCAGGGGGATTAGTTTAAGTGGAAAATGATTGAGTTATCACCTAATGCTCCTCTATGCATTTCAAGCTGCTATTATCCCCCGCTGGCGGGGGCTGGGTCTTGAGTAATTAACAACGTGTAAATAGGGGTAGAGTTAAACCTCCCCCTTTGTAAGAGCCTTTAATTCTAAGCGTTCCCCCTCTATGAGGGGGACATTAAACCGATTGCTTTTTGACCAGGGGGATTAGTTTCAACCAACCTATAAAATCCCCCTTTTGGCAGCCTTCGCTATAAGCATAGCGGTATTAGCCGCATCAAATTTTTCAATCAGGCTTTTACGGTGGGTATTTACGGTGAGGACACTGATAAAAAGCTGCGCTGCTATCTCGGCATTGGTGAGCCCTTCTGCAATAAGCTGCAGCACTTCTTTTTCCCGGCGGGTGATAACGGGCGCTTCGCCGGACGTTTCGCGAAGTGACTGCACGGCTTCAAAACTCAGGAAGGTTTTGCCCATCCTTACGGTAGTAATGGCGGTAAGCAACTCTTCCTTACTGGCATTTTTCAGCACGTAGCCCGATGCGCCGTTGTCCATCATATTGCGGATAACAGGCTGCTGGTTGAAGGTGCTAAGTCCCAGCACGGCAACGGCAGGATACAATGCCTTTACCTCTTTGCAGAGGTCAATACCACTTTTGTCGGGAAGATTGATGTCCATCAGGATGATATCCGGTTCATGGTGTGCCAGGAAAGCAAGACAGGATGAAGCATTCATAGCGTGCCCCATCCATTCTATATCCTTTTCGCCCTGGAGCAATGAACGGATGCCTTCAATCACCATAAAATGGTCGTCAACTATAAATAGTTTGGTTATCATTGTCTTTATGTTCAGCCACGATGAATTACAACCCGATCTCAATCAAAACCGAAGTACCTTTTCCCGGGGCTGAATCCACATCTATCTTTCCTTTAAGGAAATCAACACGGTTCCGGATATTGCTCCAGCCAATACCTTGTGCCTTTTGCAACAGGCCGGTATCGAAGCCCTTACCGTTATCTTCCACGGTTACGGACAGTAGTTTCCCCGATAGCTGCAATTGCACCAGCACCTGGCTGGCAGCAGCATGCCTGATGGCATTGTTCACTAATTCCTGCACAATGCGGTACACGGTAACGGCAGTGGTCTGTTCGATACCTGCATGCTCCATACCGATAGACTGATAGCGGGTATGGATAGCGCCACTGCGATCTACCTCGCTGCAAAACTCCTTTAAGGCCACATCCAAGCCATATCTCACGAGCATTTCGGGCATCATATTGTGCGCTACGCGGCGCATTTCCCTGATAGAGCTGTCGAGCATGTCGAGGCTCCGTTCAAAAGCCTGTGCATTATCAGGCGTAAGGATGAGATTGTCTTTCATATTCTGAAATGAGAATTTAATACCGCTGAGCATACCACCCAGTCCGTCATGCAGGTCTTTGGCCAAGCGGGTGCGCTCCTGTTCTTCGCCTTTAAGTATGGCTTCGGTAGCAGTGAGTTGTTTTTCGGTTTCCAGCTCATCTATTCTTGCCTGCTGTAAGCGCTGCCGGTGTTTATAGTTGCGATAGCTCAGCAATAATATCATCGCCAATGCAGCAGCGCCTCCGATAAGAATATAATTCAGTATATTTTTTTGTTTGATCTGCGCCTGTTGCAGTTGTATCCGGGCTTCTTTTTTTTCGGTTTCAAACTGTTTTTCCAAAAACAGGGTCCGGTTTCGAACTTCTTCACCCATGAGACTGTCCGCCAGCGCCTCTGCCTCCGAATCCACCCGGTACGACTCCTCATACCGGTGCATAGCCAGTAAAACACTCCCCAGGGTTTTTAAACTGGAGGCATGCTCCTTCCGAAAGCCGCCTTTCCCGGTAATATCCAATGAGAGGGAGATATATTTATGGGCGGCATCCAGATCGTTTTTGAATACATAGTAATTGGCCAGGCCCCGGTAGGCGATGGCTTCACCTTCCGGGAAACCCAATTCACGACTAAGTGCTGCAGCTTTCTCTGCATAAGGCTTTATACTGTCTACCTGAAGCATATTCTGATAGATATTGCTTAAATTCTGCAATATGGTCTTTTCGTGTGCTTTATAGTTAATTCCCCGGGCCAATGTCAATGCCTCCTTCAGGTAAGCCAGGGCCTTATCATGACGGTTCAGTCGTTCATACACGTTTGCCGCATTCGAGAGGACAGCGCTCAGACTCGCGGGGTCATTGGCATTGCGCAGCACCGCTATGGCCTGCTCGCCATAGACCAATGCTTTATCGTGCTGGCGCAGCTCCATATAGGCAACCTGGAGCAAATCGGCCAGCCGGGCTACCAACACTTCATCGCCTATGGCTTCAAAGTTTTTCACGGCTATCTGGTAATAGTACACAGCGCTGTCGTACTGACTGAGGTTGAGGAAAACATTGCCCAGATTAGCATTGGATCGGCCTATCTGGAATTTATCGCCCAGTTCTTCAGCCAGCTTAACCGACTGCCTGTTCAACAACATCGAACTGTCGAACTGCCCTCTGAGATTGAGCAGGTAGGAGTAATTGGCGATGAATTTTATGGTTCCCTGTTTGTATTCCAGCGTTTCGCTTAGATCTCTGGCTTCCAGGTAATATTTAGCGGCGGTTTCAGGGTCGTCCCATTCGTATTGATTTCCGATATTGATCAGCAACCACACTTTCGACGTATCTTCTTTGGCGGCCGGCAACAGGTGCAGCAGGCTATCCTTGTTCATAGGAGCCTGCGCCTCGGCTTCTCTATACCAGGCACATATCAGCAGGAGGATAGCCAGTTTTCGCATATAATTCAATGTGTGATCTGTTTACCGTACAAATGAACATACAATCTGCTTTCCGCACCCTCCTCTTTTTTAATGATTTTTTATCCTGAAAAAATCCTCTTTTTTCAGGATAGGAAAGCTGTATCGAATGCTTAAAATTTGTTTGTTGAAAATAATCAAATTTTTACTACAATGAAACCGCTATTCAACTTATTAACAGCAACCGGGATGATATATCCTTTGAATAACCGTGCAACAGTAATAATGCTCGCCATCATACTGGCCACTACAATTATCTGCCGGGCGCAGATTCAGGAACCACCTAAACCCAAAACACCCAATACACAAATTAAAGATCCAATTCCGGTTTCTTCCAATGATATATTGAACGCAAAAAAAGTATCAATAAAAAATATCGGACAAGGGACAGTTGACCTTAAAAGAGCATCTGTTTCAGGAACAATAGAGAAGCCAAACAATATATATGTCAGTGGAGGCTGCGGGTTTCCTGCTTATATGCTTCTTGCTCCTAAAAGCCTTGCCCCGGGCGAGTCCTATTCCTCATCGTTTCCCTGCTCCAGCAATCTTATATCCGGGCAACAATATGTTTATATACTTACTGTAGGCAGCACTTATGAAGTCCCCGAATCTAATACAACCAACAATACAGCATCTGTTCAGTTTACAAAACCATAAAACAATGAAAGCAATTGCAACCCTTTCCTTATTGTTCACAACTTGCGCACTGGTACCTGTTGCCTGCGGTAATCCCAACGCACAGGCGCAAGATATGAGCAATGCTAATGCGCAGCTAACTGGCTCCTGGGGATATTTCGGCGACAAATCACAGCCCGGCGTTTATATTTTTAACCGGGACGGTTCATTTATGCACTATACTGCTGTAAGAAATAATTATTTAAGAACAGGTTCGCTCTATGCCATGGAAGTCCTATACATAGGCAATTATCAAACAAAGAGTAAAACCATTTTTTTCAGTAATGTTTCCATTGCGAGGTTTGACCGCACAAAGGACAACGCGAACCGCAACCGCATTGGCGACATAGCGCATGCGAAAAAAATGCTGAACACCACAACCGGCTTCAGCCCCTGGACACTCGAGGCGGTGGAATTCAACTTTATTGAACCCGGCGTGGTGCGCATAGCCAAAAAGGATGATAAAGATGAAGTCCGTACTGTATACAGAGCCGATTGGGATAAGGATGCCGCATCTCCGGCAGATAAAAGTGAAGCAGCCACGGACAAAAGTACTAACTCTTTTCAACTGAAAATCTATCATGGCTTTGATTTTCCCAACAAACGTGTTATTAAATATGGTAGCCAACCCGAATTGGTGGATGTTAAATTTTATCAGCAAACACGGCGAACCGGTGTATTTGCCTATCTCAAAGCCGAGAAGATACAAGAGTTCGACAACCCACCCACCGGGCTTTCAGCCGTACAGGTGGACGGATGGAATGATTATTCGTTCTCTCCCAAAACAGGAGCGTATTACGTCATTCGCTCAAGAGATGGACGCCATTACCTGCTGTATTTAAAAAAATTTGACAACCAGGCCAAAGCAGCAAGCTACTGGCAGTTGGAATTGGAGTGGAAAGAAATTTCAATATAAATAATCAATAGACTAAACTTTATAATACCTGTTACCATGCAAAAAATTATAGTACTACTCGTTGGCTTCCTGGTATGTATCGCCTTTGCACAGGCGCAAAAACCGCCTGCCAAAAAGCAGCCGTCAAAAAAGGAGCAATCCATGGAAGAAATGATGAAAGAACTGAAAAAGCAGATGGAATCCATGAGCCCCGAAGAAAGGAAAATGATGGAGGAAACGGGCATGTTTGACCTGTTGAAGCAGGTTGAAAAAACAACCCGGGAAGCAGACAAAATGGGTGTTGATATACAAGCTGAGGCTGCAACAGATATCCAAAAAATCCCTGCTAAACCCTCCGGCCTGCCCATCCCATCTACACCGGCAAGCAAAGAGCAGCTTAAAGCCTACCTGCAACCCCTGATGCAGAGCACCAATGCCGCTATTAAGCCCGGCCACAAAGCCGAAATAACGAAACACCTCAACAAAGGAAAAGAAACCGGCGAGATCGCTATGGCCTACCTGATCAACAGGGAAATGGACAAAGCGCTGTACCTGCTGCTCAACGCCTGTCTCACCGACACGGAGGATTATGCTTCGCTTAATAATCTCGGGGCATTTATGACCATGAGCGGCTACGCCCACAAGTCATTGCCCATCTTGCAGTATGTACAAAAACAATTTCCAAAAACCCCGCCAACCCTGCTCAACAATCTCGGGCAGGCATGGCTTAGCTTAGGTCACTTAGACAAGGCCGACAAATTTTTGAAAGATGCACTCAAAGAAGACTCTGCCCAACCCCAGGCTTCCTATTCACTTGCCGCAGTGGCCAAACACCAGGGCAATACAGCCAAGTGCGTTGACTACATTAAACAAACCATCGAAAACGGAGGCGTAACAGGAGACGTACTTAGTTTATTCCCCAATGAGGGTCTTTCCGGAAACGGCCTGGGAGAAATAATCAGGACCAAGTATAAGCCATACTATAAGAAAGACCATGCAATTACCAAACGCTTCCGGGCGCCTGCCGTGCCGGGTTCTTATGAGCAGGTAATTGCTGCTTACGACGAAATAGAAACCTTTTTCCAGGATATGGATCACACCTCAGGTGAAGCCTCGGCTACTGCCGCTAAACTAACCGAAGAATCCGAGCAGCAAAAGATCAAGATTCTTCAGGCCCAAAACCTCGATCTCGCCAATATGATGAAAACGCCGGGGGACCAGGGCGCCTTGCTCAGGCATCACTTCAAATACAACCACCCGCTGAAGCTCCAATCCATAATTTTTAGAGGGGGATCAGATTACAGTACTTCTTTTGAGGCCCGGAGGCGCCGGGAAGACGAAAAATGGACGAAAAGTAACAGAGAACTTCAGGAATCCCTTGCGGGAATACAAAAGTCAATAAATAAGCTGCACGAAGAGGCAAACAAGCTCGAAGGTGGTGAAAAAGGCGATGAAGAATTGAAGAGAACAGAATTGCTTGACCGGGCTTGTGCGCTGAGCTGGGACTACCAAATACAATTGCTCGCCGGACGGGCAGCCATTGGCAATCTCTATGTCCAAAATATGGAAGACCTGCTGAACCAGGAATTGCAGGAAGAAATTTTCTGGCGCCTTATAGAAAGCTACCCGGCCGACCCGACAGCTTCCGCCTATCAGGCTTATGCCTCCTATTTAGCAGGTATTTACAGTTTACGGAAGGTGTACCCTGATGTGTATGAGCTACGTCAGCCCTGCAAGCAAGATCCGGAACGGTTTCCGCAAATTACCGGGAAGATACAGCAATGGGAAGCCGACCATTGCAATGTAAGCTGGGGTATGGATGTAAAGGTTTTTAAAGGAAAATTTGATTGCAAGGGCATGAAGATGGAGGTGAATTATGGTCCCGTAAGCGCAGGTTATGGCGTTACCCAGGATCCTGTCACCGGGGAAATTTCCAGTCATACCATATCGGTAGATGTAGGCGCAGGTAAATCATTCGATGTAGGAAAGACTGTAATTAAAGGTAAGGTAGGCGCATCAGCGGGGGGATCTGTCACCATAGATCG
>CAZREP010000027.1:0-36777 GCA_964599035.1 uncultured Terrimonas sp. | reverse complement strand
TGGAGTATGAAAGTGAGACCGGACTTTTAGATTACAAATTCATATGTTTCAATGGGGAGCCCAAGCTTTTACTTGTTTGCAGCGAGCGGCAAACAGGAACGGTGAAATTTGATTATTTTGATATTCATTTTAATCATCTTGACGTTGTGCAGGATCCAGGACAAAGCCAAAACAGGCCTAAGAAACCCAAAGAATATGATAAGATGATCACACTGGCAAAAAAATTATCTGAAGGATTACCACCATATGTAAGGATTGATTTTTACAATATCAACGACAAAATATTATTTGGAGAATTTACATTTACCGGGGGAGCAGGTGTAATACCCTTTAAGCCTGAAAAATGGGATTATGAATTTGGGAGCTGGATTGATCTGAGCAAATGTGTTGGTGATAAAGGCTCAGCGTAACATGCTGTTATGGCAAAAGCAAGAACCGATCTTTTATAAAAAATCTTTAAAATACAATTATGCCGGGAATTTTCGGATTTACCCAAAATAAAGTTACGCGGCTTAATACTCTTACTGAGTTAAACGCTCTCCACATTCATACAAATGATTCTTTTCATATCCGAAAGGATTATGCTAATGAAAGCATCGCCATCAGTATCGTATCGTTCGACTTCATGAAGAACTGCAACTTTCATTTCCATATGAGAGATCTCAATATATGGATATACGGAGACCCTTTGATTGACGGTTATACCGGCAGCAAAGCGATTGAAGAGGTAGCCAAAACCATATCCTGCTCATTTCCTGATTTTTCAAAAATCGCCTCAATAGATGGTTTGTTTACTATTGTTATACTAAATACAAAAACGAACAAACTTTACATCATAGGAGACAGGAACGGACTATGCCATTTATATTATGGCATTTTTAACGGGCAGTTGGTATGGGGTTCCGAATTAAGGGCTTTCTTAAATAAACACATAGAAAAAACTATCCGGCACGAATCTATTCATACTTTTTTGGCGTTAGGCTATCTCATTGATAACAACACCTGGTTTAATGAAATAAAACTCCTGCCCCCGGCATCTTATGCAGAATGGGATATTGAAAAATCGGAATTAGAAAAGATTATCCCCTATTGGAGCCATAAGCAAATAGGGAACGAAATCATAGGTAAAAATGAAAGCGAGATAATATCCGATTTAGCCGGCTTGTTTGCTCAGTCCGTTTCCAAAAGGGTTGCGAAAGATGAGCGGATAGGGATAACCCTTAGTGGGGGTAAAGACTCCAGAGCTATTTTTGCCAATGCACCTTACCGAAAAAATGGGCTGGTAGCTATAACAAGAGGCATGAAAGGCTGTGGCGATATAAAATTAGCATCCCAGGTTGCAAAACTACGCAAAGATTGTACTCATATCATCCAGGAAATAGATGAAAGCAATTGGCAAAACAACAGGATTGATGCTATAATAGCCACTTCAGGACAAAAAAATTTTTTTGATATGAACGCAATGGCCTCCCTGCCAATACATAAAAATTACTTTGATATTAACCTGGATGGAGCAGGTGGAGATGGCATTTTTGGAGGAGGACATTTAAAATATGAAAATAAGACCGATACTAAAAATGTGCTTAAAAAAAACTACCTGAATAGTACTTTTGGCAATGACGATGCTACTTTAACGGAACTTTCAGCATATTACGAGCACATAGGCTCTGATCAGTATTTTTATACATACCAAAGAGTAAGAAGATTTACTATATTCGGTTCAATATTAGGCCACGATTATGGTATCATGAGCCGTTTTCCTTTTCTCGATCATCAACTGCAGGAATACTTATTTCTCCTACCTCCAAAAACCGATTTTGGAAGATTATATAACAAAATGCTGATAAAATATTTCCCTGAATATTTTGTAAAGATTGACAATTTAAGCACAGGAAGAAGACTGTTTGTTAGTAATAAGCTAAACTACCTTTCTAAAATACTTGCCTACGCACAAAGCAAAGCAGGCGTCGAAAAATACAAAACAAAATACCATAATTATCCATACTGGATTAAAAACCACGACAAAGGGTTACTTGGTAAATATGTTCTTCCACAGGATCTTAAACTATATAAATATGCTGACCCCAAGTCAATAAAAAAAGTAATAGATATCTTTTCAAAAACAGGAAAACAATCTACCCTTATATCCAGGCTTATTACCGTAAGTGTTTTTTTTGAACATTACAATAAGTAAATGAGGAACAATAAATTCATACAGTTCTTTATACTGTCACTTTTTGTAGTATATTTTTCCCAGGGAGTGTTATATGCCCAAAGTTCCATTATTTCGCAAACCGCATTAGCTTTGGTAATTCTGATATCTGCATATTACTTTATCAAATATTGGTTTTCTGGAATTACTAAAGATCCATTCTCCAGAATATGGGGGCTGCTCCTGGTTGTAAACATTTTTGGATATATTTTTACGCAGGACCTGGCAAACCCCGTTTACTTTGGTATGTTTAAAGGGGTATTATTCAGTTCGCTACCCCTGTTTCCTTTTTACTATTTTGCCAGAAAAAGAACTTTAGAGATCAAATACCTTAAGTTATTCGTGATTATAATGATACCTATTACTATTTTACAATATTATACCAATGAAAATCGAATTTTAGCGGAGAGACTATCAGTTGATAATATAGAGGTGGTAAATAATACAGCCTATACATTTGTAGGATTAATTCCTTTTATTTTCCTGTTTAAGGATAAAAAGAACATCGCCAATATTTTAATGGTAATTCTGATGATCTTTATTATTCAGAGCGCAAAAAGAGGAGCATTAATAGCCGGTGCAATTGGGTTTCTGTTGTTCATTTCCTATCAGATCAAAACCATCAAACGGAAAAACAGGTTAAAAGGTTTTTTATTCGTGTCTGCCGGTCTGGGTATCATGATTTATTATTTAAATCAATTCCTGGAAAATAATGAATATTTGCTTTCCCGTTTACAATCTATAGAGGAAGGTAACAGCAGCGGACGGGATCTGATTTATACATTTCTGCTTGAAGGCTGGCTTCAAGGCAACTTCATTCAGCTACTGCTTGGATTTGGCTTTGCTTCATCGTTCAAAATGGCAGGAAATTATGCACACAACGACTGGCTGGAACTGCTTACGAATTTCGGACTTATGGGAGTACTTCTATATTTAGTGTTGTTTTACTATGGTTTCAAAATCCTTATCTCAAGTAAATGGCTTCCTTCAAAGAAAATCATGCTGTTGTGCGTAATGCTCATATGGCTTTTTATAAGCTTCTTTTCGATGGGATATATGTCGCTACAGGAAGGCTATCTGCGGGCCATTATATTAGGGTGCCTGGTAGGATCCGAATCAAAGGAACTGGAATGATTTTATAATCTATTACAATATGAACATTTTAGTTATCTCTGATAATTATCCTTCCAACAAAATGCCCAATAAAGGAGCATTCGTTTATAACCTGATCCAGGAACTAAGCCGGTATCATACAATTAGCGTAATAGCGCCTTTTAAAGTACACGATCTGCTTAAATCCAAATCGAAGGGGTATGGTAAAGAAAGCTGTAAGATATACAGACCCTTATATTTTTCTTTTAGCGACAAAAGGTTTATGGGGATAGATTTCGGAAGCTGGAGCTGGTATTCTCAAGCCAGGGCAGCAAACAAATGCATAGCCAGTTTACGGGTTAAACCGGACATCATATATGCCCACTTTATACAAAATGCTCACTTTGATTTCTATTATCTCAGGAAATATTCAATTCCTTTCGTTATAGCCTCGGGCGAATCTTCTTATTCATCCCTATTAAAAATGCCGGAAAGATTTTTACAGGACTTAAAGGATCATACGGATCATTTTATTTGTGTATCACACAACAACAAAAAAGGATTAACAGAAGCAGGATTTGATGAAAATAAAATGAGCGTGATCCCTAACGCAGTCGATTATTCTTTGTTTAAACCCATGGATAAAAATACCTGTAAAGAACAATTAGGTATTCCGGTCAATACCTTTGTTGTGGGTTTTGTAGGAAATTTTATTCACAGGAAAGGACCCAACAGGATCATTGAAGCGATAAAGCAATTAGCCGATAAGGACATCCAGTTGGTTTGCGTAGGAGGCAAAGGAAACTTAACATCGAACAACTTTACCAAAATCATTCCCCCCATACCTAATTATCAACTGCCCGGAATATATAACGCGTTCGATATCTTTGTACTTCCTACTCTCAGCGAAGGGCATTGCAATGCTATTGAAGAGGCTAAAGCATGCTGTATTCCTGTTGTCAGTTCACTGGGTACGAGCGTAGAAACCCAAATAGATAATACTACCGGGATACTATTAGATCCTTTGAAGATCGATGAGATTGCAGCAGCCATACAAAAACTTAAAAATAACAACACCATTCGCAGATCTATGGAAGAAAAACTGAAACTCAAAAGAGGGGAGCAATCGCTCAGAGTAAGAACGCAAAAAATAAGTGCTCTATTGGAAAATATCGTAAAAGCAAAAATAAGCAGCCGGGTCAGGGAAGAGTCCTAAAAACCGGAGGCTGAAAGAGGCAAATCTGAACAAAAAATAGATCGCAGGTGAATGAGCTAAAAGTATTACATATAGCAAACGATTATTCCGGTTCTACGGTCTATAAAAATTTGATCTGTGAATTGGATCATCTGGGGATAGAACAAACGGTATATACACCGGTGAAGGCGGCTTCAAGTATTGGTAAAAATAAAATTAACCTCCACGTTGCGGGTTCAGAAATCATCTATTCCTATATTCTAAATAAGTCAATTGACAAAATATTCTACAGGCTCAAAATCAGAAAAACACTAAAGGACATTGAGTCAAAAGTAGATTTATCCAGGATTAGCTTTATACATGCGCATACCTGGTATACCGATGGAGGCGTAGCATACCTGCTTTCAAAAAAATATAATATTCCTTACATAGTAACGATAAGAAATTCCGATCTTAATGCTTTTCAAAAATATCTGGTTCATGAAAGATTATTCGGAAAAAGAATATTGGAAAAGGCAAAAAGTATTGTTTTAATTGCAGCTTCCTATAAGCCAAGAGTATTGAATTTGCCTTCGCTGCAATCCAGTAAAAAGGAGATTGAACACAAAATTAAGATAATCCCTAACGGCGTGGATCCTTTCTGGATTGAACATTCAAGAACAAAAAAGGTCAAAAAAGAAGCCCAGGATACTTTTAATATCCTGTTTATCGGCAAGTTTACAAAAGATAAAAATATTACAGCTTTACAGGAAGCTGTTCTCCTTTTGCATAAGGAATCCGGGATTAAAGTAAAATTGCATATTGTTGGCGGCGATGGCAGCGAGACAAAAAAAGTTTTAAAACAAATAAAAATATTTCCGGATCTATTTAAATACTACGGTAAGGTTTATGATAAAGAGCAATTGCTCGGGATTTTCAGGAACTGCGATATTTTTGCCATGCCCTCAAGATATGAAACTTTTGGATTGGTATATGTGGAGGCAATGCTACAGGATTTGCCGATACTATACACTCAAAATGAGGGAATCGATGGTTATTATGATGAGCGAATAGGAGAAAAGGTTCAGCGCTTTGGTACAAAAGAAGTTAAACAAAAAATAGAAAATCTGATAAAAGATATCAATGATTACGATATACCAACAGAAAAAATTAAGCAAAACCACGACTGGACTTTGATCGCAAAAACCTATCAGGCATTATATCAAAGAACTGTTTTTGGTATAAATTTTGATAATTGGAACTGTATTTCAATAGACATATAAATAATATCTGAATAAGCCCTGTTTGTCACTTATCAAAAAAACCCAGGACAATGGGTATTCATGCTTTAATTTTCTGTTTATTTAATTTATCCCATATCCTTTAATTGATATAATGATATACATGAAACGTATAGTTCTTTTTGTTGCGATGTTCGTCTTCGCTGACAATGGAATGGCTCAAAAAAACTGGAAAGATCTTTTTAATACGAAATATTCGGAGATCTGCAGTTCAACAGAAACCATGCGGGAAATGTATCTGAAAAAAACCGTATTGGGAGACTCTTATGAATTTATGACGATCAGTAAAGTCCTCGATGCATTGCTATGTATGTATATGAGTACTGGAGAGGATACATACCGCAACGATCTGATAAAGATTGTTAACAATATACTTTCTACGGCACAAATTTCCAAAGATATTCCTGGCAATGTGTATCCATATAAAGATAATTACATGAGCTGGACCTCAAAAAACCGGTTAAATGCATACAATGATGAAGTTGTCCTTTATGAAGGCTATATATTTCGTTTTATAACCGTGTTTCTATACCATCTTCATCAAACGGGATGGGCTAATCTCTCCGCCGAAAATCAAGCATGGTATAACCACACATTACATTTCATTGAAAAAAATATTTGGGAGAAATGGATTACCAGGAGTAATAAAATCAACCACATGCCCTATACAATTTTTTTAAGAAGCAGGACGCACATGGGGTCTCACAATGCACTTATTGCATTCTTCTTAAAAGAAATAACTACTGACCCTGTGATCAAAACCCAGTGCACTGAATTCTATAATATGTACGATCTGCTCTTAAAACGAAATTTAAAACCTAATCCAGCAGTTCCGCAGGCCTATACATGGAACTCCACCTGGGATGATGTAAGCGGTACGCAGGCATTGCCTGTCAGCAGCACTTCAATTCAGGATGTTGCTCACGGTAACCACGTTCTCAGCTATATCACCTTATCTAAACAATTTGGAAACAACAACTGGAGCGATAAAGAAATTGACAGCATCTGTAACACGGTCATACTGGTTATATATAATAAGGAAAAAGTTTCCTTTTCCAATTTAGTAGACGGAACTAATTCTATAGATATACAAGCGAACCGTGGAAATTACCAGGCTGAAGGATGGATTAAATTGAGCTGGCTTAATAAGAGAGCATGGGATTTCTATATTGATTTTGCCTTTCGCGGAGATCAGGTAATAAGACTGGAGCAGAATATGGATCTTCAATACTATAGTGGACTACTGTATGCTGAATATCTGCGCAAGTAGTATTGTCCTCTCCTTTAACCTATTTATGGAAATGAAGATTTCCTAATCGCGCAGCTTCATTGAAGTTTGAAACTTCTTCCGCAAAACTTACCCTATACCACATGAATATTGTAGTTGTTTCTGACAATTATCCCTCCTCCAGAATGCCAAATAAGGGGGCTTTTGTTTATAATTTAGTCCAGGAGTTGAGCCGCTATCACAATATTACCGTAGTAGCATCCTTTAAAATACACGAGCTGTTTAAATCAAAGTCTAAAAACGGATACGGCAAAGAGGGATGCAAAGTTTACAGGCCCTTGTACCTCTCCTTCAGTAATAAAAGAATTTTAGGAATAAATACTAAAATCTACAGTCGGCATTTTGGTGCTAAGGCAGTGAACAGATGCCTCAATGATCTGCCATTTAAGCCTGATCTCGTATATGCTCATTTTATATCCAACGCCCTATCCTGCCTTCCATACATTATAAAAGAAAATATTCCTCTGGTTATAGCCTCGGGAGAAGCTTTTTATTCAGGAATATTAATAAAACCGAAAGACAATTTCCATGACTTAAAGCGATATACAAATCACTTTATTTGCGTATCTGAAACCAATAAAAAATCTTTAATAGAATTGGGTTTTGATGAAAATAAAATGAGTATTGTTCCCAATGCAGTGGATTATTCCTTATTTAAACCTATGGACAAAAACACCTGCAAAGAAAAACTGGGGATACCCGGGCACAAGTTCGTTGTAGGCTTTGTAGGTTATTTTGAACATCGGAAAGGGCCAAACAGGATCATTAAGGCTATACAGCAGCTAAACGATCAAGATATCAGGCTGGTTTGCGTTGGAGGACGTGAAAATTTAGCACCCAATGATTTTACCCTCGCTATTCCTCCTTTACCTAATCACCAACTACCGGAAATCTATAATGCGTTTGACATATTTGTGCTTCCTACCCTCAGTGAAGGACATTGCAATGCAATTGAAGAAGCCAAAGCCTGTGGTGTGCCGGTAGTGAGCTCTTTAGGAACCAGTGTAGAGGCTCAAATAGACACGTCTATCGGGATCTTACTGGACCCCATGAATATTGATGAAATTGCCGGAGCTATCCAAAAACTTAAAAGTGATGAGGCATTGCTTCATTCTATGAAGGAAAACCTAATGCTTAAGAGAGGTGAGCGCTCTCTGGAGAACAGAGCCCTCACAATAAGTTCATTGCTGGACAATATTGTAAAACGACTACAATGACGAAAACCGGCTTACCATAATTATGCTGATATCAATAATAATTCCCACTTATGCTCCCGGTGAGTATATATATGATTGCCTGAATTCTTTATCGGTACAAACTTCAGGCCCAGGATCTTTTGAAGTCATAGTTATATTAAATGGAATAAAAGAACCCTATTTTTCTGATATACAGGCTTATTTGATCGAACATGATTTCAAATTTAAATTGTTGTATACGGATGAACCAGGCGTGTCAAATGCAAGGAATATAGGACTGGATGCCATAGAACAACTCGATACCCATTATGTCGTTTTCTTAGACGACGACGATAAATTAAGTCCGAATTTCATAGAAGAGGTTGCCGGGAAAGCACAACCAGATACCGTTGTTGCTTCTAACAGTAAAAGTTTTTTTGACGGTCAAAATACTACCCACGAGGGCTATATTTCTAAATGCTATGAAGAAAACAGGCACAGCACCTATAATATTTTTAAATACCGGTGCTTTTTATCAACAGTATGGGGAAAGTTGTTTCCGCTCGCCGTTATTGGAAAAACACGATTCAACAAAAATTTTTCAATAGGGGAAGATTGTCTTTTTGGATTTGAAGTGTCCAATAAAATTAAAGCGATCGTCTTGACCAGTGATGATGCCTATTGCTTTAGACGGCTGAGGCTAACCTCGGTAAGCAGAAAAAAAAGGAGCAGGCTGTCAAAATTTAAAAACGGATGCAAATTATGCATAGCCTACTCCAGAGCTTATCTTAAAAGTCCTTTTGAATACAATTTTCTTTTTTATATATCAAGGATTGTAGCAACTTTCATGCACGTAATTAAACAGGGTAACCCAGCGGCACTGGATCACCTGATAAAGAAGGAAAGCCAGAAGAACACGGTTTCGGGTAATTAGCCTTATTATAAATACACAATGAAGATCATCATTAGCCATGATGTTGACCACTATGAGTGGACGGACCATTTCACTAAGGATCTGTTCATTCCCAAGTTCCTGGTTCGCAATAACATTCAACTGTTGCAGAACAAAGTACTTCTTGCTGATTATTTCAGAAGATATCAAATGCTTACGATCAACAGGCAACACCGCTTATACGAACTGATAAGGTTCAATAAAGAACACCGGATCCCTGCAACGTTTTTTATTGGTATGCGTAATGGGCTCAATTTATCTTACAGCTATAGCAAAGCAAAAGAAATTGTTCAATTGATAGGTGAAAATGATCCGGATGCAGACATCGGGGTACATGGTATTGCTTATAATGCCATTGAGCTTATGCAGAAAGAATATAAAAAATTAAGATCTGTTTTCAGCGAGGCAAATGGGATCAGGATGCATTATCTTAGAAAGGACGATTCTACTCTACAGCTGTTGAACCAGATAGGTTACAAATTTGATTCCACAACCTATGAAATTAAAAACCCTTATGCTGTGGGTCAGTTAATAGAATTTCCCGTATCCGTGATGGACGTATCTGTTGTATCCGGAAAAGACTTTCATAAAATAAAAGAAAAAACATTAGCTATTATTGATGCTGCGTTACAACAAAGGCTATCCTATTTCACCGTCATTTTTCATGATTTCTATTTTGATAAAGGTTTCAGTATATACAAAGACTGGTACACCTGGCTGGTAGAGCATTTTATCAGCAGGGGAATGGAATTCACCAACTTTAACAAAGCGGTTCAGGAGTTAGAAGCCTCAGTTGAACCTTTTTAAAAAATTAAAATTCAGACATCTAAACCCAAAGCTATCCTTCTTTTCTTTCAAGCCTTCAGGTATTTGCTCCGAAAAGATTTTATTCAAATGCATAAACGAATAATATGGAAAAAAAATTTTTTGTACATCCTTCTGCGATTGTAGAGGACGGAGCAGAAATTGGAAAAGATGTAAAGATCTGGCATTTCTCTCATATTATGCCTGATTGCAAAATTGGGGACAGGTGCAATATAGGACAAAACGTGGTTATTGCTTCGGGTGTAATCCTGGGAAAAAATGTAAAAATCCAGAATAATGTATCCGTTTATGAAGGTGTAACCTGTGATGATGATGTGTTCCTGGGACCCTCCATGGTATTTACCAATGTAATTAACCCCCGCAGTGCAGTGAGCAGAAGAGGACAATACTTAAAAACACATGTAGGGAAGGGCGCCTCTATCGGAGCCAATGCCACTATAATATGCGGTCACGATATCGGTGCATATGCTTTGGTAGGTGCAGGGGCAGTGGTTACAAAAACAATACCCGGCTATGCATTGGTAGTAGGTAACCCGGCCCGCCAGATTGGTTGGGTAAGTGAATATGGTCATCGTCTCCATTTCGATGAAAATAATGAGGCTGTTTGTCCTGAAACAAGGCAACAATACCGATTAGAAAACAATACCGTAATAAAAATCCCCGCTAATGTCAGAAAATAAAAAGATAAAATTTGCCGTCATAGGTTGCGGTCATATTGGCAAGCGTCATGCAGAAATGATCACACGAAATGAAGAATGTGAACTGGTGGCTTTAATTGATGTTAAAGACAAAAAGGAATTGGGAATTGACCAATATGATATCCCCTTTTTCAAATCTCCCCAAGAGCTTTTTCACTCCGGGATAGAAGTTGATGTTGTAAACATTGCCAGTCCCAACGGATTTCATGCAGAGCAGGCTATGGAATGCCTTGCATCCAAAAAACATATTGTAATTGAAAAGCCGATGGCACTCACCAAGCAGGATGCGGAAAGTGTTATATATAAAGCGTTGCAGGTACACCGACATGTATTTGCTGTTATGCAAAACCGGTATTCTCCTCCCTCCGAGTGGGTCAAAAACCTCATCGAAAGTGGCCGTCTGGGAAAAATATTCATGGTACAGCTTAACTGTTACTGGAATCGCGACGAGCGCTATTATAAACCGGAAAGCTGGCATGGAAAAAAAGACCTGGACGGAGGAACATTATTTACCCAGTTTTCCCACTTCATCGACATCATGTACTGGCTTTTTGGCGACATTAAGGATATCCAGGCCAAATTTTCCGATCATAACCACTCCCACCTGACCGATTTTGAGGATAGTGGCCTGGTTAATTTTAATTTTGTAAACGGTGGTATGGGATCATTGAATTATTCAACTTCCATATGGGACCGGAACCTTGAAAGCTCTATGACCATTATTGCAGAGAACGGATCGGTTAAAATTGGCGGGCAGTATATGGAAAAAGTGGAAGTTTGTCATATTAAGGATTACGAGATGCCGCAACTGGCGCCTACAAACCCTGGTAATGATTATGGCGCCTACAAAGGCTCTGCCTCGAACCACCATTATATTATAGCTAACGTAGTAGATGTTTTAAAAGGAAGATCTACGATTACAACAAACGCCCTGGAGGGCTTAAAGGTTGTAGAAATCATCGAGCGCATTTACCAGTTAAAATGAAAATTGATCCGTCAGTCAATGGATACCAGCCCATCTTTTAAGCCCCATAACATTTGGTATATTTCAAAATATGCCAATGCTCCCCTGTTCGGAACGCCAACCCGGCAATTTTTCTTTACAAAATATATGGCTAAAAAGGGCAGGAAAGCAATACTGATCAGCTCAAGGTCTTCGCACTCTTCCAATTATGAGCAGCTTCCTGTAATAGGCTTCAAAAATGAATATTATTATAACTGCGAAGGAGTATATGGTGTGATGCTCAACGGCGCACATATCAAATACGGGTTCAACCTGAAACGAATTTTCAGTTGGCTCGTATTCGAACTCAGGTTGCTGTACTGGAGCTTTTTTAAAGCAAAAGAAAAACCTGACGTTATTATTGCTTCGTCCCTTTCAATTCTAACCTTTTTATCAGGCGCGCTACTAAAAAAGCGGTATAAATGCAAGCTGATCGTGGAGGTAAGGGATATTTGGCCATTAACAATTATTGAATCAAAAAAATGGAGCAGTAAAAGCCCTTTTGTCCGGTTCCTGTCTTTTGTTGAAAGAACGGGGTACAAACACGCAGATGCTATTGTGGGAACCATGCCCAATTTAAAAGAGCATGTCAGGGAAGTTACACCGTCATGCGCCGGTAAGGTACATTATATTCCCATGGGTTACGATCCCGAATTTACCTACCACTTTAACGGTAACGACCCCTATGAAGCTTTTTTTTCTGGTATCCGTGACAGGAATTTCATAGTAGGGTATGCAGGTACCATCGGGCATGCCAATTGTGTTGACCAGATTATTGAGGCTGCGAAACTCCTGAAAGATGAAAACATTGTTTTTGCCATCCTGGGAGGCGGTCCTTTAAAGGAAAAAATAGTGGAACAGGCAAAAGAAGCAGGTCTCTCTAAAGTGCATTTTTTTGATAAAGCAACAAAAGAAATGGTGGGTACATTCCTAAAGCATCCCGATCTTCTTGTAAACCCCTGGATGGGCAATACTTCTATATACAGGTATGGCGTTTCTCCCAATAAATGGATTGACTATATGCATAGTTCAAAACCGATACTGGTAGCTTTAAACGGATATTACTGTATAATTAATGAAGCTGGCTGCGGAAAATTTATAGCAGCAGATAATCCTGCCCTCATGGCGAAAGAAATATTGAATTTTAGCAAAACAGACAGAATGGAACTAAAAAGAATGGGGGAAAACGGTAAAAAATTTCTGGTTGAAAATCTCACATACGACGTTTTAGCAGATAAATACCTTGGCATCATTGACGCCTTATATACCCGGGACAATCCTACAGGAAAGGATATTCATCAAACAACTCTTCAATCAGAAAACAGCGCTTTATAAAAGCGCTCTTTATTATTGCTCAATGAGAATCATCCTCAGCTCCGTAGGTAAAGAGAACGATGCGTATATTCTTACAGGTATCCATGACTTTACCAAACGCATCAGCTATTATTACCCTGTTGAATGGAAAATCATTTCGCTTCCTAAAAACAAGGCGGTTTTACCAGAGAAAATATTAAAGGCAAAAGAAGCGGCTTTGATACTGGAAAGCATAAAAAAAGACGACTATCTGGTAGCATTGGACGAAAAAGGCAGCATGCTCAGCTCGGCAAAACTGGCTTCATGGATGCAGGCAAGGGCCAACGAAAGCATAAAACAACTGGTGTTTCTAATTGGTGGGGCGTATGGGTTGGGCGAAGATGTTTTGAGACGCGCTAATTTTATCTGGTCTTTATCTCCACTCACCTTTCCTCACCAGTTAGTAAGACTAATATTAGCCGAGCAGGTATACCGTGCCTGCACGATCATTAAAAATGAAAAATATCATCACACTTAACGCTGATAAGTTAGCTTCTATATTCAACGATCTCTTGAATATGCTATCCCTGACTGAGTAAATATTTTTGGTGTATTGTTTAACAATCGAATTTCAAAAATTGTATTAAAACCGCTTTCATGTCTATCACACTTGCCATCCTCATCGTTACCTGTATTATATCAATAGTTGCATTCAGAAATCAGCAATTACTGGATGATCTGATTTTTTATCCGCCGGCAGTAACCGAAAGGAAGCAATACTATCGATTCTTCACCTGCGGCTTTATCCATGCCAATGTACCTCATCTCGCCTTCAACATGTACTCCTTCTGGATCTTCGGCGAGTACGTGGAAATCCTTTTCATGACGATATTCGGGCCTGTTGGAAGATGGTATTACCTGCTTATGTATATTTCAGCGCTGGCGGTATGCCTGCTCCCCACTTATGCTCAAAACAAAGACAACTACCATTACAGAAGTCTCGGCGCTTCAGGTGCTGTTTCGGCAGTGATATTCGCCTTTATTTTCCTGAATCCGCTACAGGGGATAGGGCTGATCTTCCTGCCCAGAGAGCTGATGATACCCGGGTTTATCTTCGGCTTTTTATACCTCGCTATTTCTTCCTATTTGGATAAAAAGGGAGGGGGCAATATTAACCACTCGGCCCACATATGGGGAGCCTTGTATGGTATTGCATTCCTGATAATAACAGCCTACTTTTTTTCGGGAACGAATTTGCTGAACAATTTCCTGTTGTCTGTAAAATCATATTTCAGCAGCTTCTAGTGCTAAGTCAAGCCAATAATGTCTGTACGTTATCGTGAAAAGTGAGAAGAGAAAGGTCAAAGGATGTTTCACGTCTCACATTTCTCGTTTGACATAGCACTAGCTTATCCTGGGCATGATTTTGGTGCCCGCCGTAACTTTAAACCGGTCTTCGATCCTTTTATTTATTAATCACTTTTTTGCTATTTTGGCCCAGACAAGAGTGATATCTAATAGAGAATTTCTCAATAATAAATTCTCTACAGGGATATATCCAATGGCCTTAAAATTATTAAATTGCAGAATTTTAATATGGCACTTGCAAATCACCCTTTTATATCTGTAATTATTCCGGTATATAACGAGGAAAAATATATTAAAGATTGCCTGGATTCTGTCTTTTCTACAGATTATCCTGCTGACCTGTTTGAAGTTATAGTTATAGATGGAAATAGTAAGGATAAGACAATAGAAATCGTTTCGTCTTATAAAAAAGTCAGGTTGTTCAGCAATCCAAAGAAAATTGTACCTATTTCAATGAATTTAGGCATAAAAAATGCTATTGGAGAATATATAATAAGGCTGGATGCTCATGCCGCATATCCGGTAAATTACTTTTCCGCATTGATTCAAAATTCACAGCATTTAAATGCAGACAATGTTGGAGCTATTTGGAAAACAGATGTAAAAAATAAAACACCAACATCCCTTGCCATTAAGGAGGTGCTTTCAAACAAATATGGCGTGGGAAATGCTTTATTTAGAATAGGTGTTGATAAGATAACAGAAGTTGATACTGTTCCTTTTGGATGTTACCGAAAAGATGTTTTTTCCCGGTTTGGGTTTTATGACGAAAGGCTGGTAAGAAACCAGGATATAGAATTAAACAAGCGAATAAAAGCCCAAGGAGGCAAAATCTATTTAATACCTGACATTTACTGCACGTACTATGCCAGAGAAACCTACAGCGCTTTGATGAAGAATAATTATAATAATGGGCTTTGGAATATTATGACTGTTCATTATACTAAAAGTTGGAATTCCTTATCACCAAGACATTTTATACCACTTGCATTTGTGTCGGCTATTTTGTTAAGTCTTATATTGCCTTTAATAAGTTTAAAACTTATTTGTGTTCCAATTACTATTATCTTTATTTATTTATTCTGTTTAAGCATTATCTATGTTTCAAAACTTCGAAAAAGGAATTTGGACTATATAGAGCTATTAAAAGCTTTTATTTCTTTGCACTTTTCTTATGGTATTGGTTCTTTGGTTGGGGTTTTTAAAGTATTGAAAATGAAAGTTGCCGGGCTATGATCCTAAAGGAAATATTTGATAGAATTGCTGCCTTTATAGGATTAATATTGTTACTTCCTGCATTCATTTTTATAATTGTATTGATGAAAATAAAAATGCCGGGAAAAATAATTTTTAAACAAAAAAGGATTGGATTAAATGGTCGTTGTTTTACCATGTACAAATTCAGGACGATGGTAGAAAATCACTCAGACTCTCCAATTTCCGTTAAAGGGCAGTCAAGAATTACCCCATTAGGCGCAGTTCTCCGAAAATATAAAATTGATGAACTACCAGAATTATATAACGTTCTGATTGGTGATATGAGCATAGTTGGACCGCGGCCAGATGTGCCTGGCTACGCTGATAAACTCAAAGGAGATGACAGGATTATTTTAACATTTAAACCTGGCATTACAGGGCTGGCAAGCTTAAAATACGTGAATGAAGAAGATTTTTTATCAAATCATGATAATCCCCAACTGTATAACGATACTGTAATATATCCTGATAAAGTAAAGATCAATAAACTGTACATTAAAAGTTGGACTTTTACCCTTGATATACAAATTATTTTTCTCACAATATTCAGAAACAATAATAAGGTAAATGATATCTTTAAAACGATCGGATATAGTTAATAAATACATTCCTGTGAATTACCGGACAATTTCCTACAGTCTGCAAAATCATATTTCAGCAGCTTCTACGCTTATCCTGAGCATGGTTTTGGTACCCGCTGTAACTTTAAACCGGTTGTCAATCCTTTTATTTACTACCCACACAATTTTCTTGTTCATTTCTATAACCCACACGCTTTCTTTTTCCTGAAGCGACATTTTCTGATCAATAAAAAACCTCGCCAGTTTCTTTTTCTTTTGCATACCCAGCGGATAAAAATAATCTCCTGCTTTCCATTTACGCAGGATCATCGGAAATTCAATCTCCTTTAAATCAAGGCATGCTATAGCAGCGGAAACAGGCAGTTCCGCCTTATCGCCGTTTATTTCCCTCGTTGTTATACGTAATTTTCCTCCTCCAAAAGTCACTTCCTTTTCTCCTTCCTCAATCAATATCATTTGCGACCCGGCTAACGGTAATGGAGAGATAATGAGTCGTTTTCTGTGCCGGAGTATCCGGTGGGTTGGAGACAGAATGAATTTTCCGGTTTCCGCGTCCAAAAGAGCAATCGCATCTTTGGTTTGCTTTGCCGTAAAGCCATATTGCCTTATGATCTCGAATACCACTGTTTTCAAAGGCACTGTACTGGAAAGCTGGGGTACGGATATAGACAGCTCACCGCTCCTCTCTTCAAGCAGCTTTTTTTTGTGCGCCGCAATCGCCTGAGTGTATAGCAATTCAATTTCCCGGAAACGGTCAATATTGTCCATTATATTTTCCCGGGCGGCAGGGTATATTTCCTCAAGGGCAGGAATGATCCGGTGCCGTATATAATTCCGGGAATATTTATCAGACGCATTGCTGGAGTCCTCAACGAATTCCAACGCCCGTGCTTTTGCAAAAGCTATGATTTCCTGTTTGCCGGTAAACAAAAGAGGTCTCATTATTTTACTGGTTTTCGGTAACATGCCCCTCATGCCTGCAATGCCAGTTCCTTTAAAAAAATTCATCAGCACGGTTTCAACATTATCATCACCATGATGGGCGGTTACGATATATACCTGCCGGTCGGTTTCATCATGTAAATGTGTTGCCAGTTCATCAAACCATGTATATCTCAGCTCTCTTGCTGCTACCTGTACCGACACGCTATTTTGCGACATGTATGCATTTGTATCAAAATGCCTGACAAACAACCGGGCTCCGTACCGCTGCGCCAATGACCGTACAAACCGTTCGTCCCGGCTACTCTCCTCCCCTCTCAGCTGAAAGTTGCAATGAGCTATAGCGAACCGGTATCCGGCTAAATAACATAACTCACACAAAACTACGGAATCTACCCCCCCGCTTACAGCAAGCAACAGCAGATCTTCGGGTTGAAACAGTTTTTCATCTTGAGTGTTCTTTTCAAATAACTGATATAGATCATTCATATATCTTTGATAAAAAGCCGATTGATAAACAAAGATATCATTCATAGTTCAATTCCTCCCATGCTGCCTCCAACTCATGGTATGCCTTCATATTATTAACAGCTTGTGCAGCATCCATCCCCTTCCCGTACCAATCCAGGGCTGCCTGTATTTCTCCATTACGCTCCAACAATTTTGCCATATGATAATACGAGCCCACGTAGGAAGGATCTCTACTCAGGATTTTCTCAAAAAGAAACCGTGCTTTCCCGTCGTCCCCTTCTTTAATGTATTCTAAAGCAAGTGCATGCTGCAAAAAACTATCATTAGGCGACACATTCAAATAAGCTAACAGTTTATCCACTCTTTCCATGTTGTTATTATTGTATGTCAATATTCTACGCTATAAAGTTAAGAAGTATAAATCCACAACACGCTCCAATATTGCTGCCCAAAAGTATGGTCATTAAGATTTTCTAACAAAGAAGCATATAGATCCCGGTTTTGTTAATTTTTGCATGGTTTTTGCGAGTATAAAGCCCGGTTAAAAAATTGACAGTTTCCCGGCTAAATCCCAAGCACTGTGAAAAAAAAGACAGCTTCTATTTTCTTTTTATTACTTTCTTATTTCTCAATTAAGGCCCAGGTAAATATTGGAGACAGCCTTGCTTTAGTAGACTTATATCATAGTACAAAGGGCACAGCCTGGAAAAACAATTCGAACTGGCTTAATAGCAGGGTAAGTGAATGGTTTGGCGTCAAGGTAACCAACAACAGGGTTACAGGTCTTTATTTAGTTAATAATCAGCTAGATGGTACCCTGCCTGCATCTTTAGGTAACCTTACTGAAATAAGTGACCTGTACCTGAACAGTAATAGCTTAAACGGTACAATACCTAACAGCATCGGCGACTTATCGGCACTTACCTTTTTATACTTAAGCAACAATAAGTTAGAAGGGAATATCCCGGCTAGTATAGGTAATGCTACTGCTTTAAGAGAACTTCACCTGCAGCATAATCAACTGACAGGAGAAATACCTGCTTCGCTAAAATATCTTAGAGCACTCAGAGAAGTTGTATTAGCATACAATCAACTAACAGGTACTATTCCTGTGGAACCTGGAGGAAGATTACTTCAACGATTGGAGTTAAATGATAATCAACTTACTGGCAACATCCCGGCAGCATTACAAAATATCCGCGATCTCAAAACAGTAAAATTCAACAATAATCAGTTAACGGGTGAAATACCCCCAGGATTAATCTCTAAAATATGTTATTTAATTGATCTAAGCTCCAATCATCTTACAGGAAGCATCCCGTCAGATCTTGGCAGCAATGGTACTGTAGCACATGTCAATCTTAGCAATAATGAGTTGACGGGACAAATACCTTCTACGATTGGTAATATGACTGGTCTGCAATCGTTGGAACTGGATAGCAACCAGCTTTCGGGGAATATTCCTTCCTCATTCGGCAGACTTAACCGCTTATCCAGTTTAAACCTAATGAACAATCAACT
Source organism: uncultured Terrimonas sp. (assembly GCA_964599035.1). GTDB lineage: Bacteria > Bacteroidota > Bacteroidia > Chitinophagales > Chitinophagaceae > Agriterribacter. The sequence goes on along the minus strand of CAZREP010000027.1, from coordinate 17,624 downwards.
TTCAGGTCCTATTCCTGATGATTTATGCAGCTTACCGGAATTAGAGTATCTGCAGTTAAGCAACAATCAATTTACCTTCGACGGCATGGAATGTATAGGCAGCAAACAGTACAGCTCCATATTTGCAGATTATACTTATGAAAATCAAAAAACACTATCCCTCAATTTTGCTAATTCGAAAATTTCTCTGAGTGCTGGCGGCAGCCTTCCCAACAATACTTATTACCTCTATAAAGAAGATGAGCTGTTGAAAACAGTGAAAGGAGATTCTACTTTTATTGTATTAGAAGGTGGAAAATACAGAGTGGAAGTAACTAATGATAAGGCTGATCAGTTAACCCTTTACAGCAATACAATCGACGTGAGCAGCAGCATTATATTACCGCTGAACTGGTTAAGCTTTACCGCTGTGAGCTGCTCCGGCAACGTTTGCCTGCAATGGGAAACGGAAAATGAACAAAATACCTCGCATTTTGAAATTGAAAGAAGTACAGACGGGAGCAACTTTACTAAAATCGGAACCCAGGCTTCCTATAACAGCCCCGGTAAACATTCATATGGTGCAACGGATTATACCCCTGCAAACGGATTGAGCTTCTACCGCATTAAACAAGTGGATCAGGATGGTATATATTCCTATAGCAGCATTGCCAGTATAAGAATAAATACTAAAGAAATACTGACCATCACTCCAAATCCCGCTAATAATTTTATTGTATTAGGCGGAATATCAAAAGCTAAAACAGTATCCCTCTATAATATGGAAGGCAAGCTGCTGAGCCAATGGAGTAATGTAAATGGCAATCAACAATTGAATATTGCAAACCTCCGGTCAGGTATCTATATCATTAAAGTGCTCCTGAATAACAAAGAAGATGCTTATAAACTGGTAAAATATTGAGTAATCCTGCCTTTTCAGACTGCCGGCACCAAAGTTGTACCGCATAAAAACGATTTTGCGCATTAAAATTCATTTTTCCCACTCACTTTCTATACCAGATGGCGGCATAACCTGCTATGAAATCTCACTTTAAATTGACCGCCAAAACCTGTACCTTTGCCCGTTCAAAAAATCTAAAAAAAGCCCCTCTTTTAAGGGACAGGATACATGAAGCACATCCGGAATTTTTGTATAATAGCGCATATAGACCATGGCAAAAGCACCCTGGCCGACCGCCTTTTGCAGGTTACCAATACCATCAGCGAACGCGAAATGATGGACCAGGTGCTGGACGACATGGACCTGGAGCGCGAAAAAGGCATTACCATCAAAAGTCACGCCATACAAATTGACTATATACATTCCAACGGCGAAAAATACACGCTTAACCTGATTGATACTCCCGGGCATGCAGATTTCAGCTATGAAGTAAGCCGTGCCCTGGCCGCCTGCGAAGGCGCCCTGCTGCTGGTAGACGCTACCCAGGGCATCCAGGCACAAACGATCAGCAATCTCTATCTTGCCATTGACAATGACCTTGAGATCATTCCCGTGATCAATAAAATAGATATGGACGGTGCCATGATCGAAGAAGTAAAAGACCAGATCATTGAGCTGATTGGCTGTAAGCCCGACGATATCCTGTTAGCCAGTGGACGCACAGGCATAGGCATAGAGGCAATCCTGGATGCCATTGTAAACAGAATCCCTCCCCCCAAAGGCAACCCATCAGCTCCTCTACAGGCACTGATCTTCGACAGCGTATTCAATAGCTTCAGGGGTATTATTGTATATTACCGGATATTGAATGGCTCCATCAAAAAGGGAGACAAGGTAAAGTTCGTTTCTACCAACCAGGAGTACGAGGCAGATGAAATAGGCATCCTGAAGCTGAAAATGACCGAAAAGCAAGAGGTGAAATGCGGAGATGTAGGATATATCATTACGGGTATTAAAAATGCCAAAGAAGTAAAAGTGGGCGACACCATTACCACAACGGCAAATCCAACACAGGAGATCATCAAGGGTTTCCAGGAAGTGAAGCCAATGGTATTTGCCGGGATCTTTCCCGTAAACACAGATGAGTTCGAGGAACTGCGCGACTGCATGGATAAATTGCAACTGAATGATGCTTCGCTCACATTCGAGCTGGAAACCTCGCAGGCATTGGGCTTCGGCTTCCGCTGCGGTTTCCTGGGGCTGCTGCATATGGAGATCATCCAGGAGCGCCTGGAAAGAGAATTTAACCAAACGGTTATTACCACGGTACCCAACGTGAGCTTTATAGCGTATACCACCAGGGGAGAGAAAGTGATCGTGAACAACCCTACCCAATTTCCTGATCCGGTGAAAACAGAGCGGATCGAAGAGCCGTTTATAAAGGCGCAGATCATTACCAAACCGGAATACATTGGTAATATCATGACGCTTTGCCTTGGCAAAAGAGGAATGCTCATTAACCAAAGCTACCTCACCACTACCCGCGTTGAGCTGGTATTTGAGATGCCGCTCACTGAAATTGTATTCGACTTCTACGATAAATTAAAAAGCCAGACACGTGGATATGCCTCCTTCGATTATCATCCTATCGGTTACCGCGAAGCTGATATTGTGAAGATGGATATATTGCTGAACGGCGATAAGGTGGATGCACTGAGCGCGCTGATCCATCGCAGCAAGGGGCAGGACTTTGGAAGAAAGCTCTGTGAAAAATTAAAGGAACTGGTGCCCCGCCAGCAATTCCAGATCGCCATACAGGCAGCTATCGGCGCCAAAATACTGGCCAGGGAGAACATATCCGCCATGCGAAAAGATGTTACTGCAAAATGTTACGGCGGAGATATCAGCCGTAAACGTAAGCTGCTGGAGAAGCAAAAAGAAGGGAAAAAACGCATGCGCCAGATCGGCAACGTGGAAGTACCGCAGGAGGCCTTTCTTGCTGTACTGAAGCTGGAAGATTGACCTCTCCTATTCTCGTTCCCTCGAAAAAGCCGATAGCGGAAAGCCGAAAGTAAAATCACTTCCGCAGCCTGCCGGCATAAAAAATTTAATCCCCGATCCTGCCTGCCAGTAAAGACGTACCTAACCCCAGGAAAGCCACGAGGACAAAAGACCATCGCAGGCTAAGCACCTGTGCCGTGAGCCCAATAGCCGGGGGACCAAATAAAAATCCAAGATACCCGATGGTAGACACCGCCGCCAGCGCAACACCAGAAGCCACTTTCCCCGACCGTCCTGCCACACCATATACAATAGGCACAACAGACGATACTCCTATCCCGGTTATCAGGAAGCCTACAGTAGCCGGAACCACATAAGGAAAAGCCACTGCCAGGATTAGTCCGCTGGAAATGAGCAACCCGCTCAGCCGGATCATATTTTTCTTACCCACTATGGCCGTCAGCCGGTCGCCGGCAAACCGGCCGCCGGCCATACTGGTCATGAATGCCACGTAACCCAGCGTAGTAAGTGACTTGGGTACCTGTACCTCCTTGGCAAAATAAATACCGCTCCAGTCGAACATAGTGCCTTCGCACACCATACAGCAAAAAGTGATCAATCCCAGCCTTAGTAGTGTGCCGTCGGGCTTTGCAAACACAGGAGCATCAGCGCCTGAATGAATATCCTCATGACATAAATATTTATATATCAGAAAAACAAGGCCCCACACCAGCACAAGAATAAGGCAGAAATGCACGAAAGGAGAAAGAGATAACAATAGCATCAGCATTCCTACGGCCGCTCCAATAAAGCCCGCTACACTCCATACTCCGTGAAAAGAAGCCATGACCGACCTGCCATAAGCACTTTCTACATTCACACCCTGCGTATTCATGGAAATATTGAGCAGGTTGCCTGCAAACCCAAAAAGAAACAAAACGACCATCAGGTGCCAGGTAAGGGAAGCAAGCCCTAAAAATGGTAGCAAAAAAGCATACAGCAGGCAGGCAATAATAGCCGGGCGCCTGCTTCCATAACGCGCCACTATAAATCCCGACACCGGCAGACTTACCATCAACCCTACCGGCAAAAAAAGCAAGACCATACCCAGCCCGGCTTCATTGAGCTGTAATTTTTGCTGAATATCCGGTATCCGCGATGCCCAGCTTGCAAAGCAGAAGCCGGCACAAAAAAACAGTACGCTAACGGCTATGCGTGATGCTCTTGCCGGGGATCGTATGGCAATAGCGCTTAACATATAAATGCTAAATTATGCTTTGAGCAGGAAATATTTTCCCGCATCATATTTTTTTATTATTTTGATATTTAAACACCTTTTTATGAAAAGCGCTAACCTGCTTATTGTGGTGCTGCTTTGTGCAGCTACCGTAAACCTTGCTCAAACTACCCATAGCCCCATTACATCTTGTTACCCTTCATCAGGAGCTTACAGTAAAAGCTTCCACGACGCATTTTCCATCATATCCAATGTCGGTACATTATCAATGCAAAAGACAGCGAACATGGGGATATATGGTGAAAGAAGGTTTATGCTGGCAGAAACCACTTTATATACTGCTGTTGTTACGCTGCCCACCTCATCAGGGAACTTTGCGCTGCAAGCCGACCACTTCGGATATAAAGCCTACAACGAAACCCAAACGGGAATTGCCTATGCGCTGTTGCTGAACGAAAAAACCGGCATTGGTGCCAAGATCAATTATTATACCGTTCGGATCCCTTCCTATCTTAGTATTTCATCTCTCAACTTTGAATTAGGCACGGTTATGCAGATCAGCGACCAGCTGCATACCGGCATATCCGTATACAACCCGCTGAACAGTCCGCTGGGAAAAAACACAGGACAGAAGATCGCCTCTGTATATAAAACCGGTATAGGATATGAAATGTCTGCTTCGTTTTTTACTCAAATAGAGATCATAAAGGAAAAAGACAGGGATGTAAATGTACATGCAGCGCTCCAATACAAACCAATAGCTCAGCTGTTTGCAAGGGCCGGCTTTTTTACAGGCTCGTCCTCCGGCTACTTCGGGGCAGGCTATCTATACCGCCAGCTGCGCATGGATATTTCCGTTTGCTTTCACCAACAGTTGGGCATATCGCCGGGCTTATTATTGCTATACCATTTCGGTAAAAACCCCAAAGAATGAAACGCTATGCTTTCATAGTATGCCTCCTGCTGCCTTTATATACCCTGTCTCAGGAACTCCCCTCTTTTGAAACAGAACAGCAACTGGAGCAGATAGCTGAAGGAGCAGAAGATGCAGAAATTACAGATGATGGATGGTGGCAGCAAATGGAATACTTCAGAAAAAACCGGCTTAATCTAAATAATGCCACCGAGGCCGACCTTACAGAACTGCAATTGCTGTCGGCTATACAGGTGAGCCACTTCATGAATTACAGGAAAATATTAGGCAATCTCATCAGCATCTACGAATTGCAGGCTATCCCCGGATGGGACCTGACTCTTATTCAAAAGCTGTTGCCCTATATTACTGTTGCAGAGCCGGCACTCACAAAAGAACGCCTGCTGAAGCAGCTCGGAAAGGGAGATCATCGCCTTATACTACGATATTCGCGGGTCGTTGAGCGATCAAAAGGATACCGTGAAAAGGACAGCACACACAGCTTTTACGCCGGTGACCCAACAAAACTGGCGCTCCGCTACCAATACCGATATAAAGACCTCCTGCAATATGGTGTGGTCCTTTCCAAAGATGCCGGTGAACCGCTGTTTAATAAAACTACCGGCTTTGACTTCCATTCCTTTCATTTTTTTGCAGGAAAGACGGGTATCATCAAAGCTGTTGCATTAGGCGATTATACCATTAATATGGGGCAGGGACTGATCCACTGGCAGGGGCTGTCTTTTTCAAATGGATCTGCCATCACTAATATAAAAAAACAATCCGCAGTATTACGACCTTATACCTCCACAGGCGCATTCTATTTTCACCGGGGTGTGGCAGCTACACTGGAGAAAAACAACTGGCAGGGAACCGCCTTCCTTTCCGTGCGAAAATTAGACGCCAAAACAAATACGGATCCGCTAAGCGGGGAAAGTTTTGTTTCATCCATCCATACTTCGGGATATCACAGAACACCTAATGAAAAAACAGACCAGGGAACCTTAGGTCAGCTGGTATATGGAGGAAACCTGAAATACAAATATAACAACGGGTATATAGGGTTAAATATGATACGATATCATTTCAGCAGCCTTATCCAAAAAGACGCAGTGCCCTATAATGTATATGCATTAGCCGGGAAGCGCTTCCTCAATGGCAGTATAGATTATGGTTTTACATTAAAAAACATGCACATTTTCGGAGAAGCAGCCATTGACAAATATAGAAACACAGCATACATCAACGGCATTTTATTAAGCGCTCATCCTAAAGCCTCTGTATCGCTACTGCACCGGAGCATTTCAACATCTTACCAGGCCTTTTACGGCAATGCATTCACTGTAAATAGCGGGGTGTCTAATGAGCAGGGGCTGTTTGCCGGGCTTTCCTTAAAGCCTTTGCCGCAATGGAATGTTGACCTGTACGCCGATATTTTCCGTTTTCCATGGTTAAAATACCGTACAGATGCTCCTTCTTATGGCAAAGACTATTTTGTTCAGGTCAGCTACCGGCCTTCTAAGCTAATGGAAATATACAGCCGGTACAGAAGCCGCCAAAAGGCTATTAATCAAAGAACAGAAACCAATGCAATGAATGAAGTAATTCCTTTTTTAAATCGTTCATGGCGCACACAGATCAGCCATAGAATCAATGCCAACCTTTCGGTAAGGCAGCGCTTTGAGTTATTATGGTATGATCCAGTAAAAGGGGCAGGGGAAAAAGGATTCCTGGCCTTTTTTGATGTATTCTGTAACCCACCGCAAAGCAAATTTGCTATCAATACGCGGCTACAACTTTTCGAAAGCGACAGCTACAACTCAAGGCTGTACGCTTATGAAAATGATGTGCTATACTATTACGCCATCCCCGTATTCTATGATAAGGGATCGAGATATTATATCAATGCAAAGTACAAGCTGAATAAGGATGTAACACTTTGGATCAAATGGGGGCAGGTCATTTATAGCGGAAAGGATACCATAGGCAGCGGGCTGGATGAGATAAGAGGAAATAAAAAATCAGAGATCAGGATGTTGTTATCGGTAACGCTTTAATAACATGCTATCAAAGTCTGCGGTCTCCTTCTTATAAGTAAAAGAATGTTATACGAGATCACAATTCATGATCTCCAATTTTAAAAACGATTAGCTATTTTAAACATAAAAAACACCGACTATGGCAAAAAAAGCGTTGCAGCTACTCGTAGCAGAACAAAAAGTGCTGAATAAAATTTATGCAATTCGTGGTGAAAAAGTAATGTTGGATAAGGATCTATCGGCAATGTATGGCGTAGAAACAAAACAGTTGAAAAGGCAGGTAAAGCGGAATATAGACAGGTTCCCCAAAGACTTTATGTTTGTACTCACCAGAAGGGAATTTGAAAACTTGAGGAGCCAAATTGGCACCTCAAGTTGGGGTGGTTCGAGGTATATACCGATGGCATTTACAGAACAGGGCGTTGCCATGTTGTCCAGTATTCTAAACAGCAAGACAGCTATAGAAGTAAACATAAGGATCATAAGGGTATTTACAAAGCTTCGGGAATACACGCTTACCCATAAAGAAATATTAATACAACTTGCCAAACTGGAAAAGGAAGTAAAAGGCAACAGCAGAGACATTGAAAATATTTTTATGGTACTGAAAGAGCTGATACAAAAGCAAAGCACACCAATTGTAAGAAATAAGATCGGCTTTAAACATTACGACTAAAATCCGGGAAACCTGCAGGCTCTTGCATTACGCCATTGTCATAAATCACAAATCGACTCTGTTAGGACAGCGTGAATATCTGTACATTCAAAACTAACGTTATTTGTTATCAGGAAAATTTCTTCGATCCGGCAACACAAAAGATCACGCCGATGGTAACGCCTAACATAGCTATATTTACTTTTTCGTGAAGTAGGGTTGCGGCTAAGGCCAAACCTAAAAAAGGCTGTAACAATTGCAACTGTCCAACAGCCGCAATACCTCCCTGAGCCAGTCCGCGGTACCAGAATACAAATCCAATAAACATGCTGAACAGGGAAACATAAGCCAGCCCAATCCAGGCTCCTGTGCTAACGCCCGTAAATGATGGCGGAAAACAAACCCATAACATGGGTAACATAACCGGTAATGACAATATCAAAGCCCAGGATATAACCTGCCATCCACCCAGTGTTTTTGAAAGTTTAGCGCCTTCGGCATAGCCCAATCCGCATAGCATGATCGCCCCCAGCATGAGCATGTCACCCAAAGGAGATGCTGTGAACCCATGCACAACAGCATACCCGATAACTAAAAGGCTACCGGTAATGGAGAAAAACCAAAATATGGGACGGGGGCGTTCGCCACCACGCCATACACCAAATGCGGCCGTTGCGAGGGGCAGCAATCCTAAAAAAACAATAGCATGTGCCGATGTTATGTATTGTAAGGCCAGCGCGCTCAACAACGGGAAACCCACCACAACACCTAACGCCACAATAATCAGGGGGAAGGTATCCCTTTGTGATGGCCGGTTTTCTTTAAAGATCAGTAGCACACTCAGCGCTAGCAAACCGGCAATTGCAGCACGGGCAACTGTTACAAACACAGGATCGAAATACAATACCGCTACTCTTGTCGCCGGCAATGAGCCACTGAATAATACAACACCTATAAAACCATTGATCCAACCGCTTGATGCACTTCGGGCTGGTGTGCCCAGACTTCCTTCTTTCATATCATTTCCATTCCGGTACAAAACTACACCGTCACGTCAAATAAATACGAGTGCTGATTCTAATATATTTTAGGTTTTGTTCAGCAAATCCATGAATAGCTGATGAAAATGTACCAATAATCTCGGGCATTATTCAGCCTCGGACTACCTTCTACTATTACTGCTGTGCAGCGATATGTTTTAAAGAAAAAAGACCGGGACATGTTTTATGCCTGGTCTCTTCCTGTTCAATTCAGCAGGGTATCAATTCAATATTTCACCTAACTTTTTAATGAGGTCTTCCCCTCTCAGGCTCCTGGCTATGATCTTTCCATCCTTATCTAACAGATAGTTCATGGGAATAGCTTTAATACCATATAAGGTAGCCACATCACTCTCCCACCCCTTCAGATCCGAAACGTGCGTCCAGGTAAGCTTATCCTGTTGAATAGCCTGCTCCCATTTATCTTTCTTCTCATCCAGGGAAACACCCAGGATATCAAACCCCTTCGACTTATAAGTATTATAGGCTTTTACCACGGTAGGGTTTTCCTGGCGGCAGGGTCCACACCAGCTTGCCCAGAAATCCACAAGTGTATATTTACCCTTATAGGCAGCTAATGAAACCGGCTTGCCATTTACATCGTTCAATGTAAAATCAGGAGCCATGCTTCCCACAGCAGTAGTTTTTGCAGCGTCAAGGCTTTCTTTTACCGCCTTTCCAAAATGAGAGGCTTTAATATTATCAGCAAGCACGTTATATAATGGTTCCAGTTGGTTGGGCACTACGTCATAAGCAAAGTTTTGCGCCAGTTGGAAGGCGGAAACATAGGAAGCCGGGTTTTCCTTAACAAATTTTGCTACCACAGCTTTACTTTCTTCCTCCAGTGATTCGTATTGCTTTTGTATATCACCGGCTTTCTGTCTGTCGCCCGACATAGCAGCTACCTGGTAGGCTTCATACAGTTGCTTCTGCTTCTCCTCAAGCGGCTTACGTAATGCATTAAATTTTGTAAGATCTTCCTGTGCTGCGGAACCGGTAATATCCGCGTTATACAATGAATCCACCGATCCTTGTAAGGCTATCTTCCCTCCTTCCAAAAAGAACCCCAGCGGAAACCGCTTTTGCCCGTTCTGATCATAACCGAGCAATACAAATTCCGGCTCTGCAGCATTACCTTTGAACTCAAAGCTGCCATTAACAACTTTAGCCGAATCAGGCACTTGCTGATCTCTTTCCGGATGATACAGATAAACCCATCCGCTGTCCAAACCCTTCACATTGCCGGTTAACAGAAAGGCAGCGTCACCCGTTGCGTTTTCCCCCCTGGCAGATTTTCCTTTATCGGCGCAGGAGGCCAGCATAAAGGCAAAGCTCAATACAATAAGTAGCTTTTGCATTCGCGATATTTTATATTTAGTACGAAACAACAAAATTAAGCATTCGCCTGCTCTCAGCAAACGCGATCACAGCAAAACATTGTTATTATTTACTGGTACTGGATATATATGGGCCGGGGCTTTAATCGAAGCACTTCTTCAGGCGTCATAGTGCGGCTGTTGGCTTCCCTGAAATCATTCTTGTAGAATATCTTGAATCCCGTGAACTGGACAGGCTCCTTATAAATAAACTGCCTGTAGGTATTGATCTTCCTGGCCTGGTGACCCCATCCGTCCATATCCATTACAACCTGCACCTCAGGACGGGTTTTGATCTGCTTATAATTGGTTACCATAGCCTGCGTAAAGCGGTGCACTACCAATATTTTAGGAGGAAGATTATGTTGCTTAACCAGGTCTGCCAGGTAACCTGTAACATAGTTAATATCATCCGCATTAAAAGAGCCGATAACCGTACCGGGCCGTTGCCCGCCTTTCATGGAAAACTCAGGGTCTATACCTAAATGTACATCCGGCATCATTAAATATTTCTCAAGCTGGGGAATCTCCTGCTGTAAAGTGCTTAGCCCTACCTGCACATCCACAAATGTAATAGCACCAATTCGCCTGGACATGTTCAAAACAGAATCAATCTGGTGAAAAGGCATCCGCAGCCTGTATTTGCCATCCTTTCCCGGACTTCCCTGCGCCGTTACCGCTATATAATGTAGTGCCGGTAATACTTCAGTGCTACTGTCCGCCCGTTCCCAGTTGTTCACTTCTTCCTTTAATTTCGCCAGCATCTGGGCAGGGGGCAATTCACCCAGAATACCCATTTTCTTGGAATACAGGTTACCATAAAAAGAAACTACTCTTTTGAAAGGAAAAATCGCACCGGGAAGGGGGTAAGGAGCATTCACCGGCCATAACCCGGAGCTGTCGCCATTGGAGAGCTGGATATTTTTTTGATCAAATAATGTGGTGTCAAGGGATATCTGTTGTTCAACAGTTGCATTTTCACCGAGCTGCACCGTGCTGGTGTCTTTCGGGGAATCTGTTTCAGAAAAGCTTTGTCCGCAGCTTACCGTGAACAACATGGATGCAGAGCATGCTATAAGCAGCATTACGTGCTGGATATAATAGCGGTTTGAATGGGCTATATTCATCCCTGTATTTTTCATAGTTGTATCCCGATCCTGGCGCATGATATATTAATATTTATCGATTTTTCAAAAAAGCAAAGTAACATTGTATTCCTGCAAAAACGTGATACTCAAGTAAATATTATGAATAGCTTTACATTGTTTTTTTGCTGAAGCGACGGGTTCTAAGCCAGGTATTTCAGCACCTCATCTCCCATTGCAGCGGTACCCAAAATTTTAGTGGCAGGCGTTTGCGCATTCGCTATATCCCTGGTGCGGAAACCTGCCTTAAGCACTTTATCAACAGCAGCGATCACTGCGTCCGATTCAGACTTCATACCAAAAGAAATATCCAGCAGCAACGCTGCCGATAGGATGGATGCCAGCGGATTGGCCACCCCTTTACCGGTGATATCATGTGCAGAACCATGGATCGGTTCATATACGCCCGTACCATCTCCAACTGAAGCCGAAGCCAGCATACCCATTGACCCTGCTATCTGGGAGGCTTCATCGGTAAGAATATCACCAAACAGGTTGGCAGTAACCACCACATCAAAGCGACGGGGATCTTTTATGAGCAGCATGGCAGTAGCATCCACAAACTGGTGCTCCACCTCCACATCAGGATAATCCAGTGCCACTTTTTGTACCACTTCTCTCCATAAACGGGAAGTTTCAATGACATTGGCTTTATCAACAGAACATAATTTTTTTCTTCTTGTTCGGGCAGCTTCAAATGCCTTACGGGCAATGCGCTCTACTTCATAGCGACTGTATTCCGCTATATCATATGCCGTATCTCCATCATTTTTCCTTCCTTTTTCACCGAAATAAATATCCCCCGTAAGCTCACGAAAAAACATGATATCAGCCCCTTTTAATATTTCAGGCTTGATACTGGAGGCATCCAGCAATTCATCAAATAATTTAATAGGACGGATGTTGGCATACAATCCAAGCTCCTTCCTCATTTTAAGCAAACCCTGTTCCGGCCTTACCTTAGCCGATGGATCATTATCGTATTTGGGATGTCCCACGGCGCCGAACAACACAGCGTCGGACTGCTTCATCTTTTGGAGGGATTCATCGGGTAAAGGATTTCCTGTTGCTTCTATAGCCACATGACCGATCAACGCCTCATCATACAAAAAGTGATGTTCATATTTTTCCGCAATTCTATCTAATACCTTTTTACCCACGGCTGTTACTTCCTGTCCTATCCCATCCCCGGGAACGATCAAAATGTTTTTATTTGCCATATTATTTCTGTTTATTCAAATACAATATATTTTATGTGTGTTTGATCAAAGTATTACTCTTCTTATCCCTTGCTTCAATACTTTCACATTAAAATTCATCAATAAGCCGGGACCTAAGGCTCTATGCACTTCAAGGGCGCATCCCAGTATGCGATAATCCAAAGTAACCGGATCTGTTTTCATCGTTAGCTATTTTGGTGTTAAAAGGTTATTGAAAAATTCAACCACAAAGAACAGGAAGAAAGCACAAAGCACACAAATTCCATATTCTCCTCTTTAAAAACTATCTCCTTCGTGTCCCTTTGTGCAGCCTTTGCGCACTTTGTGGTTTAATACGCCTGGTGGTTAAACTCCCTTAAATCATATTCAGCATTTTCTGTGTTGCTTTGATCGCCGATACGGTTTGATCGCTGTCGAGCCCCCTCGTCTTGAATTCTTTATTGTCGTGCCGCCATGTAATCACTGTTTCACACAGCGCATCACTCTTACCACCGGGAGGTATCCGCACCATATAATCCGTTAATTGCGGTAATTCTATTTTCCGTTGCTTATATACTTTCTTCAGCGCATTCATAAAAGCGTCGTACTGTCCGTCGCCCTGCGCATGCTCTTCATAAGCATCTCCATATACAATAACTTTGATCGTTACCGAAGGATGCATGCTTTTGGAATGCGTCAACACATAATCCTCAATACGCACCTTATCTTCGATAGCATTGTCCAAAATATCAGATATAATATAAGGGAGATCGGCCTGTGTTACCACTTCCTTTTTGTCGCCAAGCTCAATAATGCGCCGGGTAACTTTCTTAAGATCGTCTTCGGAAAGCTGTATCCCCATTTGCTGCAGGTTGTTCTCGATATTGGCCTTGCCGCTGGTTTTGCCCAAAGCATATTTTCGCTGACGCCCGAAGCGTTCCGGCATCAGGTCGCTGAAATACAATTTATTTTTCTTGTCGCCATCCGCATGTATGCCCGCCGTTTGCGTAAATACATTCTCTCCCACCACCGGTTTGTTGGCAGGAACACGGAAACCTGAAAACGTTTCCACCAGCTTGCTTACGCTGTATAGCGACTTTTCCGCTACAGCAGTTTTAACCCCCGGAACAAAATCATTCAGCACGGCAATGGCGCTTGCAAGCGGAGCATTACCTGCCCTTTCGCCCATACCATTCACTGTGAGGTGCAACCCATGCGCGCCCGCTTTTACCGCTTCCAGTACATTCGCTGTACCCAGGTCATAGTCGTTATGCCCATGAAAGTCGAAATGTGCGCCCGGGTAGCGTTGCGTAATAGATGAGATAAATGCATATACCTCCGACGGCACCAATATCCCCAGTGTATCGGGAAGCATGATACGCTTCACAGGCTGCGTAACGATAAAATCCAGGTACTGAAACACATAATCGGGCGAATGCCGCATGCCATTGCTCCAGTCTTCCAGGTATACATTGGTATCGATCTTTTTCTTTTTAGCTAACGCTATCACCGCTGCGATATCCGCAAAATGCTGCTCGGGCTTTTTCTTCAACTGGTGAGTAAGATGATTGAGCGAGCCCTTGGTAAGCAGATTCATTACTTTAGCGCCTGCTTTTTGCATCCAGTTTATAGACACTTCCCCGTCTACAAAAGTGAGCACTTCCACCCTATCCAGCAAACCGTTTGATTTTGCCCATCGCGTGATCCTCTTTACCGCGTCAAGCTCCCCATCCGATACCCGGGCAGAAGCAATTTCAATACGGTCTACCTTTACTTCTGTAAGTAACAACTGGGCAATGGTCAGTTTTTCTGAAGCGGAAAAAGATACGCCACTAGTCTGTTCTCCATCGCGGAGCGTGGTATCCATTATTTCAATATAGCGTTGGGCTGCCGGCATGCTCGCGTGATCTTTTTAGTATAAACTTGTGGCTGCAAAGGAATTGATGTCTGCCTTTATCGCCTGCAGGTAGTCAATATCATCATAGCCATTCATGAGGTTGTTCTTCTTATACCCGTTGATATCAAACGATTCCGATGCTCCCGTTGAAAGAATCGTGATGGTTTGCCGGGGAAGATCGACTTCTATTTCATTTGCCGGGTCTGCTTCAATAGCGGTAAATATCCTGTCGAGGAACAGCTCGCTTACCTGAACCGGGAGTATGCCTACATTGATCGCATTGTTTTTGAAGATGTCGGCGAAAAAGCTCGATACCACGCAACGAAAACCATAGTCGTAAATAGCCCATGCCGCATGTTCACGACTGCTGCCGCTACCGAAATTTTTGCCTCCCACCAGTATCTTACCGGAATACAACGGATTGTTGAGTACAAAATCTTTTTTAGGAGTATTATCGCTGTTGTAGCGCCAGTCGCGGAAAAGATTATCGCCAAATCCTTTCCTTTCCGTTGCCTTTAAAAAACGGGCGGGAATGATCTGGTCGGTGTCCACATTCTCAATAGGCATGGGAACTGCGGTGCTTTTGAGTACGGTAAATTTATCGTAAGCCATTTAAAAGTTTATAGTTTACAGTTTTTAGTTTATAAGTGTTAGTACTCTTACTGAAAGCCGAAAGCTGATTGCCGATCGCTGAAAGCCGGTACCTCTTATTCAGCAATTAATTCTCTTGGATCTGTCACCATCCCGGTAACAGCAGCTGCAGCTGCCACCAGCGGGCTGGCAAGCATCGTTCTTGCACCAGGCCCCTGCCTGCCTTCAAAATTCCTGTTGCTGGTGCTCACCGCGTATTTGCCGGCGGGGATCTTATCGTCGTTCATAGCCAGGCAGGCCGAGCAACCGGGCTGACGCAACTGGAACCCTGCATCAAGCAATATATCCAGTATACCTTCTTCTTTGATCTGCTGCTCCACTACATGCGATCCGGGAACCACCCATGCCGTTACATGATCTGCCCTTTTCCTGCCCTTTACCAGCGAGGCAAAAGCGCGGAAATCTTCTATACGCCCGTTGGTGCAGCTGCCGATAAACACATAATCTACTTTCTTACCCAGCATCTTTTCCTTTTCATGGAAACCCATATAGCCCAGCGACCTTTCATAGCTCGCTTTGCCGCCGCCCACCTCCTCTGCGGTAGGTATTTGCTGGGTAATGCCGATACCCATCCCCGGGTTGGTGCCATAGGTGATCATCGGCTCTATAGCTGAAGCATCAAAATGATATTCCTTGTCGAAAACAGCATCTGTATCTGTTTTTAATGTTTTCCAGTATGCCAGCATTTTATCCCAGGCCTCCCCCCTGGGAGCCTTGTCTTTTCCTTTAATATAAGCAAAAGTGGTTTCATCCGGGGCGATCATACCACCCCGCGCCCCCATTTCGATGCTCATATTACAAACCGTCATACGACCTTCCATGCTCATGTTCTCAAACACCTCACCGGCATATTCCACGAAATAACCGGTAGCGCCTGCAGCCGTTAACCGGGAGATAATATAGAGGATCACATCTTTGGGGGTAAGGCCTTTACCTAATGTACCGTTTACGCTGATCCTCATCTTTTTCGGCTTCGGCTGCATGATGCATTGCGAAGAAAGCACCATCTCCACTTCCGATGTGCCAATGCCAAAAGCAATGCATCCAAAAGCCCCGTGCGTGGAGGTATGGGAGTCGCCGCAAACGATCGTCATGCCGGGCAGGGTAATGCCATTCTCGGGCCCCACCACATGCACGATCCCGTTTTTAGGATTACCCAGCCCCCAGTGCGAAATGCCATATTTACCGGAATTGGTTTCCAGCGCTTTTAGTTGGTTTGCCGAAAGCGGGTCCTGCACGGGCAGGTGCTGGTTAATGGTAGGTGTATTATGATCGGCTGTGGCAAAAGTCCTTTCAGGGAACAGTACCTTTAATTCTCTTTGCTCCAGCCCCAGAAAGGCCACCGGGCTGGTTACTTCATGAATAAAGTGGCGGTCTATGAAAAGGACATCAGGGCCATCTTCAATTTTTCTTACCACATGTGCATTCCACACCCTGTCAAACAATGTTACCGGCTTACTGCTCATTTTTTTCAGGTTTAAAAGAGAAGCGCAAATTTCTTAAATTCTCACCAGATAATAAGGATTTGCCCGGTTTAAATTTAAATCCTTCATTTTTTCCTTATTATCAACCGATCACGTTGTCTTTCAAACCGGGCTGCTCAATGCGCTATCAATGTCGTTCGCTTAAGAATTAAACACTATTGTTGTGTCAACCCTGGCTTGCCGGGTGATCTGTCTCACAGATCCCACGAATGATCACAGAAAGCACTCCCTGTCTGCGAAAATCAGTGTTATCTGTGAGAGATTACCACCAATGTTGGTGTTATCACCAACGTCTTAAGGAAGCGGCATTGAATGCGCTGTAGCAATTTTTGTATCTGCCTGTTGACCTTTCTACCGACTTTCCGATATATAGACATGAAATCCCTTTTTTATCACCCAAAACACAGCCATGCATAAAACGATCATTCTGACCCTCACACTGCTCATTAACCTGCTCCCCGCCTGTAAAAAGGATAAAGCCGGGGGTGGACCCGATAATAAAGAAGCAAAAGTCAGCACCGTGGCACTCTCCTTCACCTCCTCTACTATTGTTTACGGCTCCGACCTTGTATTTAAAATAAAAATGGAGGGTACCGGCCAGGGCGATAAAGCCATTGCGGAATATGGCATTGTATTTAAGGCTTGGGTTACTGACCTGAGCGACAAGACGCCGGTAAAAGAAACGGGAACCATTGTTCTTTTTTCTGATACACCCGCGGCAGGAAAGACCTTGGAAAAAAAAGTAACCCTTACTTACCAGCAATTCAATGATGCCAATTACCGGGCTTTTGCCAAATTGAAAGACGGCACCTATATTTATGGCGAAGTAATGTATTTTGTGGTTGCGTAAGAGGCATACAACATTATCGCCCGTTTCAGCCTTGGGTATTCATGGGCACAAAATGCCGCTGGTATCATCAATAACAGAAGTATAGCAAAAAAAAAATTTGCCCACCCCCACCGGGATCTCCCGACACGCAGTATTCTGTCGTGAAAATCCCGGTGGGCGGCATAGAAAGATCATATAACGACTTGCGGCGCCACTATTCCAACACCGTTAAATATTGTGCATACGCATATCCTTCCTTTCCTGCATCTGTCCTGATC
>CAZREP010000026.1:0-36815 GCA_964599035.1 uncultured Terrimonas sp. | reverse complement strand
ACAACACCATATTTTGACCTTTTATTATTTCTCTCTATTAATTCATAACCACTAAAATCAAATTTACCACGAACAGCTTTATAATGTACACCTGGTAAATCATTTGCTCTACCACCACGAACTAAAATTACTGAATGTTCTTGTAATTTATGACCAATACCAGGTATAGTTACAATAGTACGACGTTTATTACTTAACATTACTTTTGCTACTTTCCTTATTGCAGAATTAGGTTTTTTTGGTTTTACTGTAAAAACTTTTAAACAAATACCACGCTTAAACGGACATTTTTCTAATAATTTTACACGACTTTTATGTCGTTTTAATTTTCGTTTTTTTTTACATAATTGATTTATTGTTGGCATATATAATATAAATAACTACTTAAATACATATATATTCTATTTGAGGTAGATGGATTCGAACCATCGTTTCACTAACTCAAAATCAGTTGCCTTTCCACTTGGCTATACCTCAAAACATATAATATATAAATAACATACAGGTAACAAGATTCGAACTTGTAAAGCTTAAATGCTAATGATGTCTAAAATCATTGTGTTTACCAATTTCACCATACCTGTAATTACTCATCCTCGGACTTGAACCGAGACCCTTATAAAAGAATGAATTTTAAGTCCATCGTGTCTACCTTTCCACCAGATGAGCTTATAATTTGTGGGAGAGGGATTCGAACCCTCGACATTCAGCGCATGAAACTGATAAGCTACCACTGCTTTATCCCACAAATTTCGAGAGAGACGGGAGTTGAACCCGCACCACATGAATAGACAATCCAGTACCCTACCATTAGGCTACTCTCTCAAATTATTAATTAATAAAAAATATAAAATTAATAATTCATAAATAATTATAAAAAAAAGTAAACTTATTAAATGAATAAAAAAATCAGATGGTATACAAAACATTAAAATTAAATATAGTAATATTAAATAATAAAATCGTAATTTTTTATATAAAACTTTTTTTTTTTTTAATAAAAAAAAAAAACTAAATAAAAATATTAGAAATAATATATTTATAAAAATACTATACCATATAAAAGAAAAATATTCATATAAACGAATATCTATTTTACAAATATTTAAATAATAATTTACAATATTATATTCAAATAATAAATACTTCATAAAAAATATCAATAAAATATTATATACACATAAATACATAATGCTTAAACAAAATAAAAATAAAAAAAATTTAAAAAAATTTTTAACTTCAATTAAAAATAATGACGAATATAACCAATAATAAATATTTACACACATTAAAAATAACATATATACAATACAAATAAAAAATATACAAATATATTGATAATACATAATATCTAAAATACCAGTACATAAAATACTTTCAAATCCAATTATATTTTTATATAATTTTAAAACTAAAATAAAAATTTCATTTTTATAATATAATAAAATTAATAAAAATATACTTACACCATATAAACATAAATAATAACAATACAAAATTTCTTTTAAAAATAAATAAATAATCATCTCATTTTATTTTTTATTTAATATATAATATTTTGAAGAGAACAGGATTCGAACCTATGAACCTTTTCGGAATGAATTTACAATCCATCGCTTTTAACCACTCAGCCATCTCCTCTCTTAAAAAAATAGGCCTAAAGGGATTTGAACCCTTAAAAATACCGTTATGAGCAGTAGGTTTTGCCAATTAAACTATAGGCCTAAAAAAAATATTAATTTTATACTTATAAAACAAATAAAAGTTATAAATAAATATTTACAAAATTTATTATATATATAATCCTCCAAAACAAATATAAAAGAAAAACAACCATGTATAATACAAAATAAAAAAACTAAACTATTAACCTCTAAACCAATACTTCTTAAATAAACGCATAATAATAATAAATAAAAAAAACTTAATGATAAAAATAATTTTTTACTTATTATTAAAAAAAATATAAATAATTTTTTAAAAATTAATTCCATTTTAATAAAATATACTATTTTTTATAAAAAAAAAAACCAATAATAATTTAATAATATAATAATAAATACAAATAATATATTAATACTAATATATAAATTTTTTAATGTTATATTATATTTTATTTGTACACTATTTCTATTCCAATATATATATCTTAAACCAAATAACAAATGATATACAAACAAAAAACATATAAAATTTAATAAATTAATTATAATAAAATTTAAACTTTTTATTAATAAAAAATAAAGTAAATACATATTATAACACAATATATAATCTATTTTCAAATTATATAAAATAAAATACAATATAAAAATAAAATATAAAATAATACCTGTAATTCTTCCAAAAATTGAAAATATACTACCTATTTGTGGTTTATAAATAGATAAAAAAGGCGTAATTGGTCGCATTCTATAAGCTACCCCACCAATAAATACTTACAAATAAAAATAACCATACTACATCTACAAAATGCCAATACCATGCACCAGCTTCAAAACCAAAATGGTGTTCTTTTGTAAAATGATAATAATATAAACGTAATGTCATTACTATAATAATCAAAGTCCCTATAATTACATGAAAACCATGAAATCCTGTAGCCATAAAAAAAGTAGAACCATAAATACCATCAGAAATACTAAAAGGTGCTTCTATATATTCTATTATTTGAAATACTGTAAAAGAAATAGCTAAACCTATTGTTATTTCTAATGCACTTAATGCTTTCAATCTATCACCGCCAATCATTAAATGATGTGCCCATGTAATAGTAGCACCAGATAATAATAAAATAATTGTATTTAAAAAAGGTACTTCCCAAGGATTAAATGTCATAATATCTTCTGGAGGCCAACATGAACCAATTTCTAAAGTTGGTGATAAACTTGAATGAAAATACGCCCAAAAAAATGCTACAAAAAATAATACTTCTGATAGTATAAACAATAACATACCATAACGTAATCCTTGTTGTACTACAACAGTATGTCTACCTTCAAAAGTTGCTTCTCGTATAACATCACGCCACCAAATACTCATACAAATTATTAATGTAATAAGCCCAAATAATACAACAAAAAAACCATTTATAAATGAATGCATATACATAACTGCACCAATTAACATACTTAACGCTGATATTGCAGTTAATATTGGCCATGGACTAGGATCCACTAAATGATATAAATGTTTTTGTTCCATTATTATTATATAATATAAATATAATAAAAACAACTAATTCTAATTTTTACAAAAAAAATATATTTATTTTCTATTAGAGTACCTTTTTATATTTTTTAACTATTTACAGTACTTTTTTGTTTATTTTGCAATCTTAAAAACCATAATTTAGATTTACGTAATTTTACAATTTTTTGTACAGGTAATTGTTCTATTTGTAAAATAATTGGATTATAATAATAAAAAGATAATTCTATACTTTCACCTTTTATAACATTACGCAATGTATAATATAAATTAATCCCCCTTTTTTTTATTGCTATACAAATACCAGTAAATATCTTTGTTTTCCAATAACCACTTAAATTTTCATAATTAATAACTAAAACATCACCAACTTTATATTTCTTATTATCTTTTATATATTTTATTTTACGTAAACCTATAAGATATTTATTTATATTATTCATAATACTGTTAATAAATAACTAATTAATCTTTTATTTATAATAACGCCACGTAAAAGCCATTTACTTAACTTATTTTTATCTATTTTAATTATCAAACCTACGGTTGAATATTCAATATAACCTATTTTATCGTAAAATTTACCATAAAAACCATTTTTTGTATTTACAATATTAATAGAATAACAAATAAATTTAGTATATCCTCTAGGTACTAATTTTATACAAAAACCCATAAATTTTAATTTAAATATATTAAACTTAAACTATATATATAATATAAACAAAAATTACCTACATATATAAAAAAAATATTAAATAAAACCGCACTACTTACTATATAAGCTATATTTTTATTCACAACTTCAAATAAACACCATTCACGTTTTTTTATTATAAATAACATTGCTCTAATTACACGTAAATAATAAACAACACTTACTATACTAATAAAAAAAAAAAAAATAGTAAATAAAGTATAACCTTCTTTTATTGCTGCTAAAAAAATTAATAATTTCGAAAAAAAACCACTAAAAGGTGGTATACCTGCCATTGCAAATAAACTAACTAATAAAATAAATAATATTAAAATATTATTTTTATATAAAAAACATAAATTTCCAATATATTTTAAAATAGCTTTTGTACTGTATTGTTGATTAATAATTAAACTTCCAAAAACACTTACTATCAATATTTTATACACAATAAGATAAATAAGAAATGCTACACAACTTAATATATTTCCTATAGCAAAACAAAATAAAAAAAAACCTATATGAGCAATTGCACTATAACTTAAAATTCTTTTAATCTTAATTTGTCCTAATGCACCAAATGATCCAACGATTAAAGATAATATTGCAATATAAATATATAACATATTTAAATCTAAATATAAAGATAAATTATATTCATATACAAATTTAACAAAAATACTTAAAATACTTATTTTCGGTATTAATGCAAAAAATATTGTTATAATACTTGCAACTCCCTCATAAACATCAGGCAACCACATATGAAATGGTGCACCTCCAACTTTAAAAATTAAACTTATAATTATAAACATAAAACTTATAGACAAACCTATAATTAAATATTGCTCTATTTCTTTATTAAAAAATAATAAACTAAAAATATCATTTAAAAAAATAATACCAAATAACCCATATAATAAAACAATTCCAAATAATAATAAATTTGAAGCAAATGCACCCAATACAAAATACTTCAAACCAGCCTCTATAGCAAACGTTGAATTATTTTTTAAAGATGCTAAAAGATATAAACTTAAACTTTGTAATTCTATTCCAATATAAATACTTAAAAAATTATTTGAAAAAATTATAACTAAAAAACCCAATAATGCAATTATCATAATTAAAAAAAATTCATATTCATATAAACTATTTTTATTTAAATATGATATTGCTTTTATACTTATAATTAAACTACTTACAATAATTAAATAACTTAAAAATAGCATAAAAGAATCCCGTTCTATAATATTTATATATTTAAAAAATAAATTAAATTCAAGACATAATAACAATAAAACATTAACTAATACAAATATACCAAAAAAAATTAATTGAATACTTAATAAGCTTCCTATAGTTATCAATTTTTTTGAATAAAAAATAAAAATAAATAATAATAATAAAATACAAAAAATTAAAAAAAATTCTGACATATATACTATATATATATATTTAATTCTAATATAAAAAAGACTAGAACTGGAATCGAACCAATACCAAATCAGTTGCAATGATTTGCACTACCATTATACTATCTAGTCTTTTTCTTTCAGGATAGTAGGATTTGAACCTACAATCTTTCATACCCAAAACGAATATGTTACCAATTACACTATATCCTGTTTATATTGACCAGAATGGATTTGAACCATTGACCTTACGCTTATCAAGCGTATACTCTAACCAACTGAGCTACTAGTCATTTGAGTACATTGGGACTCGAACCCAAGACCTACGGATTAAAAGTCCGATGCTCTACCAACTAAGCTATGCACCCTCTTTTCATTTATTAAATATAGGCGAAGATAGGACTCGAACCTACAATTATAACTTACAAAACTATTGTTTTACCTATTAAACTACTCCGCCATTCTACTTACAGGGAAAAAGGGACTTGAACCCTTATCTTTAGTTTTGGAAACTAATATTATACCATTTAAACTATTTCCCTTATATATATAAATCTACATAATATATTTTTTTAAATTTGGTCCAGCTACAGGTTCCCCTACAACTACCTTGTTACGACTTCACCCCAGTTATTAATTATAATTTAACTTACCATTTGTCTAAAATTATTAAAACATTATTTATATATAATATAAACTAATAATTGTTAATTAAATTTATATGACAACTTAAGCTTGCTTCAACCATAACTAACTTCCATGGCGTGACGGGCGGTGTGTCGTGAAACTGTAGACATATTCACCGCAATATACTTATTTGCGATTACAAGTGATTCCACCTTCATATTGCCGCTTTTCAGACAATAATCTGAACTAAGATTGCTTTTATAGAATTTGCTCCAGCTTACACTATTGCTATCTTTTGTTACAACCATTGTAATACGTGTGTAGCCCAATTCATAAGGGCCATACGGACTTGACGTCATCCTAACCTTCCTTTTACATTTCGTAAACAGTTTTTTTTATTTAAATAAAAAATTAGGGTTGCGCTCGTTAAAGGAATTAACCAAACATTTCACAACACGAACTGACGACAGCCATGCAACACCTGTACAAAAGTTTCTATATTGCTCATAATCGATCAATAATTTTTTTTAATTCTCTTGTTTTTCAAGAATTGGTAAGATTTTTGCGTTATATCAAATTAAACCACATATTCCACCACTTGTTCAGCTTCCCCGCAATTCCTTTGAGTTTTAATCTTGCGATCGTAGTCCCCAGGTGGAGCATTTAACGTGTTAACTTACAAACCAAATTTTATAAAAATCCAATATGTAATGCTCATCGTTGACGGCATGGACTACTCGGGTATCTAATCCGATTCGCTACCCATGCTTCAGTACCTCAATGTCAGTTATATTCCAGAAAGTTGCCTTCGCCTTTGATCGTCTTTTTAATATCGATAAATTTCACCTTTACATTAAAAATTCCACTTTCCTATAATATACTCAAGTAAAAAAGTTGTATATAATTTTAAAACTATTAAATTACCTTTTACTATATACCTTAATTTACAATCTACGTACCCTTTACACCCAGTTATTATGAGTAACACTTGCCCCCTCCGTATTACCGCGGCTGCTGGCACGAAGTTAGCCAGGGCTTCTTCTTTAAGTACACGTCATTATCCTCCTTAACGCAAGAGTTTTACAATAAATTTACCTTCATCACTCATTTGATATTGCTGGATCAAGCTTTCGCCCATTGTCCAAGATTCCTCACTGCTGCCCTCCATGGAAGTTTGAGCCTTATTTCAATCTCAATGTGGTTGATCATCCTACTTAGACCAACTAAAGATCTTTGGCTTGGTAGTCCATTACACTACCAACTACCTAATCTTATAAAAGCTATTTATATAACGAAATCTATTTCTTTATTTTTGTAAATAATTATATACTTATTAAGAAGTATATAATTATTTACAAAAATTTATTTAGTATTTATAAAAATTACTTTTTTTTCCTAAATTATATAATATATTCTTTTAAATTACTCACCCGTACGCTACTTTATATTTATATATATATCGTTCAACTTGCATGTGTTAGGCATATCACTAGCATTCACTCTAAGCCAGGATCAAACTCAAAACTATTAATATAATATTATATAAATAATATTTATTTCATAACATCTTTACTTTAGTGCTTACTAGGACTCGAACCCAGATTATCGCATCCGAAGCGCGTTGTTCTAACCAATTAAACTATAAGCACTACATTTGATTTTCAAATAAAAATAATGTACTCATATGCATATTTTCTAATAAACATGTAGGATAAATACCCAAATACAAAATATTACTAAATAAAAAAAACATTAAATAATTCTCTTTTACATTTAAATCACTAAAAATTTTTATATTATTTATTTTTATAACACCAAAGATAACACGATTATATAACCATATACTATAAATTGCCCCCAAAATAACACCACTTGCTGCTAAAAATAATATTATAAAACTAATTTTATATAAACTTAATAAAATTAAAAATTCACCTATAAAACTACTTGTCCCTGGTAAACTCATATTAGCTAAAATAAATAATAACAAATAAATAGAAAACACTGGCATACCATAAACTAAACTACCATAATATAAAATAATTCTAGTATGATATCTTTCATATAATAAACCAACGCACATAAACAACGCACTAGAAACTAAACCATGACTTATCATCAAAAATACACTTCCTTCTATACCATAAATATTATTACTAATCAAACCTAATATAACAAAACTCATATGACTAATTGAAGAATATGCAATTATTTTCTTCAAATCAACTTGACGTATCGTAGTACACGCTGTATATATTATCCCTATTATACATAATAAACAAACAAATGGTTGAAAATATAATAAAATATCTGGAAATAATGGTATTAAAAATCGTAAAAAACCATATGTACCCATTTTTAATAAAATACCTGCTAATAATACAGAACCAGCAGTTGGTGCCTCCACATGTGCTTCTGGTAACCATATATGCACAGGAATTAATGGTGTTTTTACAGCAAATGATATAAAAAATGCAAACCATAATAATTTTTTCTCTATTATTTCAAAAGTATTGTTATTATTATCTAATAAAACATATAAATTTGTACTACCTACTTTTATATATATATATATAATAGCTAATAACATTAATATAGATCCTATAACTGTATATAAAAAAAATTGATATCCCGCATGTACTTTTCTTTCTCTAGAACCCCAAATACCTATAATTAAAAACATAGGAATTAAAATACTTTCAAAAAAAATATAAAATAAACAAATATCAATAACTGTAAATACTTGTATTAATAAAAAAATTATTATATACAATAAAATATAAAATTCTTTTATATGATAAGTTATAGTTGTCCAACTACATAATAAACATAATGGTAATAAAAATATACTTAATATAATAAAAAAAATAGATACACCATCTATACCAATATAATAAATTAAATTTAACTTATTCGACATCACAAAAAAACTTTCCATTTGATAACCAACTATACTTTTATCAAACACCATTAACATATATAAACTTTCTATTAATAAAATAAAAGAACCATAACAACCAACTATTTTAAATATTAAAGTATCTTTTATAAAAAAAAATAAACCTAAAAAACTTAATATAGTTATAATCAATATTTGCAACACATTCATAAAAAAAAACTATATTATTTATACAAAACCAAATATAATACCACCAATAAAAATTACCCAACCTAAAGCTAACGGTAAAAATACTTTCCAACCTAATCGCATTAATTGATCATATCTATAACGTGGAAATGCTACTCTAATCCAAATAAAAATAAAAATTATAATTACTATTTTAATAGAAAAAATAATAACATTTATTGGCAACCATCCGCCTAAAAACAAAAGAACAATTATAGTACTCATTAAAAATATACTACCATACTCCCCTATAAAAAATAATGCAAAAGACATTGAAGAATATTCTACAAAATAACCAGCAACTAATTCAGCTTCTGCTTCTGGTAAATCAAATGGAGGTCTATTTGTTTCTGCAATTGCTGATATAAAAAATAAACAAAAAATAACATATAAAGGTATACACAACCAAATATATTGTTGAAAAAATACAATTTTAGATAAATTTAATGATCCAATACATATTAAAATATTAATAACAATTAATCCAATAGATACTTCATATGATATCATTTGTGCTGCAGATCTTAATCCACCTAAAAAAGCATATCTAGAATTACTTGACCAACCTGATATAATAATACCATATACACCTAAAGAAGAAATTGCAAAAATATATAAAATACCTATATTAATATCTGTTAATACTTGACCATTACCTACAGGAATTATACTCCAACTTAATAAACTTAAAACTAATGTTATAATAGGTGCTAACAAAAAAATTATTCTATTTGCTACACTAGGTAAAATTGTTTCTTTTAACATTAATTTTAATGCATCCGCAAATGGTTGTAATAAACCAAAAAATCCAATAACATTTGGACCTTTTCTACGTTGCATACTTGCTATAATTTTTCGTTCAATTAAAGTTAAATAAGCTATACCTATTAATAACGGTAATAATAATAATAAAATACGTAAAAAAATAATTAAAAAATTTATAAACATTTATATATAAATATATAAAATACATTCTTTTTGTTTTCTAATATTTTCTATATTTGTCAAATTACGTGATAAAAAAGTTATAACATTATTTTGATAAACATTATCACCAATATATGTCATTAATAAACTATTATTTATAATATTTTTATTATAATTTGTCATATTACAAAAAAATGTTTTATAACCTATATTATTCAAATTTAAAGGAAAATATCTATTTAAAAAATTTCTAATATTTTTTAAATTCATAAATTTATTTTTTTTTTCATAATTTTTATTTATAATTGTATTTATTAACATAAAATGTTTTTTTATATTTTTTAATGGTTGTAAAATACATTTACTTACTTGTAAATAACCTAAATTATTAAAAAATAAACTATCATCTTCTATATTATTTACTACAGGTACAATAATATCATAATTTTTTAACAAAGAAAAACCAAATGAACCAATAAATATTTTTTTTTTTTCTTGTTTTATAATATTATTAAATGTACTAACTTGAAATACTCCATGATACAATTTAGTATGCATAAAATTTGTATTAGAAAAACAACCAAATTCTAATAAATTTACTTTACCTACACCATATTCTACCAAATTTATACCATTCCAATTTTTATTATACAAACTTTTTATTTTATATAAATTTTGTAAAATAATATTAAATAACTTATGTTGTATTAACATAATACCTATTATAATAATTGGAAATTTTATTTGTTTAAATAAAGAACATATAAAATGTTTCCCTTCTAAAAATTTAATTATATCTAAAATATTATTACCAATATTTAAGATTTTTAATCCATAAAAATCCACAACACCTATTGAAAAAATAAAAATATCACGTAAACGTTGTTCTTTACGTAATCGTATTAATAAAACAGGCATTTCTAAACGTAAATTTATTCCAATAAGCAAACAAAAATCCATTTTATTTAACTTATTATATGTTGTATTAAACATATATAATTGTCTAAAATCATAAATACGTTTCCATAAATTATATTCATCATTAATTAATAAATTAGAATATTGTTGTAATAATTTATAACTAAAAATTATTTCTAATCCTAAATCACTTCCTAAAAGTATTAAACTTTTATTTTTATTATTATTACTATAAAAATTATTACAAAAAAAACTTAAAATATCAATAATATCATACCATATATTTAAACTTCCTTTTTTTTTTAATCCATAAATATATGGTGTAACTAGTCTCTGTTTCGTATAAGCATCATAAACAAAACGTGTTTTATCACTTATCCATTCTTCATTAATATTTTCATTCAAAATAGGTAAAACTCTTACAATTTTTTTATTTCGTAAATATATTGCAATATTACTACACATACTATCTAATGTATCTATCGTTTCAATACACTCTAATTCCCATGATCTAGCTTTAAATGCATAAGATTTTGAAGTTAAAGCACCTACAGGACATAAATCAATTATATTACCTGATACCTCACTATGCACATTAAAAGAAATATAACTACCAATTTCAGTTTTCATCCCACGACCAAAAGTCACTAATTCCTTAGAACCACCTAATTCAGATAAAAAACGAACACAACGTGTACAATGAATACAACGTGTCATTACTGTTTTTATTAATGGGCCACAATCTTTTTCCATAATTACACGTTTTGTTCCATAAAATCTTCCACGATCATTTCCAAATAATATAGCTTGATCTTGCAAATCACATTCACCACCTTGATCACAAATTGGACAATCTAAAGGATGATTTAATAATAAAAATTCCATAACACCTTCTCGTGCTTTTTTTACTAAAAATGTATTTGTCCATATACACATATTAGGCATCACTAACATTGCACAAGAGGCTATAGGTTTTAATGTTTTTTCTATTTCTACTAAACACATTCTACAATTACCTGCAATAGATAAATGTTCATGATAACAAAACCGCGGAATTTGTATACCAACAAATTCACACGCTTGTAACACAGTAAAAGAACTATTTATAGTATATTTTTTATTATTTATAAAAATATCTACCATATAATACTAAATTAAAAATAAATATAATATTTTTTTTTTTTTTAATAAACTAAACTCTCTATCGGACTCGAACCGATAACCTACAATTTAGAAGACTGTTGCTCAACCTATTAAGCTAAGAGAGCAATTTTTACCTCTTGATGGATTTGAACCATCATTATTGCATAGAAAGTGCAAAGTCCTAACCATTAGACGAAAGAGGCTTTACTTATATAGATATTTTTTTTTAATGTCCATATAAAGATTCTTTTAAATAAATACAAATTAAAACAATAAAAACATATGCTTGCAAAAATGCAATTCCAAATTCTAAAATACATATTGCAACAATTGGAACCATCATACATAATGCTAAAAATATATCAATTTTATATAAAGACATACCAAAACTTGCTAATATATGCAATAAAGTATGACCAGCTAACATATTTGCAAATAATCGAATTGATAAACTAAAAGGTCTAATACAATATGAAAAAATTTCTATAACTATTAACAAAGGTACTATAGCACCTTTTGTTGCTGGTATAAATTGATTAATAAATTTAAATTTTTGTACCATAATACCAAGTATCACAACTCCTATAAACATAGAAAAACCTAATGTAAACGTATAGCTAATTTGACTTGTACATGTAAAACCATATGGCATTAAACCAATTAAATTTAAAAATAATATAAAATAAAATAATATAAATAAAATCGGAAAATATAATAAACCACGTAGACCAGCTTGCTGTTTAACTAAATTATTTACAAAAATATACATTAATTCTGCTAATCTTTGTACAGCATTTGGTATAATAGTTACAGTTTTTAAACATTTTATAAATAATATATATAGAAAAAAAAAAACTAATAAAGTATATAATGTACCATTTGTAAAACTAAAATCAAAACCTAAAAAAAATATTGGATATATTACAATAATTTTAAATTGTTCTAATGGTGTACACAACATTTTATTTTTTAACACAAAAAAAAAAAATTAACGATCTACTTCACCAAACACAATATCCTGTGTACCTATAATAGTAACTACATCTGCAATCATATGCCCTTGCGACATAAAATTTAATCCTTGTAAATGTAAAAAACCTGGTGCTTTTATATGACAACGATAAGGCATATTTGTATTATTACTTTTTAAATAAACACCAAATTCACCTTTAGGTGCCTCAATTAAACCATAAGATTCTCCTTCATTAATTATATAACCTTCTGTATATAATTTAAAATGATGAATCAAAGATTCCATAGAATATTTCATTATTCCCCTATTAGGTGGTACTATTTTTTTATCATTAACTTTTACAATACCTTCAGGAATATTATTTAAACAATATTCAATAATTTTTAAACTTTCACGCATTTCATTAACACGAATTAAATATCTATCATAACAATCACCATTCTGTCCTATTGGTACATTAAAAGATATTAATTCATAAATATCATAAGGAATCATTTTCCTTAAATCCCAAGTAATTCCAGATCCACGTAACATAACACCAGAAAAACCAAAATTTATTGCATCACTAGCATTAACAATACCTATATTAACTAAACGTTGTTTCCATATTCTATTTTCTGTTAATAACTCTTCAATTTCTAATAATCTATATTTAAATTGTTTAATAAATATATAAATATCATTACATAAACCTATTGGAATATCATAAGCTACGCCTCCAGGACGAATGTATGCTGCATGCATACGAGCTCCAGAAACACGTTCATAAAACTCCATTAATTTTTCACGTTCTTCAAAACCCCATAAAAAAGGCGTCATAGCACCAACATCCATAGCATGTGTAGTAACAGCTAATAAATGATTTAATATTCTTGTAATTTCAGCAAACAATACACGTATATATTGTCCTCTTAATGGTACATTTATATTCAATAATTTTTCTACTGCTAAAGCATAAGCATGTTCTTGTGACATCATAGAAACATAATCTAAACGATCAAAATAAGGTATAGCTTGTAAATATGTTTTATATTCAATTAATTTTTCAGTACCTCTATGCAATAAACCTATATGAGGATCTGCTTTTAAGACCACCTCACCATCTAATTCTAGAACTAAACGTAATACACCATGTGCCGCAGGATGTTGAGGACCAAAATTCATTGAAAAATTTTTAATTTCTTTATATTTTTGTCTTTCTACTTTTCCCATGGACTTTTAAATGTATAACCACGAAATTCTTGTATAACTTCTAAATTTTCTTGTACAACACGTTTTTGACAATCATCATAACGAACTTCAATAAAACCACTTAATGGAAAATCTTTTCTTAATGGAAAGCCATCAAAACCATAATCTGTTAAAATCCTTCTTAAATCTTTATTATTTTTAAAAACAATACCATACATATCCCAAATTTCTCTTTCTAACCAATTACTTGATTTATAAAGACTTGAAATAGATAACACAAAATCATTTTCTTTGATTAATAATCTAATACAAATTCTAAAATTAAAAAATAAACTACTTAGTAAATAATTTATTTCAAATCGTTCAGGTTTTTCTGGATAATCAACACACCAAATATCACTTAAATAATTTATTTGTAAATTTATATGATTTTTCAATAATAAAATTATTTTTAATAAATGCTCTCTTTTTATTTCTAACACAATATAATCTGCATAAACAATAACACGTAAAATCCCTGGTAATAATTTATATAAATATAATCCTATTTTTAATAATTTCATTTCTATTCCCAATCTAATGCACCTTTTTTCCATTCATAGAAAAAACCTATTAATAAAATATAAAGAAAACATATCATAGAAAAAAAACCTAAAAAATCTAATAAAATTATATTTAACCCCCATGGAAATAAAAACATAATCTCTAAATCAAAAATAATAAATAAAATAGCAACTAAATAAAACCTAACATCAAATCTTGTTCTTGTATCTTCAAATGGATGAAAACCACATTCATACGCAGATATTTTTTCTATATCACCTGTACGCAATATTAAAAACATTGTAAAAAAAATAATAAGACTTGATAATAAAATAACTATTATTAAATAACTTAAATTATATAGATATTCAACTAACATTATTATATAAATTAATAACAACAACAAAAAAACAAAACCCCTAAAAAAAAAAAACTCTTATACAAAAAAAAAGTACTTTTTTTTCCTTTACCAACAAATTACACTAATTTTGAGTAGTGATGGACTTGAACCACCGACATTCTCTTTGTAAAAGAGACGTTCTACCTGACTAAACTAACCACTCAAATAAAATTCTATAAATTTCCAAAATTATCTTCATAAATACCAAATGTTTTTTCAAATAATCTTAAAATAATTTCATCAACAATAAATTTACCACAAAAAATAATATCTTCTTTTTTTATTAAATTTTCTATAAATACAAATTTTTCTATAAAACTTATAATCTTTATACTAAATATTTCAATTATAATTAAATTAAATAACGGAATAATAAAAGTTTTTTTTATTACTAATCTATTTTTATGTAAATTTATAATATCAATAATTACCATTTTTTTTAAATATAAAAAAAATTCATAACTATATTTTATCATATTACTTTTATAATATAATTCTTGTTCAATACTAATTAATATAAATTTACTAAATGTACTTAACCAAAAAATATTTGCTAAAATAATTAAAAATTCTTCTTCTAATAAAATATAACCTTCTATAAATAATAATAAAATTATAAATAAAAATAATAATATCATTTATTATTATTTTATTATGAATAATAATAATAAAAATTCCTTTTTATTATCATTTAAAAAATTATCATTAATAATTAATCTTATAATATTAAACTTATTTAATAAATTAAGTAAAGATAAATGATTCAATAAAGTTATATTTATTTTATAATTAGATTTTTCTTTAATAACATTACATAAAATGTCTAATTGCATTTCTAATATTTTATAAACAATTTGTGGTATATGTTTATATACTTTAACAAAATTATTAATATTTTTTAAAGAATTATTAGTTATAAATAATAATTCTTTATTTAATAAAATAATTTTAGAAAAATAAATTTCTAATAATTTTTTTCGATAGCATAATATTTTATAAATCTTAGGTAAACTTTTAGATACTACTAAAAAATATAACAAAAAAAAAAAAAAATTAACCAAAAAACCTGTGAACAATATGTAAATTTATCAAGTTGTGGCATAACTAACTTACCTTTAATAATATATATTTATTACTAAATAAAAAAAATATCTAATTGTTTTCTTATAAAGGCGAATATAGTTCAGTTGGTAGAACATCAATTTGTGGCATTGAAAGTCGCGGGTTCAATTCCCGCTATTCGCCAACAATTTAATAATTTAAACAATATAATGAATTATATATATATATACAAATTCTATAGGAAGAAAGGGATTCGAACCCTTGGTATTAAGAAAATACAATAGTATAGCAAACTACCTCTATAGACCACTCAGACATCTTCCCTCTCCTTTCATTATATTAACCAAATAAAATTAAAAACGCCATCATTAATGCTAATAAACCTACAGCTTCTGTTAATGCAAAACCTAACATAGCATATTTCATTAATGCATCCGCTCTTGATGGATTTCTTGAATATGATAATAAAAATGAACCAAAAACAACACCAGCACCAGCTCCTGCACCTACTAAGCCAATAGTAGCTAAACCAGAACCAATCATTTTACAACATTGTAACCGAATATCCATATACAAAAAAACAAATAATTACTATAAAAATAAATATAATAAATAACATTAACATATATAATACTAATGCCATTATTTTTATCAAAAATATTAATAAAAAACGCTTCACATATAATAAAACATACCACAAATATACCATATCCTTTCTTTCAACAATCATTATATAATTTTACAAAAAAATTAAATATAATATCTTTACAAAAAACAATTTCACAATTAAAAACAATTTTACCTTTAATTACATTTATTATAAAAAAAAAAGGAACAATTTTAATAATAAAAAATAACAATATAAATTTAATAACAAATAATAAAATTCCAGATTTAATTATAATTTTAGAAAAAAATAAAATATTTCAAAATTTAAAATTTACTTATAATACACCAATTATATCTATCTTTAATTTAGGAATAATACCAATAAAAACAACCTATCCTATATTCGTAAATTCTACAAAACAAACAAAATTTTTACAAATTAAACTAATAAAAAATGCAATAAATACTGGTCTTTTACAAGAATTATTTACTTTTTCTGATAAAAATTTTCCTAGATTGGATTTGAACCAATGACCTCGGATTTAACAAACCCTCGCTCTACCACTAAGCTACTAGGAATATAAATTTATAATTTATTATAAAATTCAGCTGTAAAAAAATCTTTTGATATATTATCAAAAGAATACATAACATCATCAAATTCCACAACTTTATAAATCATTCCACACATATTAGAATATGATATTATTCCATAAGATAATTCTAAATGAATTATTTCTTCAGCTTCTAAACGAGATAATAATTGATAAAAACAGTAATTTTTTTTATAACCAATTATTTCTACAACATCACCTACTTTAATATTATATCGAATTTGTTTTATAACTTCTTTATTAACTAACACATTTCCACATAAAACAAAATGAATTGCTTGTCCCAAGGTTGCAACAAAATTCATTCTATAAATACAAAAGGCTAAATTACCTTCTAATAAAGTTAACATATTTAATGTAAAATTTATACCAATTTTTTTAGCTATATAACCAAATTTTCTATAATGTTTTTTTCTAAAACCTCCATAATAAATACATAATTTTTTCCGTAATTCTAATAAATTACCAAATTCACTTAAATATCTTCGTTTACGTATAGGTGGTTCAATAGCAATTACAAAAAAAAAAGGTACAAATTTTTTTAAATTATCTTGTATAAGATAAATTAATAAATAACCAACTTTATTATATTTTCTTTTCAATCGAATACGCCCCCATAAATCTTCATTATAACGCTTAATAATTTTATATTTATACTTATTGATCACAAACATTAAACTAAAATATATATATATATATAGTTCAGATAGCTCAGTGGTAGAGCAGGAGACTGAAAATCTCTGTGTCAGTAGTTCAATTCTACTTCTGAACAATTTAAATTACAAATAATTGGAGAAAATTGGACTTGAACCAATGACCTTATACTTGCAAAATATCTGCTCTGCCATCTGAGCTATTCCCCCCGTTTTTTATTTATATTTATAAAAATAAATAGAATTAATTAAATGTCTATTATTTTGTTTAAATACAACTTGTCGCTTAACATTTAATGAATATGTTAATGTTAAGCATATAGCACCTATCATAGATAATAATAAAATTATACCTGATAAAAGAAAAATAAATAAAAAATGTGTATATAATAAATTTGAAAGCAATACAATTTCAGAATATTCTTCAAACATAATAATCCAATCATTACTTATATAATAAAAATCACCTAAATTTTTTTTTAAAAAATAATAAATTTCACTAAAAAAAATAATACTTATAATAATTACTAAAGGTATATATCTAATTACACTTTCTGATATTTGTGATACACGTATATTTAACATCATAACAATAAATAAAAATAAAACAGCAATAGCACCAACATAAACTATAATAAAAATAATTGCTAAAAAATCTATTGTTAATGATAATAAAATACATGCACAAACACAAAAAACTAAAATTAAATAAAACACAGCATGTACTGAATTTCTTGAACTAATAACATTTATACTACAAAATAAACCTAAAAAAATTAAACAATATAATATAAAAAACATTTATATAAATATCTACTTTCTTAAAATACTTATATTAATTTTTTAGGAAATTTTAATATATAATCAGGTACATTAACATCAGGATTATGATCTGCTAAACCTGGTTCTTCTAAAATCATATATTCAACAAATGATTCTGCAGGAGGTATTATTATACCAAAAAAATAAAACAAAATAAAACTTATGGGAATATAACAAAAATAATACCACATAACATGATATATAATTACTTTTGTATATAACATACCAATTAATTCAAAATAAAATGAATAAAAAAATCCAGTAAAATAAATTAATGTATTTATTTCTTTTAAATGTTTATTACCATATTTTAAATAATGTTTAAACCAATAAGAAGAATTTATTATTATAAAAACTAATATAAGTGCATAAATAGACATACTTGAACCATTAAATTCATTAAAGGTATGATCATAAATTACAATTGTTCTTTTATAAAAAATAAAATCATGTGAAACATAAAATAATTTACTTATTTTTGAAAAAAAAATTAATAAATTTTCAGAAAAATACCAATAAAAATAATAACATATTATATAAAATAAGATATGTTTTATAAAAATAAAAATATTAAAATAAAATAAAGTACGTTCTAATTTTGTAGTATAACGATCATATAAACGCATTTTTAATACTTTTAATTTATAATTTTTTATAATTACATAATAAAAATATAAATAATAAATAGCTATACTATAATATTTATTTTTAAAAAAATAAAAAATAAATAATATAGGTATTTCACATAATCGTCTTAAAAAATAAGCTACAAAAATATAAATAACTTTTATTTTATTCTTTTTTTTCCATAAATATTTAAAAAGCCAAACCTTTAAATAAAAATATTTTCTATTTAATTTTAATAAACGTCGAAACATTATATAACTTTTATTAAAATTAAATCTTTTTTTTAAAAATATAAATTTAATCATCTTTTTTTTTATATTAAATATTTAAAAACAGAATTAATATGCAAATAATATAAAATAACCCCAATTACACATAAATTTAAAATTGACATACAACAATAATCTCTTACAAATTCAAAAAAACAAATAAAATAAATTAAAAAAATAAAACTAACTACCATTCCAAAAATATAATTAAATATATAACCACTTTGTAATTTATAAAAAAATACTAAAAATAATTTAAATGTTCGTATTAAACCTGTAGGACCAAATAATTCTAAAAAACCACGATCTATAATTTTAAAAGTAATTAAATAACCAAATTTTAATAATTTATCTACAAAATAATAATTATAAATTACATCAAAATACCATTTTTTACTAAAAAAATTATAATATAAATAAATATTATCCTTTTCTAATAATTTATATAAAAAATATAATAAATAATATTCATAACATAACAAAGCTAAACTAGCACATAATATACTTAAAAATACTGGTAACATTTTTATATAAATTCCTAAAAATTCCGCTTCTACTAATAATAAATTACCAATTGAATTATAATATACAAAACTACTACCCCAAAAATCAGTACCAAAACCAATAAACATATCTTTACAAATATAACCTATAAATATACTTCCTAAACTTAAAAAAAATAATGAAAAAAACATCATATTTGGGGCATCATGTATATATTTTATAATTCGTTTATAACTATTTATTTCACATATAAATGTATAATACAATAATCTAAAAGAATAAAATGATGTACAACAAGCACCTACTAACCCAAACCAATAAGCAACTAAACCTTCCATATAAATATTAGAATAAGCTAATTCTAAAATAATATCTTTAGAATAATAACCTGTTGTAAATGGAAAAGCCATTAATGCTAAAGACCCAATAATAAACATTCCAAAAGTATATGGCATTAAAAAAAATAAACCACCCATTTTACGCATATCTTGTTCATCAAATAACGCATGTATTATAGAACCTGCACTTAAAAATAATAATGCTTTAAAAAAAGCATGATTCATTAAATGAAAAATACTTACTGAATAATTTGATAATCCACATGCAAAAATCATATAACCTAATTGACTACAAGTAGAATACGCTATAACACGTTTTAAATCATTTTGAAAAATACCAATTGTACCTGCAAAAAATGCTGTAAATGCTCCAATTATAACTATAACTATTAATATTAATGTTGAATATTCTAATAAAATCGATGTACGAAGTAATATAAATACACCCGCTGTTACCATTGTTGCAGCATGTATTAACGCTGATACAGGAGTTGGACCTTCCATAGCATCAGGCAACCATGTATGTAATCCTATTTGCGCAGATTTACCAACTGCACCTAAAAATATAAAAAATACTATAATACTTATAGCATGCACTTCATATACAAAAAATGGTATATAATAAGTAGATAATGAATCTACTAATGAGAATATTACCCCAAAATTAAAAGATTTAAAAATAAAAAAAATTATACTTAATGCTAATAATAACCCAAAATCACCAAATCTATTAACTATTATTGCTTTTATTGCAGCTTTATTTGCTTGTAATCTTGTAAACCAAAAATTTATTAATAAATATGACGAAATACCTACGCCTTCCCATCCTAAAAATAATTGAACAAAATTATTACATGTAATTAAACATAACATAAAAAAAGTAAATAATGATAAATATGCTAAAAATCGTGGTAAATGTGGATCTTCCGCCATATAACTTATAGAATATATATGCACTAAAAAAGATATACTACAAACAACTAATAACATTACAGATGTTAAACTATCAAATAAAAAACCCCATAATACTTTTAAATCTAATACATTAAACCAAATAAAACTATAAAATATTACTTTTGAATTTGATAAAGTAATTTCATAAAATATTAAATAAGAAATAATACAACTAATACCTAATAAAATTATTGCTATACGTACAGCACCCCAACGTCCAAAATAATTACTAAAAAAACCTAAAAAAAAAAAACTAAAAAAAGGTAAAAAAATAACACTTAAATACATTACTAATAACTAACCTAACCTTTTAAACTATAAATATATAAAGTACTAATTGTACCAGTTATTCTATAATATACAACCAAAATTGCAAGTCCTATCGCAGATTCTGCAGCCGCAATAGTTAAAATAAATAAAGCAAATAATTGACCATAAACATCATCTAAATAAACAGAATAAATAATAAAATTCATATTTATACCTAACAACATTAATTCTACACACATTAAAATTATTATAATATTTCTTCTAGTAATAAATAAGCCGACTAAACCTATAAAAAAAATTAAAGAAGCAAATATATTATATTTTAACATTAACTATTTTTTTTCCCACTCTTTTTCAGACCACATAAATCGTTCAAATTTACAACAAAATGGCAATAAAAATAAAAAATAACTAAAATAAAATATAGTACATATTTGACCCAATTCATAATATGGATATTTTACAGCATTACCACCTACCCATGCTAATAAAAATGTATCTATAACAAATAACCAAAATAAATACTTATATAATGGTCTAAATGCACCACTACGTATATCTGAAATAATAATAAATGGTAATAAAAATAAAATTAAAATTGCAGAAAACATTGCTAAAACACCACCTAATTTATCTGGAATCGATCGTAAAATAGCATAAAATGGTAAAAAATACCATTCTGGTACTATATGTGGTGGTGTTATCATTGGATTTGCATATATATAATTATCAGTATGTGCTAACACATTTGGTAAAAAAAATACAAATATACCAAAAATCATAAAAAAAATTATAATTGAAAATAAATCTTTATATATTGCATAAGGTGTAAATGGCATATAATCAACAATTGCTCTTACACCCAAAGGATTATTAGAACCATATTCATGTAATAATATAAGATGTAATATAACAAAACCTACAATAACAAAAGGCAATAAATAATGTAAACTAAAAAATTTATTTAAAGTTGGATTATCTACTGAAAAACCACCCCATAACCAATATACAATTTCATTTCCTATTAAAGGAAATGCTGAAAATAAATTTGTAATAACCGTAGCACCCCAAAAACTCATTTGACCCCATGGTAAAACATAACCAATAAACCCAGTTACCATCATTAATATATAAATAACTACACCACTACACCATAAAGCTTCTCTTGGATACGTATAAGACCCATAATATAAACCACGAAACATATGTAAATATACAACAATAAAAAACATTGAAGCACCATTTGCATGTGAATAACGTAACAACCAACCATAATTAACATCACGCATTATATGCTCTACACTAAAAAAAGCTAAATCAACATTAGGTGTATAATGCATTGCTAAACCAATTCCTGTAATTATTTGTACTAATAAACAAATAATAGCTAATGCACCAAAATTCCAAAAATAAGTTATATTAGATGGTACAGGATAATAAACTATAAAATGATAAATTACAGATACAATATTATTTCTTTTTAAAAATCGCATATTATTATTATTATTATTATAAAATTTAAACGTACTTTTGTTTTCTTTCATAAATAAAAGCAAGACTATCGGGTACTTTCATACTACTATTTATAAAAAATTACATTATAAATAATACAATTTCCCCGCAAACAATAACTTACTTTCTAATTTATATTTATTTATATCTATTACACTCGTCTTGAATATAAAGTGATAATAATATAAATAAATAACAATACAGAACATACACTAAGCATAGAACCAAAAGATGAAACAATATTCCAACCTTCAAACTCATCTGGAAAATCAGGTATTCTTCTTGGCATACCTGCAATTCCTAAAAAATGCATTGGAAAAAAAGTAACATTTACACCAATAAACATAATCCAAAACATAAATTGTCCTACATTTTCATTATATGTTGCACCTGTTATTTTATAAATCCAATAATAAAATCCTGCAAAAATACCAAAAACAGCTCCCATAGATAATACATAATGAAAATGTCCAACGACATAATACGTATCATGTAATGCTACATCTAAACCACTATTTGATAAAACAATACCAGTTACACCACCAAATGTAAACAATACAATAAAACCTAATGCAAATAAAGTAGATGTTTTAAATTTTAATAAACCACCCCATAAAGTAGCTAACCAGCTAAATATTTTTATACCAGTTGGTACTGCAATAATCATAGTAGCTGCTGTAAAATATGCACGTGTATCCACATCCATACCTACAGTATACATATGATGCGCCCAAACAATAAAACCTAATATACCAATTGATAACATCGCATATACCATACCAAAATAACCAAAAATTTGTTTTTCTGACATAGAACTTACTACTTGACTAATAATACCAAATGCTGGAATAACTAAAATATATACTTCCGGATGCCCAAAAAACCAAAATAAATGTTGATATAATATAGGATCTCCACCTCCAGCTGGATCAAAAAAAGAAGTATTAAAATTTCTATCTGTTAACAACATAGTAATACCCCCTGCAAACACAGGTAATGATAATAATAATAAAAATGCTGTTATATAAATAGCCCAAACAAATAAAGGTAAATTAGAATAATAAACACCTACAGCTCGCATATTTTGTACAGTAGTAATCATATTTATAGATCCTAAAATAGAAGAAACACCCGCAATATGTAAACTAAAAATAGCTAAATCTACAGATGCTC
Organism: uncultured Terrimonas sp.; assembly: GCA_964599035.1. Lineage (GTDB taxonomy): Bacteria > Bacteroidota > Bacteroidia > Chitinophagales > Chitinophagaceae > Agriterribacter. The sequence goes on along the minus strand of CAZREP010000026.1, from coordinate 12,237 downwards.
CTGGATGTGCTTCAATACTTGCTAATGGTGGATATACAGTCCAACCAGTACCTGCACCAACTTCTACTAAAGCTGATGATGCTAATAATATTAATGCTGGTGGCATACACCAAAAACTAATATTATTTAATCTAGGAAAAGCCATATCTGCAGCACCAATTAACAATGGAACAAACCAATTACCAAATCCACCAAACAAAATAGGCATTACCATAAAAAAAATCATAATAAATGCATGTGCAGTAATAACTGTATTATACAATTGAAAATTACCTGCAAATACTTGATTTCCTACTGAAGATAATTCCATTCTAATTAAAATCGAAAAAATTAATCCAATTACACCAGATAAACCACCAAAAATAATATATAATGTACCTATATCCTTATGGTTAGTCGAATAAAACCATTTATAAATACTTGTATTATTTAGTATCATTTTTTTGTTGTTCACGAACTTGTGTAAACATTTCTTTAACTCCTTCCTTATTTTCTTCTAATATTTCTTTAATTATTAATAAACATTCATCTAATTCTTCTTCAAAATGTTTTCTACAAAAATTATGACAAACATTTGTAAAACTATTCCTTATACTCAACTCATACATTAAAGCTGGATCTTTCTCCATTCTAAAACGTTCTTCAACTTCAACAAAACGATTCAATTGATCAAGAAGCCCCTTAGGATTACCTGCTTTCATTTCATTCTGATGTAAATAAATCATTTTTTTTAAAGCATCAAGAAAGAATCTTCCAAGAACTTTTTCACTTGCAATTATTGATTCAGGATCTAAAGCAATTAAAATTTTAATTTTCTGAATATCTGCTGCAGTCATAATATTTTGTTTTAACTCTTTAGCTTCTATTTTATTTTCTGTCCATTTAACAAAAAAATCCATATTTACAGATTTAAGAGATATTGGCATAAAACCATGTTGCACACCACATAATTCACTACATTGCCCATAAAAAATACCTTCACGATTTAAAAATAATGAAACTTGATTTAATCGTCCTGGAATAGCATCCATTTTTATACCACAAGAAGGAATTGACCAAGAATGTAATACATCAGTTGCTGTAACTAAAAAACGAATATGTGTATTTACAGGTAACCATACTTGTTTATCTACTTCTAATAAACGTAATTGACCAAATTTTAATTCATCTTCTGATTTCATATAACTATCAAAAACTAAATCTGAATTTTTAAATGAACTATATTCATAAGACCAATACCATTGATTTCCGATAACTTTTATATCTAAAGAAGGCTCAATAACTTCATCAATACTATATAATAACGCAAAAGAAGGTATTGCTATTACTATTAAAACCATCACCGGCAAAATCGTCCACACAACTTCTAAAACTGTACCATGTAAAATACTTTTCGTAAATAAAATATTTTTTCGTGCTTCTAAAGCAGAATTTATAAAAATCAAATCCTTTTTTATATAATATTTAAAACCAAATAAATATATAATTGAAAATAACATCCATGCAACAAATATAACAATTATTATTATATAAAATTGCACTAAATTATAAAAATCAATAATATTTTCCATTACAATTGTAGCAGGATCTTGAAAATTTAATCGCATTTCTTATTTTTATATTTTTAAAATAAATAAATAAATAAATATATCTATAAATAATTAATTAACTACCGTTTGACTTATTTATCAAAATCAACTCTAATTTATAATTAATTAATTATTTTATATAATAGATAACATTAATCTTTCACAATATATATTTTACTACATATCTGTTTGAGTATATATATCTATATTAAAATACAGATATATATTTATACATTTGCTTTTGTTCGGCAAAGCAAACAAGATGTGACAGGATTCGAACCTGTGATATAAATAAATATATTTATGTTTTCAAGACATACACCTTAAACCACTCAGTCACACACCCCTTGCTTTCCAAATAATATGTTTAGGTAAAACTAAAACTATTTTTAAACTATATAATATACTTATTAAAAAATAAATAAATATTTGTAATACAATAGATATATAATAAATTTTATAACCAAATAAACTTTTTTTAAAAAAAGATATCGGATACAAATTATATTTTTCTCTAACGCACACAACATAAAAATTAGTATCTAATAATACTTGTTCTAACAACAAAAAATCTAAGAAAAAAATATTAACATTCACAATATTAAAATAATATTTATTAAATATATTTATTCTAAAATTTTGTTTTTTTACTAAAAATTTAATCAAAATATTATTTTTTCCTAAATTTTTACGCAAATCATGCAATAAATAACTCTTAAAAGAAATACCACCACAAATAATATCAACCATAAAAAACCTACTAATACCTTTTAAATTCTTGTTCAATAAAATAATTTAATACTTTATCAAAAATAGATTCTGATATTTTTAAATCATCTTTTAAAAACACAACAAAAGGATTTAAAATTTTTCTACTATATACAAATTTTAATAAATTTTTTTCAAATTCACCAATCTTAGTTAATGAAACACTTTTTAAATAACCACGAACACCACTAAAAATAACTAAAATTTGCTCCTCAATACTTAAAGGTTCATATTGACCTTGTTTCAATAATTCTGTTAATTTTTTACCTCGTGCTAATAATTCTTGTGTTTCTGCATCTAAAGATGACCCAAATTTTTCAAACGCTTCTACTTCTCTATATTGCGCTAATTCTAATTTTAAAGAACCAGCAATATAACGCATACTCTTACATTGCGCTGCTGATCCAACACGACTAACAGATAAACCTGCATTTACAGCAGGACGTATTCCTTTATAAAATAAATTAGATTCCAAAAAAATTTGACCATCAGTTATTGAAATAACATTTGTAGGTATATATGCAGATACATCATTACCTTGTGTTTCAATTATTGGTAAAGCTGTTAAAGAACCACCACCATAAACATCACTCATTTTAGCTGCACGTTCTAATAAACGTGAATGTAAATAAAATACATCACCTGGATACGCTTCCCGACCAGGTGGTCGTCTTAATAATAAACACATCTGTCTATATGCAGTTGCATGTTTACTTAAATCATCATAAATTATTATCGCATGTTGTCCAACATCTCTAAAATATTCACCTACAGTTGCACCAGAAAAAGGCGCTATATATTGTGCAGGAGCTCCTTCAGATGCTGTAGCAATCACAACAATCGCATATTTCATACAATCAGTTTTTTTCAAAATACTAACAATTCTTACAACTGTAGACATTTTTTGTCCAATCGCTACATATATTGAAAATAATTTTTTAACACCTAACTGTTCATTTGCTGTTTTTTGATTTATAATTGTATCAATTGCTATTGCTGTTTTTCCAGTTTGTCTATCACCAATTATTAACTCTCGTTGACCACGACCAATAGGTATTAAACTATCAATAGCTTTTAAACCTGTTTGTACAGGTTCATAAACAGACCTTCGTAAAATGATACCAGGAGCTTTTACCTCTATTCTAGCAATTTTTAAATCTCCTTCTATTATACCTAAACCATCTACTGGATTACCTAAAACATCAATAACTCTACCTAATAAACCAATTCCTACCGATAAATTTAATATAGCATTTAATCTTTTAACTGTATCACCTTCTTTTACTAATCTATTATCACCAAAAATTACAGCACCAACCACACCTGCACGCAAATTTAAAGCTAAACCACGTACACCTGAACTAAATTCTAACATTTCTCCAGCACCAATATCATCTAAACCATAAATCTCAGCAATACCATCTCCTGTTGTTAGAACTTTACCTGTTTCTACAAAATATTCTTTATATCCTAATTCTATTATATTTCTCTGAATAATATTTGAAATCTCTACTGTGCTCAAATTTTTCTCCATTAAAAACCACAAACAATAACACCAATTACATACACCTAAAATTAAATTAAAAGCACATACATCCACTTAACTGTAAAAAAATCAATAATTAAAAAACAAAAATAATTTAGTATTAACTAACTAAATATATTACTATACTTACATATGTTACCTATCAATGTAATTCTATATTACAATTACTAAAAAATAAATTTTGAAATAATCTTCCTACATAGATGCCTTCTGCAGTTATATTTTTATACGTAGCTTTCTGGCAATGCATATATAGTACAACCAGTAAACCATTGGTATACTCTTTCCGGTCCTCTCGTACAAGGAAAAAATTTTCTCAATTTTTATAACACTAATAGTAGATAGGGGCCAAACTGTCTCACGACGTTCTAAACTCATTTCACGTACCACTTTAATCGGCGAACAACCGAACCCTTGGAACCAACTACAGCTCCAGGATGTGACGAAACAACATCGAGGTGCCAAACAACTCCGTCGATAAGATCTCTCAAAAGTTATAAGCCTGTTATCCCTAGCGTACCTTTTATCCGTTAATCGATGACCTATCCACACAGCATCATCGGATCTCTATGACCGACTTACGTCCTTGTTTAATTTATCAATTTTTCAATCAAGCAAATTTATGCCATTATACTTTACAAATAATATACTATTATTTTAAATTTACCTTTGTACAGCTCCGTTACCTTTTAGGAGCCTGCCGCCCCAGCAAAACTATCAACCATATACTGTTATATATATATACATATATAATTAGATATAAAAATAAAAAAAAATTATATTTCAAGATTGCCTCCAAAATAAACCAAAATTTAATAATCATAAGCTATAATTTATCCTACATATTTAATTTTTAATATCAATATAAAGCTATAGTAAAGGTGTATAGGGTCTCTCCGTCTAGCTATTAGTACTCCGCATCTGCACGGAGAATTCAATTTCACTGAGTCGATATTGGAGACAGTGGGGAAGTCGTTACGCCATTCGTGCAGGTCAACAATTAATTGACAAGGAATTTCGCTACCTTCGAACCGTTATAGTTACGGCTGCCGTTTATTATACGTTTCAAAATTATGCATTAACACTTTTTTTTTACAATATAACACTGGGCAGGCGTCAGATCCTATACATAATATTACTACTTAGCAGAATCCTGTGTTTTTATTAAACAGTCGCTACCCCCAATTTTGTGCCACCATATATTGGTCATCTTTATCCCTAAGTTACAGATGCATTTTGCCGAGTTCCTTCAATATCGTTCTCTCAAGCGCCTTAGTATACTCTACCAGCCTATCTGTGTCGATTTTAGTACGGTATTTTTTTTTAATTAGTTTTTTCTAGAAATAATTTATTTTTTAATTTACTTATAATATATAAATTAAAAAATAAATTTATTTGTCACTCAATTTATATTAAGAAATATTAATCTTATACCCATCAATGTTTATTTTCATAAATTATATCTAAGGGGCCGACTAACTCTATGCAGATTATCCTAACATAGAAATCCTTAGGCTTTCGGCGATAATATTTTTCATATTATTTATCGTTACTCATGCCAGCATTCTCAATTTTGATTATTCCTTTTTTTCTTTCAAAAAAATTTCATTATACTACAAAACGTTCCACTACCATTTAATTTAATTTATTAAATTCATAACTTCGGTATAATATAAAGTCCCATTACATTTTCAGAAAATAATAACTTCATTAGTGAGCTATTACGCTTTCTTTAAAAGATGGTCGCTTCCAAACCCACTTCCTAATGGTCATTGTTATTATCCATCCTTTCTCACTTCATATTATTTTAGGACCTTAGTTAATGATCTGGGCTATTTCCCTTACGACTATAAACTTTATCACTTATAGTCTAATTGCTATAAAATCTTTCTTGTATTCGGAGTTTTTAAAAATTTAGTAAAAGTTTTAACTTCCCCTTATTTAAAATGTAACTCTACCCCAAAAAAAAAAAAAATAACACTCTACTTCAATAGATATCGTGGAAAACCAGCTATCGCTATATTTGTTTAGCCTTTCACTCCTAATCATAAATCATCCCAGTATCTTTCTACATACACGAGTTCAGTCCTCCATTATTTTTTACAATAACTTCAACTTGTTCATGATTAGCTCATATAGCTTCGGGTCTATTACAATTAACTATACGCTTTTTAAAACTCGCTTTCGCTATGTCTACATATAATTAAACTCGCTAATTATAATAACTCACTGGCCCATTATGCAAAAGGTACATTATCACTAAAAAAAAAAATCAGCTCTAATTGCTAACAGTAATTAATTTATATATTTCATCACACCTTTCGATACACTTTTCAATCATTCCTTCACAGTACTTTATTACACTATCGGTTATTAAGTCATATTTAGTCTTCAAGGGTGGTCCCCTGTATTTCACACAAAATTACACGTGTTCCATATTACTCATATTACTTATTTTATTTATTATTTTACAGGACTTCACCTTCTATGGTATAATTTTAACTTATTTAAATAAATTTAAAAATAAATATTTGGACTATTTTCATTTTCGCTCACCACTACTCACAAAATCTCTATTGATTTATATTCCTCTAGTTACTAAGATGTTTCAATTCACTAGGTTTTTATTTGAAATTTTTTGTTATAATTAAGTTAACTTATAAAATATATATAGATCACAGATTTAAAGTATTACACTAACTCACTACCTATATTTTTACGCATTAAATTACGTTTTTTTACTTAATACCTAGATTTCCATTAATTACTTTTTAAATATATTTTAATTATCTATGATTTATATTTTATCTTTTTTTATATTATTTAATAATTAATTATTTTTATAGTTCATAACTAATTATTACTATGTTTAAAAATAATTAATAATTATTATTGAGTTCGAAATGAGATCAATATTTTCATAATTAAATAAATAATCATTTATTTAATTATAATCTGCGTTGTTTTTTTTTTCGAACACCATTATGCGAAATACCCTTTATTTCTTCTATATACATAATTTTTATTTTATATAACAATACACCACGAAAAAAACTTCGTATAATACTAGAAAAAGACCCTTTTACTTTTATTGCAATATTAAAAAATTGTCTATTTACTAATTCTTTTCCTATTTTCTTACCTAATAACTCACCTACTAATGGTGTTTGTTTTTTAGAACCTTTCATACCTAAATTACCACCTGAAAATTGTATAATCAATTTATGTTTTTCATCTAATAAATTAACAAAAATATTATTATATGTTTCAATTATATAGATATATTGCATTTTATTCATATTATTTACCATTATTTATATTACTTAATAAACGTTTAGCTGTTTTTCTATTTGTTTTTGTACGTTGACCATGTACAGGTAAACACATTAAATGTCGTAAACCTTGATAACTATTTATATCAATTTTTTTTTTAATATCTTCACGTATTTCACGCAATAATTCAACATCAAAAAAACTTTCTTTTATAACTAATCTACTAAGCATACGAATATGTTCTCTATTTAATTGTTGTACAATTATTTTTTCAGATGCACCAACACGACTTAATAAATATTTAATATAATAATTACCAATACCAAAAATTAAACGAAAACTTAAAATACATTTCTTATCTAACACATGTTCTTTATTTAAAATTAACACCATATTTATAATTTTTGTTTACCTACTTTAATCTTAATTTTTTCATTTAAAAAACAAATACCTTTACCTTTATATATATCTGGACGCTTAAATAAACGCAATTTATTAATAAAATTATTAATTTCATTTAATTCAATACCAAAAATAATTAAACGTTTTTTATAACCAAAAACATAAAGAGTATTAGGTATTTCTATTTGAATATAATGACTATATCCTACTTTTAATAATAAACAATTATTCACAAATAAAAATTTATAACCCAAACCAATAAATGATAATTCAATAAAATAACCAAAAACAAGACCTTTCATCAAAGCTATAAAAAATATAAAAAAAACATACAAACTACATTTAGATAAAAAAAAACAAGAATTATTTGCAAAAACTTTTATATCTAATCCACATAAACGCAAAGTTTTATTTCCTAAAATGCTTAATAAAAAAAATTTCTTTTGTACACAATCTATTTTCAATTGAATATCTTTAATAATAATTTTTTTTTTTTTATCCATAATTACTATATAATAACAAATAATAATTCACCACTTATTTTTTTTTCATTTAAAGTTATATTATTATATAATTGAAAACCATTTATTGTTGATACAACACATACAGAATATTTTTTTATTTCTTTTACAGACATATAAATTTTTTTAGATCGCTTTGAAATTCGAATAAATTTAAAAAAAACAGCTTTTCCATCTTTATATTTCAAATAAATAAAAATTGTCTCCTTATTAATTAAAAAACTTGAAATATAACCATTATTATATAAACAAATACATAAACTTATTAATAATTTACTTTTACGCACAATTACATATAATTTTTTTTGTAAAATACCTAAATTAATTATTGATATAAAAATATTTATATAATCCATATTACCAACTTGATTTTTTAATACCTTCAAATAAACCTAAACTAACATATTCTTTAAAACATAATCGTGATATTTTAAATTCTTTAATAAGATTTCTAGATCTACCTGAAAAAATACAATTATATCTTATTTTAACAAAAGAAAAACAAATTAAATCTAATTTATAACTACCAAAATTTCTAATATAATAAGGTAAAAATTCATTTTTTTTTAAAAATTTTAAACTTACTCTTTTTTTTTCAAATAATTCAAAATTTTTACAATTCTTTTTAGTTTTTGCTATAGCATTATACCGCATATTAATTCTATTTTTTTTTTAATTATAAAAAAGGACAATTTAATAATTTATAAAAATCATTTAAATATGATTTATTCATATATATATAATTATTCACTAATACTATTTCTAAATTACCTTTTAATACTATTTGTGACATATTAAAAAAAATTTTATAATCATTAATAAAAATTTTTGTATTTACACTCATACTATCTTGTCTAACTAATTTTCCATAACGTTTTATATAAAGTGGAAACACAACATAACTACAATAAGCAAAAAAACGTAATAATTTATATTTACGTAAACTCACTTTTAATAAAACAGTATATATTTTTTTAGTACCAATATATTTAGATTCACTCTGTTTTACAACAGCTTTTTGTCCTGTAATTTTTTCCAATAACATTAAAAATTCAATTATTAACATATCATCTTCAACTTTTAAATCATTTAAAGCTACAAATAGAATAATTTCTTTTAAATTTATTAAAGAATATTGTTCTAAAACAAAATATTTTTGTAATAACAATAACCTAGTATAATATCGCAAATATTTAAAAAAACATAGCATCTTTTATATACTTTTTTATTTTAAATCATTACACAGCAACTACAGCCATAGATAAAATTTTTAAAAAATTTTTATAACGTAATTCTAACATTACAGGACTTAAAATACGTGTACCTAAAGGTAAATTTTTATTATTAATTAAAACAACATTATTCGTTTCAAAAGAAACCATAATACCATCAAAGCGCATTTTAGATTTCTTTGTAGATACTATAACCGCTTTATAAATATCACCTTTTTTTAATTTCTTTTTAGGATTAATTTTTATAACACTAACTATAACTATATCACCAACATAACCATATTTTTTATTATTCCCTAAAATCTTTAAACATTGCACCTCTTTTGCGCCTGAATTATCTATAACTTTTAAATAAGTACCTACTAATATCATAATTATCTTTTATATTCTATAATTTTTGTATTCAATCCAATTTTATTCTTAACAATATTTAAAGCAAATAATGCTAATTTTCGTGATAAAATACTACCACCTATTTCTAAAAAAATCATACCATTCTTTACTACAGCAACATTTTTAATTATATGCCCTTTCCCTTTCCCCATACGCACCTCAGCTGGTTTCAATGTTATAATTCTATTAGGTATAACTTTAATCCAAATATTACCTTCTTTTTTTAAAATTTTTTTTATTGTTTTTTTTATACTTTCTAATTCTTCTATAGATAATCTAACTGTTTCTAATGCTTTTAAACCAAAAACGCCAAATACTAAATCTAATTGCTTTAATTCCTTTTCATTTGCTAATACAACTACTTTTTGATATTTTTTAAACTTTAAAAACATTACATTACATATTTTTACTTTTTTTCTTTAACACAAAAAAAATATGGAATAAAATTATCAGATTTATATAACCAAACTTTAATACTACATTTACCATATTTTAATATAATAGAATACTCTTCATATTCAATATATTTATTTAATGACGAAAAAGGTGTATTTCCACTCTTTAAAGTTAAAAAACTTGCACGCTGTTTTCTTGTAAATCGACCTATACAATCAATTCTATAACCTAAAATATCTTCCTGCTCTTTTAAAAAACGTACTAAAGGATATAAAATATCGCCTAATTGAAATTGTTGTTTTAATTTTATTAAGACATAATTTATAATTAATTGTGCTGTAATTATCTCACTTGATAATATATAAAACTCTATTTTAAGTTTTTTTTTTTTTAAAAAAAAACTTAAACTTTCTAAAATAATTTTTTCAATAAATAACAATTTTACATTATAATTTTGTTGCCAAAAATTATTTTTTTTATTATTTATAACTACTAAATCTAAATCAAAATCTTCTACATCATATAAAAATAATTTAAAAATTAAATTATTATTATCATATATAGAAGAAAAACCTAAAATAAAACCAAAAAATTTAATATAATTATTTAAAAAAATATTTTGTATCAAAAACCTTAAATTAGAATAATATAAATTATTTTTTTTATAAAAATTATTTCCATAAAAAAAATTTTGTACATTATTTATATTTCTTAAACCAATAACATTTGTAATACGACCCATAATTACTCTTTTTTTTTTTTATTTTTCTTTTTTTTTTTTGATATATGTATAAAACTTCCAAGCTTTTTTGTCAAAACAAAAGTACCTACTTTATAACCCACCATTAATTCTAATATTTTTACATTAACAAAATTATTTCCATTATAAACAGATATAATTAAACCAATATCACTATTTAAAATATAATCTGAAAGCTTTCTATTCATATGTTTTATTTTAATGATGACTTTAAAATTAAAAAATTTTTTTTATTCCTTTTTCGTGTCTTAATACCAATCGCCAATTTACCCCATGGTGTTTTTGGAAAAATACCACCTTTAGTTCTACCACCATGTGGATGATCAATAGGATTCATTGCTACACCACGTACATGTGGCCGCCAACCTAAATATCGATTTCTACCAGCTGAACCTATATTAATTTCTTTTGCAAAAATATTACTAACTCTACCTATACAACAAAAACATAATAAAGAAAATAAACGATATTCTCCTGAACTTAATTTAAGCAAACATTTATCTGTATATTTTTTTATAACAACAGAATAAGTACCAGCACTTCTACTAATTTTTCCACCTTTCTTTGGTACTAACTCAATATTAAAAATTTTTTCACCTATATTAACAAAAAATAAACTACAAGACCAACCATTTTTATAATTTAATATATCTTTTTTATCATCTCTATTAACATAAATTATATCACCAATTGCTGTTTTATCACTACATAAACTATAAGATATAATACCATTTAAATAATAAATTAAAGCTACATTTCCTGTTCTATATGAATCTTTTTCAATTTTAAGTACATAGCCATATTCACTAGATAGATATTTATAAAAATCTACATTTCTATATAACTTTTTTCTTCCTTTTTCTCTATAATAAGAACTAATTAAACCTCTATTTCGACCAACTTTTTCAGTAATTCTAAATTTTAATCTCATTTATAACAAAAATTTTATATAGACTCTATTCTTCTCTGCCACTTTATATAAAAATTCCTTTTCACGTAAACTCTTACTTTGTCCTTGTTCAATTAAACTAAATTCTTTTCTCATTATACTTAAAAAAGTACCTACTTTTCTTTCAGAATTTTTTTTCACAATCCAATAAATACCTAAAGAAATTTCTTTATCAATTTTTAAACTAACAGGAATCTTATAAATAACACTACCTATTTTCTTTGAAGTTAAACCAACAAAAGGCCTAATTTTTTCAACAATATTTTCTAATTCTATACGTGGTAAAATTGCTTTTTCCTTTTTCCTACCACGTAAAACAATAAAAACATATTTTTCAATTTTTTTTTTCCCACCACACTTTTGTGCTATAGAAATAAACTTAGATAAATAACAAAAATTATTTTTTTT
>CAZREP010000025.1:0-36892 GCA_964599035.1 uncultured Terrimonas sp. | reverse complement strand
CTTCAGCACCTTTCCGCATAAGGATATCACGAGGTCTTTAAGCTGCTCCGGGTCGTGCTCTGCAGCTCCCGCTTCTTTGCTCACGGTAGGTACGCCGGAAGAACATAAAGACAGTACTGCTCCCTGTTCGTTAACCAGCCCTACCTTCAGATTGGTCGTACCGAGGTCTATCGCCAGTGTTAATGCCATTTTCTGTATTCTTTTTGTAATACTTCGGGGTTGGCAATCTCGCCTGCAGTACTGTTGTTTTGAAATACGGCAACCATATCATCTACGCAGGTTTGACCCATGCCATGCAGCGACTCCCAGGAATAGCCGCCAAGGTGGGGAGTGATAATAACGTTATCCAGTTTAGCCAAGCGATGCTCCCCATCAATAGGCTCCCCCTCCACTACATCTGTTGCATAGGCGCCCAAAGGTCCATGTTGCAAGGCGTCATACAGGGCATCCTCATCTACGAGCTCACCCCTGCATGTATTGACCAGTACCGCCCCCTTTTGCATAGCAGCGAACTGTTCCTTACCCAGCATGCGTTGTGTTTCGGAAGTAAGCGGGCAGTGAAATAAGATAGCATGGGAGGTGCGTATCAACTCTTCAAGGCTTACCTCTTTAGCATTAAATTGCCCGAATCTTTCCTTAGCAATATAGGGGTCGGAAGCAATAATGTTAGCGCCAAATCCATTCGACAAAATTTCCGCTGATCGCGACCCTATGTTGCCCAACCCGATGATGCCTGCCGTTTTTCCTTTCAGCTCCATTCCGATCATGCGAAAGCGGCTTTCCCATTTACTGTTCTTCACTGCCAGCAATCCTTGCGGTAACTGTCGTGATGCGGCCATCAGCAATGCAACGGCATATTCCGCTACTGCTTCTCTTTCCACAACGCCTTTTACGCGTGATACGGCTATACCAAGTGCTGTAGCAGCTTCCAGGTCAACATTGTCGCAGCCGATGCCATGCCGTGATAATAAAATAAGCTTGCTACACTGCTCAAGGGTTTTTCGGGGGAATTTCGGTGTTACACTCGCAATGATACCATCTACATCCCTGATTTTTTCAGCAAGGGCGTCGCCGTCGATATCTGCCGGAACCGTAATATGCATAATATCTGCAAAGGCTTCCAGCGTTTGCAGATGCGCTGCGAAATGTTTACCAAATGTGCTTGAGTTGACAATAGCAATAAGAGGTCTGTTCATATTCATATAAGTATATTCTTCAAATATCCGTATTTAACTACAAAAGGCGCAAAGGAAGCGCAAAGAAGGTGTGGTAGGTATAGGGGAATGTTGTTCGAAATTTTTTGTGCATTGAGCCTTCTTCCTGTATTTGGCAGCATTATCATTGTGTAAGTAACCGAAATAGTATTGAATAATACTCGCATTTACCTTCAGTTGCTACTCTGTTATGCGCCTGGCATTTTCAATACTGCTGAGGATCTGCGCAGTAACGGTGTCTATCTTTTCCTTTTCGCGGGTATAGTAAAGGATCTTCTCCGCTTCAGTGCTGCCAGCCTTATCGGGATCAAAATCACGCATCCAGCGGTTCATCAGTTCCTCAGCAGCAACAAGCTCCTGCAATGCCGAGTCTAATGCAGGAAGCATACCGGCTTTGTTTTTTAAGCCCGTAAGCGAATCCGATCGCTGTTTCAGTATTTTCTGGTAACGGGCAATTTCTCCCATTTTTGCCATTCCCTCATCATGCCCTTCAATCGCTTCTTTATACAGGCTGTCGGAAAGTGTTTTCGGAATGGAGGAATTATTCTCCCCGCCTGCTTCGCCGGATGATTGAGTATGGTTGCACGCTATGATAAAGCATGATGCCGCAATAAAGAAAAGCATTTTCATGTGCCTGTTTTATTGTATAAAATTACACTAAAGATAGACGGAAGAGGGGTGCATTCCAAATTGTCGCATCGCTTTGCTTCATGTGGGCGGTGGAGACACCAACCGGCTACCATTTGGAATATACCTATGGAAGAGCGGAAGGAAACGCAGTTTTGTAATTTTAGTAATTTGTGGTACTATTTATGATTCTTTAATAAGGAATAATCAATCCATAAGATATGATACACGAAATAGAGGGAGGGTATGTAAAAGTTGAACCTAAAGGGAGTGTAAGTGTTGTTGAATTCTATCACCCTAAGGGTAATGCCTTGCCATCGGCTGTTTTAAATGACCTGGCGCAGGAAATACACAGCGAAGGATTGCATAGTGAAACAAAGGTCATTATCCTGCGTTCGGGCGGTGATGGTGCATTTTGTGCCGGCGCTTCGCTGAAAGAGCTGCAGGCAATCAATAACCCGGAAGACGGAAGAAATTTTTTCAATGGCTTTGCCCGGGTTGTCAACGCCATGCGCAGATGCCCAAAGCTGATCATAGCACGTGTACAGGGCAAATGTGTTGGCGGAGGAGTAGGTTTGGTGGCGGCGGCCGATTATGCTATTGCTGTGGAAGATGCTGATGTAAAGCTGAGTGAATTGTCTATAGGGATCGGTCCTTTTGTAGTGGGTCCGGCTATACAAAGAAAAATAGGGCTGAGCGCATTCAGCCAGTTGGCCATTGATGCGGCTATGTGGCGCCCGGCGGAATGGGCCCGCCGGAATGGACTGTTTGCCGAACTGCATCCCAATGTGGAAGATATGGATGAGTCTGTGCAGCGCCTTGCCAGTGAATTGGCACATAGCAGCCCGGAGGCGATGGCGGCGCTCAAAAAGATGCTATGGGAGGGTACTGAAAACTGGGATGAGTTGTTGCAGCGTCGTGCGGCGGTAAGCGGCATGTTAGTAACAGGTTCTTTTACAAAAACAGCGCTGGAAAGACTGAAGAAAAAAGAATAAGGCAGAACCGGAATATAAAGCACCAAAAGGCGAATGACAAGAGCCAAATAAATTTCAAATTCGAAGAATGAAGCTCGAAATCCGAAAGATGTCAACAAACTAAAAACCACAAACTACCAAACCCTAAACTCACAAACTACTAACTCACCCCCGCCCCGGGCTCTATTTCCTCTTCGGTATTTACAAAGTGCAGCCTGCCCTTTTTATCTTCAGCCATTAAGATCATCCCGTTGCTTTCTATACCCCGCATTTTACGCGGCGCCAGGTTGGCCACCACCACTACCTGCTTTCCAACAATGTCTTCGGGCTTAAAATGCAGCGCAATACCCGAAACAATAGTGCGCTTCTCAGATCCCAGATCTATTTCCAGCTTCAGGAGCTTATCTGCCTTCTCCACCTTTTCGGCATGCAGGATGCGCCCTGTTCTCAGATCTAATTTTGCAAAATCATCATATACGATCTCCGGCTTGATCTCCCGTACCGGTTGAGCATTGGCTGTATCATTCTGTGGAGGCTTTTTCCCTGCTTCACCCGTACCGGGAACGACAACTGCATTGGACCTCAGCCTCTCCACCTGCGCTGCTATCTCGCTGTCTTCGATCTTCCTGAACAGCAATTCCGGTGCACGCAATGTATACCCTACACTCAACAGCTTGAAGCTGCCCGCATTCTTCCATTCCAGCATCCTCTCCACTACCTTCAGCATATGCAGCATTTTTACTGCTGTATTGGGCAAAAAAGGATGGATAAGAATAGCAAGATTAGCCGTAAGCTGCAGGCTCAGGTGGATGCAGTTGTCAATTTGCCGCTGCCCGTTTGCTGCACCTGTTTTTTTCCACGGCTCTTTTTTCTGCAGGTACTGGTTGCCTTTCCTGCTCAGGTCGATGATCTCGTACAGGGCTTCCCTGAAGCGGTATTCTTCGATAGACTGGGTAACTTTTGCTTTGACGGCCACAATATCATCCATCAGTTGCTTATCATCCGCATCTGCAATGGCATTATGAAAAGGAGGCACTTTGCCATCGCATAGCCTGTGCATCAGCACGAGCGACCGGTTCACGAAGTTACCGAAGATGGCCACCAACTCGTTGTTGTTCCTGTCCTGGAAATCTTTCCAGGTAAAATCATTATCCTTGGTTTCGGGCGCATTAGCACATAATACATACCGCAGCACATCTTCGCATCCCGGGAAATCTTTAAGGTATTCATGCACCCACACTGCCCAGTTGCGGCTGGTGGAGACTTTTTCACCCTCAATATTCAAAAATTCATTGGCCGGCACATTATCGGGCAACACAAAATCACCATGTGCTTTTAGCATGGCCGGGAAAATAATGCAGTGAAATACAATATTATCTTTACCGATGAAGTGCACCAGCTTGGTATCTTCCCTGCACCAGTAATCGGCCCACTGATCCGTAAGCTCTTTGGTGGCGCTTATATAGCCTATGGGAGCATCGAACCATACGTACAGCACTTTGCCTTCCGCATCGGGTAAGGGCACTTTAATGCCCCAGTTGCTGTCGCGCGTCATTGCCCTGCTTTGCAGGCCATTGTCGAGCCAGCTTTTACACTGCCCGTATACATTGTTCTTCCATTCTTTATGCTCTTCAAGCACCCACTGCTTAAGCCATGACTCATAATTTTGAAGGGGAAAATACCAGTGTTTGGTCAACTTTTTTACCGGCACCGCATCACTCAGGGTGCTGCGTGGATCAATAAGCTGCTCGGGACTCAGCGAGGAGCCGCATTTTTCGCATTGGTCGCCATAGGCGCCGGGGTTGCCGCATACCGGGCAGGTGCCGGTGATATAGCGGTCGGCCAAAAAAACACCCGCCTTTTCATCATAATACTGTGCTGTTTCCTTTTCTTCAAACAAGCCGTCGTCATACAGTTTTTTGAAAAAATCGGCCGCTGTTTTATGATGAACAGGGTTAGACGTGCGGGAATAAATATCAAATGAAATCCCCATCTTTTCAAAGCTGTCCTTAATAACAGCATGGTATTTATCCACGATCTGCTGGGGGCTCACTCCTTCCTTCATGGCCCTAATGGTAATGGGTACGCCATGCTCATCACTGCCGCCCACAAATTTTACATCGCGCTGCTGAGCCCGCTGGTAACGCACGTAAATATCCGCCGGTATATAACAACCTGCCAGATGCCCTATGTGGATGGGTCCGTTGGCATAGGGCAGCGCCGCTGAAACCAATATTCTTTTATAATCTTTCATATTATCTGAAAAGGAATGCAAAAATAACTCAATACGGGCACTTCCTGTGCGACTTCACAACCGGGAATACACTATTTTTATTTACTTTGGAATATGAACAGAAAATATTTCCTCTCTTCCCTGCTTACTGCCGGCACCGCTTTTCCCTCCATCGCAGCATCATTACATGACCCGGGACCAACCCTGCGAATACCCCCAAACCTTAAACGGGGCGATATTGTGGGCATCACTTCCCCGGCAGGACATATAACCGCTGAAGAGCTCCGCCCCGCCATACAGCAGATCGAAAGCTGGGGACTTAAAGTACGCATGGGCAATACGATCGGCAAAAGGGACTTCAGCTTTGGCGGAACAGACGCGGAGCGCACCCTCGATTTTCAGCAAATGCTTGACGACCCTGCCGTTAAAGCCATTATGTGTGCCAGGGGCGGATACGGCTCTATCAGGATCATAGACCGCCTTGATTTCTCAAAATTTGCCACCCGGCCCAAATGGATTATCGGCTTCAGCGATATCACCGTAATGCATTGCCATATTAACAGCAATTATAAAGTGGCTACCCTCCATTCAAAAATGTGCAACAGCTTTCCCGAAAACTGGAGCATAGCAGACCCCCTGCAACAGGAAACCATCATCTCCATAAAAGATGCGTTGACGGGTATAAAGATGAAATACAATGCCCCGCCCCACGAAAAGAACAGAACAGGCATTACGGAAGGTACATTAACAGGAGGTAACCTGAAAACTATTGAAACCCTTGCCGGCTCAAAGTCGGAGATCAAAACCGCAGGTAAGATCTTATTTCTGGAAGATACCGGCGAATATCTTTACAGCATCGACAGGATGTTCTGGAACCTGCAGCGTACCGGCAAGCTGTCGCAGTTAAAAGCATTGATCATTGGCGGCTTCAGGATAAAGCCCGACGATCCGGGCGAAGAATTCGGCAGAACGCTGTATGATATTGTATGGGAGAAAGTGAAGCATTACAATTACCCTGTTTGCTTTGATTTCCCCGTGGGACATCAAAAAAATAATTACGCGTTAAAATGCGGCGTTCAGCATCGCCTCAGTGTTACGGCCGGAGGAGTGGAACTGGTGGAATTGTAAAATGCTTAACGGTAGCAATGACACATAACGAGCTATAGGGTCTGATCTAATGTTGCATTAACCATAATATACAACATCATTTTGTGAATAGTGAATAGTGAATAAATTCGCTATTGACAATTGCCAATTTACCCGGACAATACGATATGTAATATTGGAACTAAATACTGTAACGATTAATATATATGATAAAAACTCCTCCTTACCTGAAAAAGGGCGATACCATCGGCATTACCTGCCCGGCGGGTTATATGGCTGGCGAGAAGGTGCAAACCTGTATCGAAACGCTGCAGCAATGGGGCTATAAAGTTTGCACCGGCAATATGGTAGGCAGCAGATCGACCACTTATTTTTCGGGTACTGATAAAGAAAGACTGAAGGAACTGCAGCAGATGCTGGACGATGAAAATATAAAAGCTGTATTATGCGGCCGGGGCGGTTACGGCACAGGACGTATTATTGACGGGATTGATTTCAAAAAATTCAGGAAACATCCCAAATGGATCATCGGCTTCAGCGACATTACTGTGCTGCATTGCCATATCCATAATAATTATGGCATAGCCACCCTGCATGCACCCATGGCGGCAGCCTTCAATGACGGGGAATACAGGAATGAATACGTGCAATCCTTAAAAAAAGCGCTCTCCGGTAAACGTGCAAAATATACCTGTAATGCCGATGCGCTGAACAGGCCCGGTAAAGCCTCCGGGCAACTAGTGGGTGGTAACCTTTCATTGCTGGCCCACGTTACGGGCACCCCTTCTGACATACAGACCAGGGGAAAAATACTTTTTATAGAAGAAGTGGGAGAATATTTATACAATGCCGACCGGATGCTGTACCAGTTAAAGCGAAGCGGGAAATTAGATCGACTCGCAGGGCTGATCATCGGCGGGTTTACAGATATGAAAGATACGGAAAGACCTTTTGGAAGAACGATTTATGAACTGATCCACGATATAGTAAAAAGCTACCATTACCCTGTTTGTTTCGATTTCCCGGTAGGTCACGGCAGGGAGAATTATGCCCTTAAAACCGGGCTGACCTATCACCTGAATGTTGGCTCCAAAAAAGTAAAGCTGGAAGAGATCCGCTAATGGCATATATGGACTACCGGTAATGATCATACATATTTCTACTCAATCCCACGAACTCCATCGCTCTGCGGGGCAGAATGATTTATGGATACAACAGAAATATAGCCACTAACTACAAACCCGCTATTTCCTTCTTTGTTTTTTGCGGAAAAAAGTAACACAAAAAGCCACCCGAAATCCCTGCCATCCGACAGGATGGGATTACCGGCGTGCTTTTGCCTTCCTTTTGCTCGTGCAAAAGGAAGAAGAATACAAAATCAGCAAATCAAAAACCTAAAACGACAACTAACAAAGTTGAAGCTAACTCAGAAGTAGATCGCTGATATTTTTCAACAGTCTCATTATCAGCACCTTCCTAAAAAGTTGTACAGAATGCGCGAATAAAAGGGCTGCGCGGAAATATACTGCCGGCAGCCCTGATTTAACCGTCCAATATCGTGATCTATTGTTTAATGACCTTTATGGAAGCGGGCGGTGCATTTTCCGCGCTTACTCCAATAATATAAACACCGCTACCCCACCCGGCTGCTTCCGATATGATAATGTTGTTGCTGCCCTTATTTACATTTACCTGCTTTATCAGCTGCAGTTGTCCCTGCAGGTTAAATGCTTTGACAGCAACGGTTCCTTTCCGTGAGGCGTTGTAGCCGATATTGACCTGGCTGGTGAACGGATTGGGTGAGGCAGTAATATGGCTGACTGCGGCTTCGAACCTGACCATTTTTATTTCACTGTAGCTTTCCTTACCGGCGGGCGTATTTGCCTTAACGCGGTAATATATTACATGGGGCAGGGTAGAAGACAATGCCTCATCGGCATATTGATATGCTGCACTTTCCTGGTGTGGCATGCCGGCAACGGCGGTAAAATCTTTTCCGTTGTAGCTGCGCTGCACCTCAAATAAAGTGCCTTTATCGTACTGTGCCGACCAGTTCAATACAGGAGTATTACTATCGAAAAGCTTTACCGAAAAATCCTTCCACTCAAAAGGTAATATGACCATGGAAGATTCCAGATAGCAGGGATAAACCGAGGCGGTTAAGGTGTCGGGCGCGGCAAACGGAGCGTAAATAACATTCGGATATACCGTGCCCCACTGATCGTCAAATATCTGGGTGGTTTTGCTGCGGTTTACCGTATACACTTTTAAGGTATCTGTAGTATACCCGCTTACGCCCACTTTGCCGTTACCGTTGTTGACTGTTTTACCGGTCAAATACATGAAGCCATTTCCTTTAATAGTGCCGTTGTTGGTAAGCTTTACGGCTTTGACAATACCCTGTCCCAGGCTTATGATCGTTCCGTTGTTAATGGTAATTAAAGAAGCGTTTTGCTCGTTGGAGGCCCAAAGCAGCCCGCTGTTATATATAGTGCCTCCGTTAACGGTGATCTCTTTTCCCGAAACCAAACGGCAGGTATTGGTGACCGTGGCGTTATTGTTAAGGGTAATACCATCCTTCACATACAGGTATCCTTCGTTTTGAAATTGACCCGTATTACCTAATGCAAATGCTTTGCTGATCAGGAAATTGCTCCTGTTGATCACAGAAACAGCAGCATAAGCGGTGAAACCATTTTCAACCGTTACATCACCATAGTTAGTAAAAGTGCTGCCGGCTGAGGACGAATTAACCTGAAGGAGGCCTTTTATATACAGGGAGGCATGCTTATCGTTAAGCCAAACCTGCACACCGCTGTTTATTGTAGTGTTACCGGTAACGGTGGTTACCCCGTAGTTCTCCAGTCCAAAACCGGATTCCGCCTGGAGAGAAGGCAGTATTGCCGTTCCGTAAATCCTGTATTTGCTGCGAAAGCCTTTAATAGAGGAGGGCTTAAAAGTGGCGCCGGTAGCTATGGTTACTTTCCCCCCCTGCCCATCTTCATTGATCTTTCCCGTAAATGTTCCACCGCTTAAATAGAGGCTGTCGCCCGTTTTTAAAGTATAGGTAGCAGAGCTGCCATTATCAACATATACGGTTTGCGTATAAGAGGAGGTAAATAAGAAAAATGATGCAAAAAGGATAAGGGTAAAACTTTGGTTCATTTTATAGGGTTTAAGGTTTTTTTCATGTGATTTCAAATAATCACCTATTTATTTGTAGTGATATTATTTATTAAACAATAAATGTTTACACTTAATAACGTACAAATATAGTAGTGGATTTCCCAATTAAACAAGGGTAACTCACTAATTTGATCTTTGTTAACCTGTTGATAATCATGGTAAAACTACCTTATATGGCATAGAACAGGCTGGGTGTGATAGCGGGTATGAAATAAATAAACTTGTAATACGGGAGATCAGGCTGGTTTCTTAGGATAATCCAAAAACCAGAACTGCTTGGGCGCCTTCCGGAAATCTGTCCAGTGCGACAGATCGGTTTTTATAGCAAAAATACCGCAGGTGGGCATATGATCAATTGTGATTTCACGGGTAAGCTGGTTTACGAAATGTGTAATTCCGGGGTTATGGGAAAATAGGGCCAGGTGGCGGAACCGATCGTCAATTCCTTCAATTACATCATAGAAAGCATCTGTTGAAGGCAGGTATAATTCCGCTTTCAGCAGTACATTGCTTTTGAGTGCTCCATAAGTATCAATAAAAAAATCGGCTGTTTTTCTGGCTCTTTTGGCCGGGCTGGAAATAAAGGAGTCGAGGGGAATTTTTCTGTTTATGAGGCGGCTTGCCATTTCCGGGGCGTCTTTTTTACCTCTGTCACTCAGGGGGCGGTCGAAATCACTTAACGTCCTGTCATCCCAATTACTTTTGGCATGACGGATAAACAACACAGACCTCATTGATTCTCAATATTTTAGGAGAAACAACAATATATTCTCATAGCAGGTAATGGCTAATGTTAGTCAGCTGGTACACAAAGTATGATATTGGAAGATAATTTCAAAAGGTACTGTTACTCACTTTAACTCATACAAACAACATAGGAAATGCAGGACTTAAAAACGGGTGCAAAAAAACATTTCAGTGTTTAAACAAAAATCAAGCCAATAATTCCTTAATAGCCCCTTATATTCTTTCCTTCCATGAAATTTATGAACGCTTTGTTCACAACCCTGTTTCCTCCGGGCGTGGGATAGTTACCCGTAAAATACCAGTCTCCTGTATTGGTGGGGCAGGATTCGTGAAGATCTTCAATGGTTTGGTATATTACATCAACCGGGATACTGACATCTGAAGGCGTAATGAGCTGCGCTATTTTTTTAGAGATATCCTCCGCAGTAAAGGGCTTATAAATATTTCTTACTACATTTTCCGTATGTAGCTGGCTGTTGCGTTCAAGCTCCCTGCATTTATTATACAGGTCCTGCAGCAAATGATCCATTTTTTGCTCCCTGATCAGCAGAATGGCGGCCTGGAAGGCAATAAAATCATTCATTTTACTCATATCTATACCATAACAGTCGGGATACCTGATCTGCGGAGCGGAAGAAACAATAATGATCCTTTTAGGTTCAAGCCTTGATAACATTTTAATGATACTTTCCCTGAGCGTTGTTCCGCGAACAATAGAATCATCAATTACCACCACCGTATCTTCTCTTTTTCTTATGGAGCCATAAGTAATATCGTACACATGCTGCACCAATTCATTACGGCTGACATCTTCCGTAATGAAAGTGCGCATTTTTACGTCTTTATTCGCGATTTTTTCTACCCTGATCCTCCGGTTGATCATTTCAGCCAGCTTTTCTTCATCATAGTCTTTTCCCCAGGAGCGTATCCGCTGAACTTTAATACTGTTCAGGTACTCCTCCATCCCCTTTAATAAGCCATAAAAAGCTACTTCCGCGGTGTTGGGGATAAATGAAAAAACCGTGTTTTTGAGGTCATGATCAATAGCTTTAAGCACATGGTTGCTCAAATGACGGCCCAAGGCTGTTCTTTCCCTGTAAATTTTCTTATCATTTCCCCGGGAAAAATAAATGCGTTCAAAACTGCAGGCTTTACGCTCTTCAGGCTCAATGATCTGCTCGACCTGATAACTGCCGTCTGCGCGTACAATCAGTGCCTGGCCGGGCATCAGCTCTTTCACTTCGTTTTCTCCAACATTAAATGTAGTACGGATAGCGGCACGCTCGGAAGCCGCCACTATAACATCATCCGTTATATAATAATAAGAGGGACGTATACCGTGGGCATCACGCAAAACAAAGCTATCGCCGTTGCCTATCAATCCGCCCACATGGTAGCCCCCGTCAAAAAGCCTTGCCGATTTTTTTAAAACATTCACAATGTCAAGCTTTTCGGGATGCTGCTCGTCTTCTTTCACCAGAAAATGATGAACCACTTCCATCATGGCAGCCAGATCGCTTTGCTTTTGAAATGCACCGGGCTCAATATTTACCAAAGCAAACAGTTCTTCCGTATTTACAAGATTAAAGTTGCCTGCCAGCGCGAGGTTTCGTGCCGGAATAGTATGACACTTAATAAAGGGATGACAAAATTCTACATTATTCCTGCCCTGGGTGCCATATCGTAAATGCCCCAGCAGCAGTTCACCCAAAAAACGGATGTTGCCCTTCATTAAGCCGGGATGCTTTTTAATATCCGGCTGGTACTTTTCGAGCTCGGCAATTTCTTCCGACACCTGGCGAAACAGGTCCGCGATAGCCATTGTTTCAATGCTCCGGATGCGGTGCATGAAAGGGTAGCCCGGTTCTGTGTCGAGCTTTACCGTTGCTATTCCTGCACCGTCCTGCCCCCGGTTGTGCTGCTTTTCCATAAGCAGGTACAGCTTGTTCAATCCATACATTACTGTACCATACTGCCGCAGGTAATACGAAAAAGGTTTTCTTAATCTTATAAATGCCAGGCCGCATTCATGTTTTAGAGGATCGCTCATGAAGAATGTTAAAAAGAAGCCGCAAAGTTACATTGTTTACACCAATAAAAATGCCTGCCAACTATCGGCAGGCCAGGCTGTCTTTCATAGCGGTGCATGCACGCTACTGACTGTTGCGCTTCGACATTAACTGATCCAGGATCTTGCGCTGGGTTTCCACTTCCTGCACCTGGGCTTCCTGCTTTTTCTTGTTGTCTTCCAGGTCGTCCTGCAGGTTTTTGATCTTTTTTTCAAGCGAAGCCTGGTCTTTTACGAGGTCGTCATATTTTTTCTGGGCTTTCTTAGTGATATCCTCCTGCGCCTTGATATCCCTCTCTAACCGTTCTACTGTAGTGTGACTAACGACATCGCTGTAAAAACCATCTCCCGTCAACATGTTGCCTTCAAAGGGTACGGGTGTTGCCTGGTCGCCCGGCTTGCTGGCAAAGAAATATACCAGGCTGGTTTCCTTATCTTTTCTGCTCTTCCTTTCCACTTTTACATAAAAGTCACTGCGTTCACTGGTGATGCTGCGATCATCAACATCCTTAAATTCCATCCATCCTTTACTTTCTTTGGCCTTATAGCCCAATTTCACCATTTTATTTTTTATGGCTTGTTCCACAACATCCGGCGCATCATTGATCTCCATGGATTTTACCGTTCTCTTGGTTTTATTGAAGTCCACCACCGCTTCGCTAACCTGCGCAGAGGCGGTTGTACTGTAAACAATAGCCGCTAAAAGAATTAAAAAAAGCTTTTTCATGTGTATGTTTTTTGTTTAGCCGCCATCGGCGGTTGTTATTTACCACAGCTTAACTTCTCAAAGGTACGGAGGGAATACCCTATATTTTCGGATGGCATGCCAGCTGAAGAGTATTTCATCATAGTAAAGGTTGTAAAAGAGACTACATATTACAGAAAAAAGGTTGCATCTGCCAAAAATTTTCGCTCTGAACATGAGCCCGGCATCAAAATACTTATTCCGCTTATCTTTACGCAAGCTAAATTGCAGGTTTAAATATTTTATTGTTGGCGGGCATTAAACAATTAGCAGGACAAACCGTATGGTATGGAATAAGCAGCATTGTTCCAAGGCTCCTCACTTATATTCTTACACCTTACTTAACCCTTAAGCTGAGCGGTGCCAACTATGGCGACATGACCCTGGTATACGCAGCCATCCCTTTCCTGAATATATTATACACTTACGGACTGGAAACGGGCTTTTTTCGCTTCATCCAGCAGGAAAAGCACAAAAAGGACCTGTATAATACAGCCAGCATATCGCTTATCGCCACCACGATCCTGTTCACAGCTGTTCTTTTATTATTTACGGGGCCGATCTCCCGTATCATAAGGGTGGAAGATCATCCCCAATACGTAACGCTCTTTATTTTGATCGTGGCTTTCGACAGCCTTTCTACCCTACCGTTTGCCAAGCTGCGGCAGGATAGTCGTCCTGTAAAGTACGCTGCTATCCGTATCACCGGCGTGCTTGTTTATATAGGCGCATTATACTTTTTCCTTTCGGTTTGTCCTTCCCTGGCCCAAAAAGATCCTAACAGCGTATTCGCGCTCCTGAGCAGTGAACATCTGGGCATCACCCTGGTGATTCTGGCAAATCTTATACAATCTGTATTTACATTGATCCTGCTCTGGCAGGAACTGAAGGCGATCCGCTGGCGGTTCAATATACGGCAATGGAAAGAGCTGATGATGTATTCACTTCCCATGCTCGTGGCAGGGTTCGGGGGTATGATCAACGAAACCTTAGATCGGCTCATGCTGGGCTGGTGGGGCATATCGGCAAACGGCGACATAAAGATCGAGATCGCTACTTATGGCGCCTGTTATAAGCTGGCTATCCTGATCACTGTTTTTATACAGGCCTTCCGCATGGGCGCCGAACCGTTTTTCTTCAAGCAGGCCATGGGCGAAAATCCCCAGCGGGTATATGCAAGAGTGATGAAATTTTTCGTGATCGTTATTTGTGCGATGTTCCTTTTCGTTGCCCTGTACTTAGACGTGTGGAAATATTTCATACAAAACCCTGTGCTTTGGGAGGGGCTTAAGATCGTGCCCGTGCTTTTACTGGCAAACATGTTCCTGGGCATTTATTATAACCTGTCTGTTTGGTATAAGATCACCAACAAAGTATCGTCGGGCGCATGGATAACCATTGGCGGCGCCCTGGTAACCGTAGCCATCAACTATCTTTTTATCCCGAAATATGGCTATATGGCCAGCGCATGGGCCACTTTTTTTTGTTACGGCAGTATGATGGCAGCCTGCTATTTATGGGGACAGAAAGAATACCCGGTTCCCTACGCCTGGAAAAAGCTCTGCGCTTATATGGTCATTGTGGTTTTATTGTTTTACCTGCACAGGCTGCTTACGCACTTATGGTCTAACATGACCTTTAGCTACACATCCGCCACCCTGATACTGGGTGCATTCCTGATCTTTATCCTGAAAGTGGAAAAGCATGAATTTCAAAAACTTCCTGTTATAGGCAGGTTCCTAAAATAAAGTGATGTATTTCTATATTAAAGCGTTGCATATCATTTTTATCGTTACCTGGTTCAGCGGCATGTTTTATATCGTACGGCTATTTATATACAATACGGAAGCCGGTGACAAGCCGGAACCGGCAAAAACCATTCTCCGCCAACAATACCGCATTATGATCCAAAGACTGTGGATGGGGATCACCTGGCCTTCCGCCGTTCTCACTTTCATCTTCGGGCTGTGGATGTGGCACCTGCTTGGATCGCTGCCCGGCTGGTTGATCATTAAGCTCTGCTTTGTGCTGGGATTGTTTTTATATCATTTTTCCTTGCAGCGTATTTACACACAGCAAATGAGCGGTGTTTTCCGCTGGTCGTCGCAGCAGTTAAGAATATGGAATGAAGTGGCGACCATTTTCCTGGTGGCTATTGTGATGCTGGTTTCCGTAAAGCAGAATATGAGCTGGGCCTGGGGCCTGCTGGGACTCGCAGGCCTGATGATCATTTTAATGAGCGCTATAAAGATATACAGAAGATGGAGGGAGAGGAGGTGAAAAGCAACAAAAGACAAGAACCAAATAAGTTTTATTAAATACCAAATTCGAAGCCGGAACTCCGAATGTTCGGAGCGAAATCCGAAATGGGCTGCCTGCTATGGGATATCAGTCTATTTCACCTCAGAACTGAAGTCTGCTGCCTGATAGCTACAACGCCGCGCCGCTGCTTCGTTGCGAACGCTGCGAGAAACAGGGGGTAAAGCACCAAGAACCAAAAGACAAGAACCAAACCTGTCCGCCGGGGCGGATAAATTCGAAGCCTTAAATCCGAAATCCGAAAGGGATCTAACGATAAATTATAAATAAATAATAAACGATATGCCGTATTAAAACGAATTTCCCCTGAAACCTGATACCTCATACTTACATATGCAATGCAATACAATACCGACCACATCAACCATCTCATCCGCAACAGGCGCTCGGTTTTTCCCGACCAGTTCGACGCCGGGAAACATATCCCCGATGAGATCATTCATGAAATATTGATCAATGCCACATGGGCGCCTACTCACGGTCAAAATGAGCCCTGGCACTTTTCCGTGTTCACGGGCAACGGCTTAAAGCAACTGGCTTCCTTCCAGAGTGAATTATACAGGCAGGAGGCCGGGAGCAGTTTTGCCGAAAAAAAATTCCTGAAGCTCCAGCAACAGCCATTAAAAGCCTCGCATGTGATTGCCATAGGCATGAAACGCGGCGCCAATACGAGGATACCGGAAACGGAAGACATAGAGGCGGTGGCCTGCGCCGTACAAAATATTTATCTTTCGGTTACTGCCTATGGACTGGGAGGATACTGGACTACGGGAGGGATAACATACTACGATAAGGCAAAAGCATTTTTTGGACTGGGACAGGCCGATAAGCTGCTGGGCTTTTTTTATATCGGCTATATAGCAGTGCCCTCTGCAAAAGGGAAACGGGCCGACAGCAGCAGCAAAATAAGCTGGATACGGGAATAGCTCCCGCCCGCCATCTTATTTTCATATTGACAAACAAGTTTAAAAAGGGTTTCTGTAATCAGACTTTGTTGTGTAATGGCTCCGCATATTTCTTCTATGCTACGAATTCACGAATGAAAATATCAAAATACATTAAATATTCGGGCATTGGTGGCTATACTTCCCTCCCCCACAATTTATGTGGCATCTTCCTTCTTCACGAACGTTATGCAAAACAACTATACTACAGCGCTATCCCGTGATTACAGGGTGAGATCCCAGCCCTCCCTGTATTCTCTTTTTACAAACTGGTTTGCCGGATCATAGTTGGTTACTTTCATATTGGCTGCATCCCACAACAGCTTTTTGCGGCCGTTATATTTGTCAGCGGTACGCCTGCCCCCGGGGTTATCCCTGAACATCCAACTGCGGATAGCCACGTTACCGATAAGGATGCTTTCGGTAAAAGGACCCGCATATTCAAAGGGTGAGCTGGTTTGCGCATTGCCATATCCTGCGATGCAGGCATTTACCCATTGCAGGTAGTGATCTTCGCCCGGTACCCTGGCGATCGTTTCGGGGATGCTGAGCAATGCATTTTCCTTAAGCGGCAGGAGCCTTGGATTAGCACCATAACAGTCACCCAACAGCTTGCCCTTGCTGCCTATAAACAATACCCCGCCATCGGAATTGCCAAAGGCCTCGCCGGCCAATAATTCTTCCGGCACTTCGGGCATAACGCCTCCGTCGTACCAGCTCACTTTGATATTGCCCTTGCCGTCTTTACGGGGATAATTTAAATGGATATTGGTAGAGAACGGGGTCCAGTCGGGGTTATGATCGTCTTCTTTCAGGATAAAGGTCCAGGTGCCTGCCACGCTGCATTCTACCGAAGTGGGATAATCTATGGGCAATATCCTGAAAACAGGGTCCAGGATATGGCAGGCCATATCACCCAAAGCACCTGTGCCGTAGGGCCACCATCCTCTCCAGTTCCAGGGCAGGTAATTGGGTTTATAATCCACTTTAGGAGCCGTGCCCAGCCAAAGGTCGAAGTCAAGCTCCTTAGGTACTTTATACTTGCCGGGGTCGGGTATGGCCTGCGGCCATACAGGACGATTGGTCCAGGCCAGCACTTTATCCACATGTCCTATTATGCCCGTATCATATATTTCCTTCATTCTCCGCACACCGTCTCCCGATCCACCCTGGTTGCCCATTTGGGTGATTACCTTATATTTTTTTGCAGCCTGGGCTAATATGCGGGCTTCGTAGATATCGTGTGTGAGGGGCTTCTGCGTGTATACATGCTTACCCAGATGCATAGCTGCCAAAGTGGCCACCGCATGAGTATGGTCGGGGGTGGAAATAGAGCAGGCGTCTATATTGTTCTTCTCCCTGCTGAGCATTTCCCTGAAATCTTTATAATATTTGGCTTTGGGAAAGTTTTTCCTGGATTCCACTGCCTGGCGGTCATCCACATCCACCAGGGCAACAATGTTTACATTGGGGCTTTTGGCAAAAGCGGCAAGATCACTTTTTCCTTTACCTCCCACGCCGATACCTGCAATATTTAATTTGTCGCTCGGGGCTATGTATCCTTTGCCCAGCACATGGCGGGGGACAATAAAAAAACCTGCTGCGGCAAGAGAGCCGGTTTTAATGAACTTTCTTCTTGAAGAATACTTTAAAGATTTAAGTTTTCCGCTCATGAGATTGCTTTATAGGAATTAAAAATGTTCCTGCCGTCATGTACAAAGCAGGCTTACAACAACCGGCATCTTCCTTCATCGAAGGCTACCGGTATATTGACATTAATCTAACAATAGTAAATATAGAGTGCTTAACAGAGTGACAATACTCATTTTTCCGAAATAATCATGATGTTCCTGTAAGGCTTATCCATATATTCAACCCCAGGGCAAAAGCCACAAAAACCCAGTGCAGCACAACAGGCAGCCATTTTTTTTCGGCGTAAAAAAAGGTATAGCCGTGAAAAGCAGCGAAAGGCAGGGCACACAGGATCCAGTATTCAAAAGTAGAAGCAAAGTTAACGAAGGGGATAAGTAGGGTGATGAGCAGGTAAAAAAGCATGAGGCTCCAGCTTTTACGCACCTGGATGAGCATGCGCAGAATATTGCCCTGGATATAAAAGCCGCTGATCAAAAAAGGAACGATAAGCAGCAATATAGCGCCCCAGGCCCATATATCCTGCTGGAATTTTGGGAAACTCACAGAAATGGAAGGCAGGTAAGTGAGGGGGTTCCAGGTATTACCGAGAAAAAGGAAAGCAAATAAAAAGTAATAAGGAGTAATAATTCCCAGCACTCCCACCAACCATTCGCTTAAATGAAAAGGCCGTAATGTGATCAGGGCAAAAAATATAAGGATTGAAAAACCGATAGCCGGAAAATACAGGAAAGAAGCCAATCCTATCACCAACCCTGCATTAAACACCTGGGCTTTAGGCCGCGGATGGTTGAACAGCCTGCTTAGCGTTGCCCATACCCAAACCAGCAGGCTGTTGATGATCAGTGCAGACGATAACTGCCACCATTCGGGAAAAAGCGAGGTAATAAGTATATATGCCATTGCCGGCAAATAATTGGGTCGGGGCAGGAGCTTTTCGTTATTGATGAGGTTGTTAAAAGAAACTGCCTGCGTGAGGGTAAGCAGAAGCACAATGAAAGGATAGATAACGGGTGCCGATTGCCCTGCAGGAGCAAGGAAGTTTAAGAGCCGGAGATACAGGAAGCCATCGGTTGGCTGCGGTACCGGTACATGCGGATGCAAAAAAGAATACCATTTCAGTACAAGTGCATAGGCGAATAATAGAAAGATATTAACCGGAGAATTGGTTTTAAAGGAGGTTATCACAGGAATGTTATTTAAAAATCAATTTTTGCAAAGCAAATATAATTCCTGTACATACATGGCATGACTACCTGCCTTGCGCCCACCTGCTTGCCATACTTGGGTAAAAATTCGAAATCCTTATTCAGATTTTTAAGAGTTGGAGAGCGTTTTACCGTGCCATTGGGCGTTACACTCTGCTCAGACAGTAATCTTACCCGGCGCTCCAGTTGGTTATACAAAAAGCTGATCTCGCTGCCGGTGTTGTATATCATGTACGACAGGGCATCGGAAGAGTTGTCGTCAAACTGGCTTTTATGGAGGATATTGCTCCATTCCATGGTGGCATTGGGATCAAAGGAGAACAAGGCAATATTCTCGCTGTAGTACCGGGTGCTGGTCCCGTAGTTCCATCTGTTCCAGGGATTGCCATACAGTCCATAAGGACTCCAGTAACTATTGTAAGGTGAATAGGGATACATACTGTACGGACTGTACAGGTAATCATAGCGGTTCCAGTTACTACCGCGCGAGGAAGTAAAAAACAACTCGGCTACGATCATGAAACCCCCGTCTTTTTTCGGCATCACCTGCCTGATAAAATAATCGTTAAAAGCTGTTTTGGCAGAAGTATTCTCCGACCTGGCGTCCTCCTTCAGCTCCTCACTGAAGATGTTATAATTTTCTGCCCTGATCCGGACTTCGTTCTTGTTCCATACGCCTATATATATTCCCTCCACGTTGCCCCTTCGCTGCTTATAGTATAAAGAGCTGATCAGGTAGGTTTTGTTGATATTGTCTGCTTTGATCTTGACTTCGTCGAGGAAATTATTGTTGAGCGGCATATTATTAACAAGAAAAGTATCCGACATTGCCGGCTTGATCAGCAGGTCCATCTGCGAGATATTATCCCTGCTGCCGTTCCTGCTGCAGCGGGTAAAAACAAAATCCCCATCGTTGTCTACCACAAAATCGCTGAATACCGCATCTTTTTTTGGCATGGTTACCGATAGCCTGCTTTTTTTCCTGAACTCCATCTTATCATTGTAAAGGAGTGTGGTAAAAAAGTAGTTCCGCTCGTTTCGCTTGTTGATCTTAAACACCACAATGCGCTGCTTGTCTTCGCTGTAAATAGTGGAGTAAATTTTATTATCGCTTGTGCCGCCGATCTGGGTGGTGTCAATTTCTACCGGGCCTACCAGCTTTTGTCCTGCACCATCCATTTTCACTACATTGCAGTACACGATATTCCTTTTCTGGTACTGGTATACCATATAAAAAAAGTCGGGGTAGGGAACAAAGTCCACATTAATGATCTTGTCGGGCAAAAAATCAAGATTGATCTTATCCTTTAATTTCATTTCATTGTCAAATATGGATATGTCGTTCTTTGACCTGTAGTTTTTATACACTACTATATTAGCGCCTACTTTACCGATGATCTCGAAATTTACCTGGCGATAGTCGTCCCTTCCAGGCTCGGAATAATGAATGCGCTGG
The DNA here is from genome assembly GCA_964599035.1 of uncultured Terrimonas sp. Lineage (GTDB taxonomy): Bacteria > Bacteroidota > Bacteroidia > Chitinophagales > Chitinophagaceae > Agriterribacter. The sequence continues at coordinate 16,414 of CAZREP010000025.1, read as the reverse complement.
GATAGCGCCCACACCGGAAGGGCCAGCACTGCAACCGCTAATATGATTAATTTCTTATGCCCCATTTTTATCAATTTGGTTCTTAAATATACACATCCGGTTGCAAATTAGACGCTTTTTACCGATTGCATGCCAACTGCAGATCTTTTTAACCAAACATATAATAATATTCTTTTACCCGGTTGGCAGGGCCCGGAGGTATGCTTTCCTGATTTTCTATGTGCAATTGTAATTTAGCCTATACCTTTGGCGTTTGTTTTGAATTGGTTCTGAAGAATTATATTTACTTAACCTACTTCCAGTTGTGGGCAAACATACCAACAAAGCTACCATCGCCGGCCTGGTTATTGCGCTTGGGATCATTTACGGCGACATTGGAACCTCCCCGCTGTATGTATTCAATGCCATTATCAGCGGCAGGGCTATTACCGAAGACCTTATCGTTGGCAGCCTCTCCTGCATTATCTGGACCATTACGCTGCAAACCACCATTAAGTATGTAGTGCTGGTGCTGCAGGCGGATAATAAGGGTGAGGGTGGCATATTTGCCCTGTATGCGCTGGTGCGCAGGCGAAGAAAATGGCTGGTGCTGCCCGCCATGATCGGGGGTGCCGCCCTGTTGGCGGATGGGATGATCACGCCTCCTATTACGATCACTTCCGCCATTGAAGGCCTGCAAAAAGTGCCTGCTTTTCATAACCTCAGCCAGTACATTATCTACATTGTTATATTTATCTTATCGGCTTTCTTTTTCCTGCAGCAATTCGGTACCGCTTCCATCGGTAAGTTTTTTGGGCCGGTGATGGCCCTCTGGTTCAGCATGCTGGCAGTGCTGGGGATATGGCACGTTTTTGATGATCTTTCTATTTTCAGGGCGTTCAACCCCTGGTATGCTATTAAGCTGCTAAGTGTAAACCCCGGCGCATTGTGGATCTTAGGTGCCGTTTTTTTATGCACCACCGGTGCGGAAGCATTGTACAGCGACCTGGGTCACTGCGGAAGGGAAAACATACGCATATCATGGATCTTTGTTAAAAGTTGCCTGCTGCTGAACTATCTCGGGCAGGGAGCCAGCCTGTTAAAGAACCATCCCGATGTTCCTGCCGGCATACATTCCTCCATCAATCCTTTTTTTGACCTGATGCCCGACTGGTTCATCATTCCGGGGGTTATTATAGCAACCGCCGCGGCTGTTATAGCCAGCCAGGCCATGATCTCGGGCTCATTTACGCTGATCGGTGAAGCCATACGCCTTAACCTATGGCCCCGGCTAAAGATCCGGTACCCGTCGGAAGAAAAGGGCCAGTTGTTTATCCCCTGGCTCAATGCCATGATGTTCATTGGCTGCTCGGGCGTGGTGCTGTACTTTCAAACTTCTTCGCGCATGGAGGCCGCTTATGGACTGGCTATTATCATTACCATGCTCATGACCACCATATTGTTCGCTAACTACCTGGTGAACCGCCGGGTAAAATCGGCGTGGATATGGCTTTTCCTGATAGGCTATCTTATTATTGAGGGAGGATACTTATTCGCCCTGCTGCAAAAATTTACCCACGGAGGATATATTACGGTAATCATAGGCGGAGGGATGTTCCTGATCATGTATATATGGTTCAGGAGCCGGAAGATCAAGAACCGTTACGTGGAATTTGTACGGCTGGAAGACTATATTCCTCTGCTGCAGGAGCTGAGCAATGACACTTCGGTTACCAAATACGCCACCCACCTGGTATATCTTACCAGCGCCAATAATCCAAAGGAGATCGAGCACAAGATCATTTATTCCATTTTAAACAGGAAACCCAAGCGGGCCGACATATACTGGTTTGTGCACGTAGACACTTTAGACAATCCCTATACCTGCGAATACGAAGTGCAGACCATTATACCCAACGAAGTGATCCGCGTGGAATTCCGTTTGGGCTTCCGCGTTGAGCCGCGCATCAACCTGATGTTCAGGAAGGTGGTGGAAGATATGGTAGCCAACAAGGAAGTTAATATCACCAGCCGCTATGAAAGCCTGCAGCGCAATAACGTGGTGGGCGATTTCCGGTTCATTGTAATGGAAAAATTCCTGAGCATGGACAATGAGCTGCCCTTCTGGGAAACGCTTATTATGAAAGCCTATTTCTGGATCAAGGAAGTGAGCCTGTCGGAAGAAAGAGGATTCGGGCTCGACGCCAGCAATGTTACCGTGGAGAAGTTCCCACTGATCGTAGCGCCTCTCACCAACCTGAACTTAGTAAGGATACACAATGACTGAGTGAAAGAAGTGAGAGAAAAATATTTCTCACAGATCACACAGACGATTCTATGCATGGCGGATAGCGCTATCCCATTTCCACGAGCTTATACCTGATCGCAAATAAGATCAGCTCTGCTTTGCTTTTCAGCTCGAACTTCCCGAATAAAGCACGGCTGTAATCTTTAATGGTGTAATAGCTTACGTGCATTTTATCTGCGATCTCCCCGTAGGTCATTCCCACGCACAGCAACTTTAAGAAGGTAAGCTCGTTTTCTTTGAGAGAAACTTTCTTACGATAGAGGCTGCCGGCCGATGTGAGGCGCAGCTTTTCATTAACTTTTTCCGGAAAGTATTGTCCGCCGCCCGCAACAGCGTCCAGCGTACATAGAAGATCTTCATCTGCCTCTGTTTTGAGCACATAGCCCTTTACGCCTAAAAGGGACATCTTAAATATAGTGTCCGGGTGGTCATGCATGGTAAGTGCAATTACTTTAGGGTTAGCGTATTTCTTTTTCAGTAGCGTCATGGTCTCAAAGCCGTCCATTACCGGCATGCTGATATCAAGAAGGATGATATCCGGCAGCCCCACACGATCAATCTGATCCAGCAGGTCTTTCCCGTTTTCGGCCTGGATGCAGATCCTGTAATGAGGGGTGTTGGCAATGAGGCTTACCAGGCCGGTCCGCATAAGCGTGTGGTCGTCTGCAATAGCAACGGTGGTGATTTGTTCTGCAGGTGTGATCATAAGCAAGAAATTAGGGATAAAACAAAAATACCCCCAATTGGGGGTAAAAAAAACAAAAGCAGTATTATACTTTTGAATTATTATTCATCGTCCGTATTAACCCTGCTGGTTTTCCGCACCCCTCAATAAAGTATCGGATCCTTTGATCCCATTTGCCTTATTCCTAAACTGTCGGAACATGATCTGCCGGATACTACTGGTATGCTTTCCCCTATTGCTGGTTATGGCTGCTGCCGCCCAGGACAGTGCCCGTCAGGGTACTGTTCAAATACCGGAACAACTCACCCGCCGGGTGGATCAGAAAATTAGCGGGCTTGACGAGCGGCTTACCAAACAATCCGGGAAATATTTACGCAGCCTGGCCAAACAGGAAGAAAAGATCCGCGGGAAGCTGGCAAGGCTGGACTCCTCCCGCGCCACGGAAATAGTCAATAATACCCAACAAACTTATGAGCAGCTCTCTCAAAAGCTGGCTGCCGCCAATAGCAAAATGGATAAGGCCTTCAGCGGACAGTGGCTCCCCGGGCTGGATTCCCTGCAGGGCGCCCTCGGCTTTTTAAAAGAAGCAAAACACATTGCCTCCCAATCAAAAGACATTCAACAAAAGATAGGCAGCTCCTTGGAGCAGGTAAATCAATTGCAAAACAAATTGCAGCAGGCAGACCAGGTCAAACAATATGTGCAGCAACGCCAGCAGCAGCTTAAAGAGCTATTATCAAATTATGCCGGTTTGCCCAAAGACATTACAAAGCACCTCGGTAAATACCAGCAGCAGGCTTATTACTATGGCCGGCAGGTACAGGAATATAAGGATGCTTTGAACGACCCCGATAAGCTGATGAAAAAGGTACTGGCAACGCTGCAAACCCTGCCGGCATTTAAAAAGTTCATGCAAAAGCATTCCATGTTAGCCCAATTGTTTCCCATGCCGGAAAACTACGGTGCTCCGCAGGCGGGATTGCAGACCAGGGCCGGTGTGCAGCAATTGATGCAGCAACGGATAGGCATATCCGCAACCAATGGCGCCACTTCCAGCCCCGCCCAATACCTGCAGCAGCAAATGCAGCAGGCACAGGATGAACTGGGTAAGCTGAAAGATAAACTGAACCAGTTGGGCAGCGGCAGTAGCGAAATGGTAATGCCAGAGGGCTTTACTCCTGATGCAACAAAAACGAAGCCGTTGAAAAATAGAATAGTATATGGAGTGAATGTTCAAACACAAAAGTCCAATACTTATTTCCCGGTAACTACCGATATAGCGCTGACGATAGGTTACCAGCTCACAGACAAGACTGTTGTCGGGGTTGGAATGAGCGGGCGTATGGGATGGGGGCAAAGCTGGAAGCAGGTAAGGTTAACGGGAGAAGGTATAGGGTTGAGGGCATTTGCAGAATGGAAGGCTCCTGACTTATTTAAAACCGGCAGCCGTTTTATGGCAAGCCTGTGGTTCACTGCGGGTGCGGAGATGAACTATACCAAAACAGTGGAAAGTTTTACAGTATTCAAGAACTACAGCAACTGGACAAGGAGCGCACTGGCGGGACTGACCAAGAAGTACAGCATCAGCTCCCCGCTGAAGAAAGGAAAGAAAGCACAGGGAACCATGCAGGTGCTGTATGATTTTCTATACAAACAGCATGTACCGCCTACACCTGCGGTTGTGTGGAGGGTGGGGTATGGCTTATAAGTTGTCCGGATCACGGATGAGGAGGATTGCGCAGATGGCACGGAGGAAGTGATCTACTTAAAAGAGCTTGTGCAGGGTGAGCATTGAAAGCTAAAAGAAGGTTTAGCTAATTGGCGAAATCTTTTAATCCGGTGAATCTGCGATGCAGGCGAAATAATAATCCTTAAAATAAATGTGATGAAAAAGATTTTATTTTTTATGATTGTAGGATTAATCAGTCAATCAAAGTTAAATGCACAGGTTTCATTTTCAGACCTGGAAAACAATAAAATTTTGTATCCGTCCCCAACGGCCGCCGGGTTGGGTAAATACGGAGAGTATCCTGTTAGCCTGTATAACGGGTTAGTTAATATCGGGCAGGATATAGTTACTGTTAAAAGCGGACGTCTTTCATTGAATGTTTCTCTTAGCTATCATGGATCAGGAAACAAACCTTCCGATATTCCCGGTTGGGTAGGTTTGGGTTTTAGCCTAAACGCAGGTGGTGTGATCACAAGAATAATCAGAGACTTACCAGATGATTTTTTACATGGATTCTATACTGACAATACAAGCATACAATACCTCTGGAATAACTATCTATTCCAGTTTTTTGATGACTACAACAATGGTGAACTTGACCCCAGATCAGATATCTATCAATTTAATTTTTGTGGAAAAACAGGAGAGTTTGTATTTGACTGGAACAGGAACATACATTTCAAGCGAAAAGTTCCATTTAAAATTCAGGAATTATACGGCCCCGCGGGATTCACCGGATTTAAGGTGACTACAGACGATGGAACTGTTTATACTTTCGATCAGGCAGAATGCAGCAATTTCAGTTATATGGCATTAGACCACCCGGCCTCAGCCTGGTATCTGACCAAGATATCCAATTTGTCCGGAGACAGCATTGTGCTAAAATATACCGCCCCAATGAGTAAATTCCGGTATAAGCAATACAAAACCAGGAAAGAAGTCACGGGCACAATCTCAGATCCCAACTTTGAACTGGTCACAAGTCCAACTGTCAGTTTAAATTCCAGCACAGATGAAGTGATCTATTTAGATGAGATTGATTTTAATAATGGAAAGCTGCTATTTGAGAAGTCAACACGCACAGATCCCTGTTTTATTCCCTCCGGAATCAGTTCTTCGTATACAGAAGAAAAAAAGCTGGAAGAAATCATCTTACAAGATAAAAGCAATAAGGTAATTAAGGCATGGAAGTTTGAATATTTTGAAAACAGCACAGAGCGCCTGAAATTGAAGAACCTGATAGTGCAGGCCAGTGATCAGACGGATGTACAAAAATATTCTTTCAGCTATAATTTTTTGAAACTGCCACTACCTTTTGGACCTCCTCCTCAAAATCCATACCTCTCTAACGATGTTGATTATTGGGGATACTATAATGCTGCTGCAAACGGTGACAACAGGATACCTAAAATGTATTTGAGTGAGTTTGGCCAATATGTGGGTAGTGCTAACAGATCAATTGACCCTTCGTTTGTAAAAGCCGAAATATTAGAGAAGATCACCTATCCTACGGGGGGATATACCTTGTTTGAGTATGAGTCTAATGACTATAGTGCACAAGGCGCATCTTTTGCGGCTGATCAAAACCCGATGACCGAATCAAGTACGCCGCCGGAGTATTATGAAGTAAACTATTACAGGGACGAAGGGGAATTTGAAGAGGATCCGTCCACTGTTTCGTTTACATTAACTGAGCCGACTCATGTACACTTAAGTTATAACTGGAGGGCAGATGGCGATCTGCATAGCTGGGCGCCTAATGGAGGAAACCGTGACTACGATGTTCAATTGTCTGCTGGTACACATACATTACGAGGCCTTTTTGATACTGATCAATTGCTGCTGGGGTCGAATGCCGACATAGCTGAGGCGCATTGCTATGCCACGGTTTATAAAGTGGGACCATTAGTTCCGATCTATGCCAAAGTTGGTCCGGGCTTGCGTATTAAGTCTATTGCTACAAACGATGGGATAACAACTACAACGAGGAGTTTTGAGTACAAGTTGGACGGTTCCCAAAATCCTTCGATATCAAGCGGATACTTATCGGTATTTCCGGCGTTTTATGTATCGCTGCAACAGGTTGATGGGGCTATGGAGGGATTTTTTGCCGCGTCAGAACCTGTTAACGATACTGGTGACGGAGCACCTGTCGGTTATAGCAGGGTGGTAGAACGTTTCCAGGATGGTTCGTCCATTGAACATAATTATACAACTTATGAAGATTATCCCGATGAAATAATGGCATTTATCACTGGAGCCACAAACGCCAAACTAGCACATATGTCCTCAATTGATTTCCAGCGGGGACTGGAAATCCGCACGCGCTATTATGATACGGGTGGGGGACTGCTAAAAGATATTACAAACACCTATGCAGTATTATCCACAAGTATAACAGATGTGCCGTGTCTTGATCTGAAGACCACGGTACAAGTCATACCAATCTCCGAAGGGGGTAGGTTTTTTGGTTATCCTTTAACCTCAATATATTTTGTACATTCCTGTTTTTTGTACAATAATGCCACAACAGAAACGACTTTTGGTACAAATGGACTAACCCCTCCAATTACCACTACCGTAAATAAATACTACGATAATGTTAAGCACCTGCAACCTACAAGAGTTACCACATCTGGGAGTGATGGAAGTGTGATAACAACGGCTACCAGTTTTCCTGATGACTATGCACCGGGTGTGGCATTCACCGATTACATGCAGGCAAACCATTTAGCCTCATTCCCGATAGAACAGGTAGTATATAAACAAAAAGGAGGAGTAAATAATATTGTAAGCGGTAATATAATCACGTACAAAACCACAGGCGCAGGGTTGGCTGATAGTCTCTTGAAACTTGAAATTACAGGTCCGCTTTTGCAGGCAAACTTCAAATTCAGTAACCGTTTAACGGGAATTCTGCCACCATCATCGTCACCTTCACAGTATAGTGCGGATGCACATTATAAACCGGTGCGAATTTATACCCAATATGATAATAGGGGTAATCCTTTGGAGTCTGCTGCCCGAAACGGAATTAAAACAGCCTATCTGTGGGGGTATGGTAAGGAATATCCTGTTGCAGAAGTTGTTGGCACAGATTACACCACCGCATCAGGCAAGATCACTAATCCATCGGTATTGGATAACCCTTCTGATGATGCGGCCTTACGAACTGAGCTCAATAAACTGCGCACTATTTCCGGCGCATTTGCCACTACTTATACTTTTGCTCCATTGAAGGGCGTAACCAGCCAGACCGACCCGGCCGGTAAGACAACATATTATGATTACGATCTTTTTAACCGGCTGATGCTGGTTCGGGATCAGGATAATAATATCATAAAGAAGTTTTGTTACAATTATTTCGGACAGCCGGAAAGGTGTAACATTTATGCAAGTGCAGCTATAAACGGTAATTATTACTCTCAAAATTGTCCTTCCGGTCAAGGTCCTGTTGCTTACCATGTTACCGTTCCGGAGGGAAAGTTTGTGTCTTATGTTGATCAACAAACGGCAAACCAGCAGGCGCAGCAGTATGCACAAAGCCAGGCTAATCAATTTGGAACCTGCCAGGTTCTTAATGTATCGGTGTATGGTGAGAATAATAAGGGTACAAATATCACCGTACAGCTTCATAATGTGTCTTCGGGTCAGAATTACAATTACACTATATACGCTCATGACGCCACTACATTAGGCAGTGTACCGCCGGGTACTTACGATATTACCCTTACACCAGGTAGTCCTTCGGGTTGGTATAACTATTCAGTTGGCTGTGGCTATTGGGCAGACGGCCCGGGAGCGATGACTTTTTATAACGTAAGTCTAAGTTTGAGTTGTAACAGTATCGTGGTAGATTAATTCAATTAAACAGAAAATAAATGATCTCTTTATGAAAAATATTTTTAGTAGTCTCATGATCGTGTTCCTGCTGCTTTCCTTTCGTCCACCGGAAGGCATCTACGACCTTACTATAACAACCATTGATGGTCATAAAATAGAGCTAAGCCGGTTTAAGGGAAAGAAGATGCTCTTTGTGGTACTTCCCCTTTCCTCTCAGGATACCACACTATCTGCTAATGATATCGTAAGGCTGCAATCAAAACATCAAAGCTCTGTGGTAGTGATCGGCATTCCATCCGAAGAAGCAGGATATAGAATGCAGGATGCTGATAAGTTGAAAAAGATATATAAAGCTTCAGGTACCAATATCATTATTACAGAAGGGATGAGGGTGAAAAAGGGAACAGGGCAGGTTTCGCTGTTCCAGTGGCTGACCAGCAAGGATATGAATCATCATTTTGACCAGGATGTGCGGGGAGCAGGAAGTAAATTCTTTGTGAACGAAGAAGGAGAACTCTATGCTGTAATGGGGCCAAACCTGTCATCGACCAGCCCGTTAACGGACAGGATTCTGACAAGACCTTATGCGAAAAACCAAACAGAAAAATGAATTGCCGGATGGAGGAAAAGCGTAAAGGAAAATATAACTCACTCCATAATAAAAGAATTAAAGCATTATGAAAAATATTCTCAGTACAAAAAAACTGCTGTTATCGCTGTTGGTAACAGTAATCACGGGAGTCTGTACTTATGCCCAGCGTACTTTACCTGCAAACTATACCACTTCTACACCGGTGAGTTATGTACGCACTTGGGATGCGATAAAGCCGGAAAGCAATGCCTCCAATATCACCACCTCGGCAACACCCGATCAGTTTAAGATGACTACACAATATGTTGACGGTATAGGGCGCCCCCTGCAAACCGTGATAAAACAAGGTTCGCTGGTAACGGGAGGCAGCGCCACAGATCTGGTAAGCCCTACACTTTATGATTCGTTAGGGCGTGAATCGGTATCGTACCTTCCATTTGGTGCTAACAACACGGGGAGCAATACACATATCAACGATGGATTGTTTAAGCTAAACCCTTTCGGGGAGCAGGCGTGGTTTTACAGCGATGCCAACAGCAGCAGCCCTGTAAAAGGCCAGGGTGAAACATGGTATTACAGCCAGGTAAATTATGAAGCCTCGCCCCTGAACCGTCCGCAGGAAAATTTTGCACCCGGCAATAGCTGGGTAGGTACATCGGGTAATACTACCGAGAGCGCACGCAGATCAATAAAGACAAAATACGCTGCCAATACCGGAACCGATATTGTGCGTATCTGGAAGGTAACCAACCATGCCACTTTGGGAAATTGGGGCAGCTATGCCAGTTCTGCCACTTACGCGGCAGGACAACTTTATAAGACCATTACCACAGACGAGCACAACAAGCAGGTAGTGGAATTTAAAGACAAGGAAGGAAAGGTTATTTTAAAAAAAGTACAACTGACGGCCGCGGCAGACACCGGCACGGGTAGCAGCCATACCGGGTGGCTCTGTACTTATTATATATATGACGATCTGAACCAGTTGAGATGTGTGGTGCAGCCGCGTGGAGTAGAGCTGATCGCTTCCAACTGGGTATTGACCAATGCCACCATACTTGCCGAGCAGTGCTTTCGCTATGAGTATGACGAGCGCGGGCGTATGATCGTAAAAAAAGTACCCGGTGTGGGCGATGTAAATATGGTATATGACGCAAGAGACCGCCTGGTAATGACACAGGATGCCAACCTGAAGGCTGCCGGAAAATGGCAGGTTACCAAATATGACGACCTGAACCGGCCCGTAGAGACCGGGTTGTGGACAAATGCTACTACGGCTGCGGCTCACCGTACAGCCGCAGCAAGTCCTGCTCCATACCCGGTTACCTCTTCCGGCTATGAGCCGCTTACTTATACTTATTATGACGATTATAGCTGGATAAGCGCTTCTGGCAGCACCATTACCAACACCAATTATGAAACCACCTGGAACAGCTACCTGCTCACCGCTTCCACTACCAACTATCCCTACCCGGTAAGCAATGCAAAATCCACCTTTACCAAAGGAATGGGAACCGGCAGCAAAATAAAGATCGTGGGAACCTCAACTTATTTATTTACCCTGAATATTTATGATAACAAGGGAAGGGTAATACAATTTAAAAGCACCAATGCCACCGGGGGCACAGATGTGCTTACCGCGCAGTACGGCTGGCAGGGGCTGCCGCTGGTAACGGTACAGAAGCAGCAGAAATTCGGAACCAATGCGCAAACCATTACCACTGTTACCAAAAATACTTATGACAACTTAGGCAGGATGGTAAAGACAGAAAAGAGGCAGGCACATAGCCTGTTCAATAGCGGAGCCATGAGCGCCTATGCCACCATCAGCCAAACAGAATATGGGGCATTGGGGCAGCTTAAGAAAAAAACAGTGGGCAGTAAAAAGGACCCTTCTACCCATACTTATTACAACCCCCGCCAACCTTTACAGGAACAGGCATTTGAATACAATATCCGGGGCTGGTTGCTCAATGTGAACAAAGGGTACATGAGTAGTGCCAATGCCGACCAGTATTTTGCCATGGAACTGGGCTACGACAAAAACGCCAGCCTGGGAACCTATGCCACCAAACAGTACAACGGCAATATAGCCGGTATGCTGTGGAAGAGCGAAGGCGACCAGGAGAGGAGAAAATATAATTTCAGCTATGATGCCGCCAACCGGCTCACGGCAGGGGCCTTTACCCAATATGTGTCGGGCTCGGGCAGTAGCGCGGTATTCAATACCAGTGCAGGGATAGACTATTCGGTGAGCGGATTGACCTATGATGCTAACGGCAATATTAAAACCATGACCCGGAAAGGGCTGAAGCTCAACACCTCTCCCGTGATAGACCGGCTGACCTATACCTACAACAGCAACAGCAACCGGTTGCTGAAGGTAGTGGACACCGTTAGCACCAACCATAAATTAGGCGACTTTTATGACGGCAGCAGCGGTACGGGCAATGATTACAGCTATGATGTAAACGGTAATCTTACCGCCGATCTGAACAAGGATATCAGCGCCATCACCTACAATCACCTCAATCTGCCTCAGGTAATTACAGTCACGGGGAAAGGTACCGTAACCTATACGTACGATGCGGCAGGCAATAAGCTGAAGAAAGTTACTGTGGAAAATCCATCTGCAGCCAACGGCAATAAAACCATTACCACTGCTACCACTTATGTGGGCGCTTTTGTTTATGAAAGCAAAACCATCAGCCCTGCTGATCCCAACAATCCCAACTATACCGACAAGCTGCTTTTTGCAGGTCAGGAAGAAGGAAGGATAAGAACCCTGTTCAATACCGCGGGCAGCCCTAATACTCCATCGGGCTTTGCCTACGACTATTTTATCAAAGACCACCTGGGCAATGTGAGGATGGTGCTTACCGAAGAGCAAAAGCAGGATGTATACCCGCCTGCTACTATGGAAACGGCCAGCATTGCTACGGAGGAGCTCTATTATGCTAACCTAAGCAATACGCAGCAAAATAAGCCTTCCTGGTTCAGTGATCCAATGTATAGCACCAACGGAAAAGTAGCAAAGGTTAGAAATACCGGAGGCGTACAGAAGATAGGTCCGAACATAATACTGAAGGTAATGTCCGGAGACAGTTATAGTTTCCGGGTAGCCAGTGGCTGGAGCAGCGGCAGCAGCGCCACCAACAGCAGCCCCAACGTGCTGGCAGACCTGCTTGCCCTACTGAGCACAGGCGTGGCAGGTGCCAGCGGCGGAAAGGTGATGCCGGGTGACCTGCAGTCAGGCAGCAGCGGGCTGAACGCTGCGCTCACGGTCTTCATGGGCACCCAAACCACCAGCGGCACCAAACCGAAAGCGTACATTAACTGGATATTGCTGGACGAACAGTTTAAAGTAGTACCAGGTAAAAGTGGTTTTGAACAGGTAGGCAACAGCGGAACAACCACCATCCATACCCGGGCAAATGTAGCTGTAAATACAAATGGTTATTTGTATATTTACAGCAGCAATGAGGCAACCAACATTGACGTGTTCTTTGACAACCTGCAGGTAACACATACCAGGGGACCTATACTGGAGGAGACACATTACTATCCATTCGGACTTACTATGGCGGGGATCAGCTCCAAAGCATTAGCATTTGGAAAGCCTGAAAATAAAAGAGGTTATAATGGAAATGAGATACAGAATAAAGAATTTAGCGATGGAAGCGGACTTGAGTTTTATAATTTTAACGCAAGAACTTATGATCAGCAAATAGGAAGGTTTCATCAGGTAGACCCCATCAATCACTTTAATTATTCTTCTTATAATGCCTTTGACAATAATCCAGTATTGTTTTCCGATCCTACAGGTGCTGATGCAGAATGCAATACCTGTGGAGAGGAGGTGGATATGTATGGAAGAGCAAGATATGATAGTAGGGGCATGTATATTCCACCATATGCACGAACCACACCGGATCAGGATTCATATCTTGACAATTTAGCTTCTAAAGCCTTAAAAGAAACAGCTAAATTGTATATCGGTGGAGTTGACTTATCTAATTTGTCTGAAACAGAAAAACAAAAGATATTTGAAACAGATGAGCTCGGAACTATAGGAATTTTGCTTTGGGAATTTGCTACGGGTACAGGTAAAGAGGTCAGAGAATTTCAAGTTGGAATACATCAGTTTGCAAATAGTGTAATAGATGGGCGAATTTTAAAAGAAATTGTGGAAGAATTTAATGTCGCAGCTAGAAAAGATGGGTATGAATTTTCTAATTTAGAAAATTCAAAAACATATAATATAGCATTGGAATTCAGTCCGACTAAAAATCCTTCTTCTTGGTTGGAGTCGCTACAAAAACATATCAACTCTAATGCATCTCAATTCTTTATAGGCGGAGCTGTAGCTAGAGTCGGTATTAAGGATAGAAATATGGTGCTACAAATCTATAATGAAACAAGTAGAAGTTCATTGATGTTTCATCTTGGAAAAAATTATGATAGGAAAAATGGAAATGTTCGACTATCCACAATTAAACAATATATCAATGGCGTATTTTCAATAACTAGTAAATGAAATGAAAAAAATATTATTGATTAGCTTTTGCAGCTTTGTTTTACATGGATGTATAAATTTAAATAGATGCAATGAAAATATTATCAGTAAATATTATTGTTATAATAATAAAGATGCAATAAATTACATAGAATTCTGGGAAAATGGCGAATTTATTCATGTTTTCGAAAAGGGGGAACACAAACTTGTAGATACAGGAAAATGGGAGTTTAGTAAAAATGGATATTGTCAGATTTTATTAAGTAATTGGAAGAATTTTAATGAAAAAGGCGAAGACTATGAAGAATTTGGAAATGGAATTCTTTTTATCAATGGCACTTATCTAGATGTAACTCCAGACGGACCTTCTTCAAATAGTTTCGAGAAGTAGGAACTTCTAAACAGGTAATGTTCCTTCACCTGATAGCGCAAGTATATGCACTCATGAAATAAGCATATTAAAAATACTCGGGTAGCAGGCACAAGATACGGTCCCGCTTCTTTTTCCGCCATTGTTGGGTGTGTCACGAATTAAAGAAATAGGATAGTTCTTTGCCTGCCGGATAAAAGATGGTAGTAGGTCTACCGCATAGGCTGTGCAGACAGCGTATGCAAACCACCTGAAGGTGCTGTAGTAAAGGTGTTGTAATAACAGTACCAGGTGCGTGTAAAGAAGCTGAACATCATTGAACCGCTGATGAAGTGTCGAAACGGCTCCTAAATCTGGCGCAGGTCTGCTATGAAAAAGTTATAAAGCTGATTAATATGAGAAGATAAGACTACATAAAGATAAAAAGATTTACTAATAAAAAATACACCGTCTGCTATGAGTAGTCACCTTTTAAAATACAAAGGGCTGCCAGTTTTTGTAATTGTTTTAAGAAAGGTACGCCAACTGTAGAATTGTTATTTTCAATAACCGACCTGCGCATGCGTTATCCTTTCGAAAAAGTGTATTTAATTATTTTGTTTTTAATTTTAATACAGGTAATGGAAAAGGAAACAGGCTCTGCTGGAGAGCAACCTGTCAGCGATACATTACCGAACGACGGATAATAAGGGTTTCCCTGAAAATGCTAGAGACGGGAATGTACGATTTATTTCGTATGATAAATATGATCTGATTTTATTGCTGTATTGAGAACAACGATCAATTTTTTATCGGATTGTCATTGATTTTGCCTTTGTAGAGCATAGCTTTCCCATTAGCTTGCCGCTAAGTTGTTTTTCATGGGCTATGAAGAAGGTGATTGTTGTTATGCTGCTTTGGAAAGTGAAGTGCTCTTTGATCGTCGCTTGGCAATTTTTACGGCATTGCTGGTTAACATACCAAGGAAGATCCAGGCGATTTCTGTGTGTTGGGTTCTTGCTTTTATCTTATCAAGGAGATAGTGTTGTTTTTCGTTACCAAAGCTGCCTTCCAGATGTGTGCCCCCTGGCGCAGGTCTGCTATGAAAAAGTTATGAAACTGATTAATATGAGAAGATAAGACCACATAAAGATAAAAAGATTTACTATACTTCACGCCGCATAAGAATATGCGATGTTATTGTCAAAGAATTGGAATTTGAGGGTCATCATTCTAAATCTGGCGCAGGTCTGTAGCGATGGTATTGTGTGGTGGCTGACCTGATGCCTAAGCATTACTTGTTTTGCAATAGGAGCAGGTGTAAATTAAATTCATGACTGTATTATTTGTGCGTTGTCCGGTTCAGAAACTAAGATAAGTAAAAATAAGGCAACAGGTCTGGCTAAGCACAAGGCACGGCTACTAAACCTGCGCCAGTGTGGGGGCGGTATTGAGCTTAGATATACAGCTGAAGCTATTGAAAGAATGGAGGTATCTGTTGTAAGGGGCTTAGAAAATCTTCCTAATAACGTTGTTGCATTAGGGGTGGAACAAATAATGATTGAGTTGAACGGAGGTGTTGCAAGTGGGAAACTTGCGAATATAAATAATGCCACTATCAAAGAAATTTATATTAATGAAGCTCGGTATTGGTTAAACAGCAATATTCCAAACTGGGAACAGGCACTTAAATTTCAGTAGATGAAAAAGAAAAATTTTTTTACAGGGTCTGTTTTTCAATTTTATGTACCTGAAATAAAAAAGTATGCATTTTGTAAATTTTTTGATTTTAGGCATTTGAGCAGTTTTCATGGATTGCTCGCCCAAGTATTCAATATATTTTCAGATGTGAAAGAAAATAGTATGGATGATTTAAAAACCTGTGATTGGCTATTTGGGCCAAGAAGTATGCATAAATGGCCTAATTTAAGAAAGGATACTGGATGGAAGTCATTAGGTATTCTGTCCTCGCCCACTGATGAAATTGTTCCGGATTTTAAGGGCAGTCATTCTTTTCCTTACATTGTTGTGGATGAATCTAAAATTGGGAGGTGGTATGCAGTACATAATTTAGTTGGAGGTGAAGATTGCGATTATCATAAAGTCCGACATCTGGAAACAATGATTCTTACAACAACTCTTGGCATTGAAAGAAGAACAGGAATGGAATATTGTAGGGCTAATGGTTTAAAGGTGGAAAACTATTATGATTTGGAGAATGACGGAGTTCAAAGTATGTATTATCAAATGATTAATGTTCCGATATATAAGGATGTTCCCAAAGAAATCCGGGGTAAAGCGTTAATTAATATGATGCAGTGAGGCGCTGCCTACTTGGTTTACGAAACAACAAAAAATAAAAGGGGCTGTCTCAAAAGTAAAACTTTAAGACAGCCCCAATTTTTTTATTTTT